>JBARBN010000001.1:0-2882 GCA_049793155.1 Nitrospirota bacterium
GCATACACAATGCGTGACGACTTTTGGGATATCGGTGGTGGATATGTATTTAGGGTATCTCCTGACAATAAAACAATATTGTTATTTTGCCTTACATCCTTTAAAACAGTCGAATTTTGGAAACAAAATAAGAAAAAGATTGCAGAAGGTCTTCTCAATAGGCTTGAAGTGCTTATTCCAAACATTAGGAGACATATTGTTTTTTTTGATTCCGCCACTCCAAACACTCTATTCAGATATACAAAAAACTATAAGGGAGCAAACTATGGTTGGGAATTATTACAGACACAATCGTTTGATCCCGATTTCCGTCAGAGAACTTTCGTCGAGGGCCTTTATCTGACCGGGCATTGGACCACACAAACCCATGGAATTCCAAGTGTTGCGACTCTTGGCCATCATGCCGCAAACTTTATCATAAAGCGTGAGCAAGGTTTATTCAAGTAACCATCTAATATTTATAGAATTATAAAAAAAATCTGGTAAAATATAAAGTATGTTACGCTCACAATACATTAACGACAGAATATCAAAACTTATGCAGTATTGGGTAGGATGGGCACTCTTTTTCGCTGCCCTTTTTTTTCTTGCCTTAACAATCATGGATTATGTGGCAACGCCCAATAATTTTGTTGACTTTTTTAAGTACAGGCTGTTGGGCGCGGCTGGGCTTACCTTTTTATATATTATTAATCGCAAAATTGTCAGGAGAAACGTTCAATTACTAATCACCTACTGTGCCGTAATATTTTCTGTTTGTATTATAGAATACATGATTTTACATTTTGGTGGACACGCATCCACTTATTATGCTGGGTTTTTTCTTGTCATCATGTTTGTTGTTGGCTTTATACCCATTAATCTAAACCACACTATTTACATATCCATAATTGCATTTTCAATTTATCTTATCCCCATCATTCTTACTGACAAATCGTTAGATCTCAGATATTTTTCTATGCCGCTGTCCTTCTTAATCTCAACTTTTACTATATCTATTGCGTGGAGATATCTTAGCCAACAACGACTAATAAGCGAGCTCGGACTCCAATACGACCTGGAACAACAGACAAAACAACTCGAATCCTATTCGCTCCAGCTTCAATCCATGGTCGAAGAGCGAACAAAAGAGCTCCACGAATCCGAACAGTGGCATCGGTCCCTTTTTGAAAATGCGACGGACGGGATTATCGTCATGGATCATCACGGCATCATCCTGAACGCAAATGACAGAGCCTGTGAAATGCACGGTTTTAATAAAGAATCGCTTATTGGCGCCCATATAAAACTGTTGGCGGGCGACGGCGATAAGAGCAACCTGTCGGAGAGAATGAACCGGATCCTGGCTGGGGAATCTCTTGTGTTTGAGGCCACGAACAACAAAAAGGACGGCTCCACCATCCATGTCGAAGTAAGTTCCAAGGCCATCAACATCGGGAATGAGCCTTTTGTTCAGTCATTCTATCGTGATATCACCGAGAAGAAAAAATTTCAGGAACATCTCATGCAGTCTCAAAAGATGGAATCCGTCGGAGTCCTCGCCGGCGGGATCGCGCACGACTTTAATAATATTTTGACCGCCATCCTCGGCCACACAGACCTCATTCGCCGGTTTGCTGTGCTGGACGAAAAGGCGACACGCAGTCTTAACGTTATTGAAGATGCCTCGCGACGGGCAGGGAGAATGATCTCAAAACTTCTTGGCTTTGCGCGAAAAAGCAAATACGAGCGAACTCCGATCAATCTGAACGATGTGGTGTATGAGACAATAAAACTGCTCGAGCAGGTCATCGACAAGAGCATTAACCTGAGCGTAGAACTTGATAACCGGCTCCCCTTGATCCAGGGCGATGTGAATCAGATGGAACAGGTCATTATGAATTTCATCGTCAATGCCCGCGATGCCATGCCGAAAACGGGCGGGCGCATCGTCATCCACACGCAATCGAGGACAATAGTGAAGAGCATGCCGGATGTCCCTCCCTATGTCCCTCCCGGGGAATATGTCCAGATCAGCGTCTCTGACACCGGCGCCGGAATTCCTGAGGATATCGTGAACAAGATTTTTGAACCTTTCTTTACCACGAAGGAACAGGGAAAAGGTACCGGCCTCGGCCTGTCCATGGTCTACGGAGCTGTCAAAGACCATGAGGGATATCTCTCCGTTCAGAGTACGCTCGGTGTCGGAAGCGTGTTTTCTGTTTTTCTACCTGCTGGAGCCCTCGCATCCGTTGCCGGGGCAAAGGGATCTTTAAAGCAGGCCGGTGGAAAGGAAACCCTTCTGATTGTTGATGACGAACAGGATATTTTGGACATCATGCGGGACTCACTGGAAAGTCAAGGATACAAGGTGTTTGCAACCAGCGATTCTACGATAGCGATGGACCTCTATAGACGAATTTTTCACGATGTGGCGCTTGTCATATCCGACATCGTCATGCCCGGTATTGACGGTAAGGAACTCATACGGCAGATAAAGGCGATCAATCCCGACGTCAAAGTTCTTGCGGTTTCAGGGTATACGAGATATGTTGCCGAAAAGGACGAGATCAAAGAAATTGATGGCTTTCTTCAGAAACCGTTTGAATCGTATTATCTTCTTTCCGTGGTACGGCGGATACTCGATACAAAGACAAAAAAATTCATACCTGTCTGAGCAAAACAAACATCCCCCCACAGCAGCTCATGGTGGTTAGCCGGTCGCCCCGCCTGCCGAACTCGAAAGCGAGCTAACTTTACCACGAGTCTTCGGCAATTCATGATTCAGTTCATCCCGTAATTCAGTCAAAATGGTCAAACCATTGCCGCTTATTTTGTGAAAAAGTTAATCTCAAGGTTAACCAATGGGACATGCAAAATTATACGCGGGCACAATCCGGAAA
>JBARBN010000002.1:0-37001 GCA_049793155.1 Nitrospirota bacterium
CGGATGGAAAATATCTCGCGGCCGGCTCTACGCTAACTAACAGCTCCATCACGATCTTTGAGCGTAAATAGGTCACCGTTAACAGGGCCTGAACGTCGAATTTGAGATAGTTGGGTAAAGCGCTCGATTCAGCGATTGCCCTGAACAGAAGGATAGGTGATCACGGCAAAAAAATATAAATCTCCCTGTTCAAATGCGGTCCGGCTCCTGAATGTCTTTACCTGACGCTTTACTTGTGAAAGGAAAGCGGTGAGTCGGATATCAGGGAGTGTGAAAACGAAGAGGCCCTCTTTCAGTTGTAAATACAACTGAGGGGGCCTTTTTTTTGGCGCACTCTACACTGGCCGGCCCTTGATCCTTTTTTCTCCCTTTCATTTCTTCCACTTTTGTCATACCGGTGCTATTCTAAATAGAGAAGCGCGGTAAGCGGCGAGAGGACAATTATTGATGCCGCTCGCTGTATTTTCGGGAGTGAGCGATGACACGCATGGATCATCTTATATGACAAATTTTATAAATGCGAATAAAGATATTTGTCGTCTCGACTACCTCGTTGGTACGCTTGCGACGGCGTACAAGGGTGCCATCACGTCGCTGGTCGTAAAGGATTTCTGCATGAGCGACAGCGGTATCATCACGACCTTGACGGGGACCATCTTGTCAATACCTGCCGGAAATTATGAGGCCTCGTTGAACCAGGGCGGGGCCGAACTTTCGCGAGTTGTTCTTCGGAGCGGGTACTTTGAATTCACTGCAGACAGTAATAGGATCGCCCGCGCCCGGGACCTCCAGATCGACATTCTCCAGTCCGGCAGGCACATCGGGACCTTCCTTTTAAAAAAAGAGAAGGCGGGCGGCCTCTATATTTCCGCCGCTGAACTATCGGAAGATCTTGCAGGCATCAATCTTACCCGACTGACGCTTCCTCTTCATAACAAGGTCGGATTGCTGCAAAAGGCCGAGGATATCGTCTCTCAGATACATTCAACCAAAAAAGACTGGGCTTCTTTTTCAGAAAAACTGAATGAGCTCTCGATCGATGTATTTTGGAGCGAACCGGCGGCCTTTTACGGGGCTTTCGATATCCTGTCCCATTTTATGCTTTTCGCTGCCGAACGCACCGGCATTGCCGAAACCAGCAAACCCCTTTCAAATTATTTTGACCTCCTTGATCTGCCCGTCACTAACGCAAGCGATACTGTACAACTGCGAACTATTGCTGAGATATGGTTGAAAACCCTTTCTCGCTCCTCGATAGACCTTTTCCCCGAGGCTCGGCATGCGGTTGCAGCGCTGCGGGGGCTCCGCAAAAGATTGCCGGATATCAATCCGCGCGAAGTAGTACGATCGCTCATCACATCGCTCAAGGCCAAGAACGCTTCCCCGCCGTTTTTGAATAGCAGGATATTGACTCCTCTTGACGGCCTTACCTCCAGGGAAGAAGGAGAGCTTCTGTCTCGATTTGGCGAGCGGGGACAGCGGTTGATGGCGCAGGTGCTCTCTGACGCCGAGCGGCGGCTGATCCAGGGGGAGGTCGAGCGGGCGCTCGACTTACTTGCAGATATTAATGGGGATATTTTTGATGATCGGAAGGCCGTCGCCGCTTTATTTGAAGTCGCGGAAAAAGACCTGTCCAACGCATCTGCTGATGCCTTTGCCGAAGTCATCGCTGCTTTTCTTGCCGCGGCCGATCGTCTATCCGGCCGGGCTTTGGAATCCGTAAGGATATCCATGCCCCGGATCCTGGACAAGCTGATCGCCCTCGGCCGGCCCGACGTTTGCGAAGCTCTTTTGCGCGGACTGGGAGACATTGCCTCGACCCTGCTGCAGCAGATCCTGCTGGATCCCCGCATCGCCCGATCTGTTCTGCATTCGGGCCACAGCGGACTTATAACCCGGTACCGGGACCACTTGAAACAGATCGTCATCCCCACGTCGCGGCCGCAGGGCATATCATCGGATACCTGGGCGGAAAACGTGGACCCGCAACATCTCGAGCTGCTGGCCAGATTCGTGGATCTTCTCATGGAGGGTGACGAGCGCCTCGAAAGCGTGCTTGTCCACGTGATCGTGAATGTGGCGGTGAGCGGTGTGTTGATCCCCGACGACCGCCTGTTCCAGCGCCGGATATCGGCCTATCTGAACTCTCCCGCCATGTCCGGCCGCTTTCTCCTGAATTACCTGCTGCTCGAAAGGCTCCCGGTGTATTTCAACGAAGTGGGCGCTACAAGCAGGATCAGGGACTATTCGACGGAGATCGACTCCTGGGGGAATGACCCGATCATCTATTTTCTCCGGAAACAGGTCCATGTGAATGCAAGCAGCCATAACGTCCGTCTTCTCGAACAGGTCATGCGGTCCTGGGTCGAGAATGATGCGTCGGTCCTGAGGGAAGTGGTGCCGACTGATATCTACGCGCAGGCGGACCCACGGCTCATGGAACGATATTCAACGGTCATCAATCGCTTTTTCAGATCTTCGGGTGTTCGGGATGAGGGAGGGCTGCATCTGGGCAAACTTCTGGAGATCCCGGATGAGACGATAGCCGGCCGGCTCCGGGAAACAGGCGGCGAAGACGACGAGGCCAGGGAAAAAGTGGGACTTGCATGCAAGCTTTACAAAGAAATCGTGAGAAAGTACTCGCTCCTGAGCAGGGATGTTGCAATCGACGATGTCCATGACCGTTTTCTGAGCACGATTGTTCGCCTGGATCGGCTCAAAGCGGTCGTGCGATCTTCGAAAAGAACAGAACCGCAGGAATCTCTCTATTTCAAGCGGCATATCGCATTCGGCATTCCTTCGGTGCTGGGGACGTACCATGAACCCAAGTTTGATGCGTTGAGCGAGATGATGCGCATCGGCGAGGATGTTCCGGTCCTCTTGCAGGCACTTATCTCCGAGATAGAAGAAAAAGGAAAAACGGGGACTCAAAGCGAACTTGAGCAATGGCTCGCTTCACCCGCGGCAGCATGGGCGGTCCTGAAGGCGTACGGCATGCAGAACGTCCTGATCGACGAGTTCGCTGAAGTGCTTAAGCGCAGCCGTCTTCATCTGACGCAGATTATCGACGTGCTGAAGATGTGGCAGAAGGAACTGGCATGGATGGTATCGGTACTCAGCAGAACCTTCCACGGCCCCCTTATGGAGATCATCAAAAACTATCCGCGTGATGACTTCCCGGAGCATATCCGGAAATTGGACGCCGACTCACCCGACTTTGCCGGGAAAGCTGCGGACGTTGTCATGCGGAACCTCCTGAACAGCATTCCCGGCCTTGTCGAGTCCGACCGGTTTCTGGAGTCGCTCGTGAGCGTCCTGCGGTCACGCATAGCCGCCGGCGCGGACGGCGAACAGGAAGCCGCAGAACCGCCTCAGCTGCATGAGTTTTACGACATCCAGGCGATCTCGCTCCAGGATGCGATAGCACTTGCACCGGAATTGGGCAGCAAGGCAAAAAATCTCATTTACCTGAAGGAGCAGGGAATCCCCATTCCGGCAGGGGTTGTCCTGCCTGCTCGACATACGCGGGACTATCTTTTTTACACGGACCAGCCAGGCTACCCCGCAATCCTCAGGGAGGCAGTGAAGGCGATCGAGATGAAAACAAACGAAGAATTCGGCGGTACCGTGCGGCCGTTGTTTATCTCGGTGCGAAGCGGTTCATACCCATCCATGCCCGGGATCTTGTCCTCGATTCTCTACTGCGGCATGAACGAGCAGACCCTTGAGGCATTCATACGAAACACCGGCAATCCCGGATTGGGTTGGGATTCGTACCGGAGGTTCATCGAATATTATGGGACCGCCATATACGGACTTGATATCGAGTTCTTTGAAGAGATTGTGAGGGAACATCGCAGTTCGGTCTCCCTCGGCGCTGGACAACCGTTTGACGCATCGCAGCTGGGGTCCCTGGTCGGTCTGTATAAATCGCGGCTCAGTGCAATGCGGTTGCAGGTCCCTTCGGACGTATATGAACAGTTACGGCAATGTGTCCGTGCCGTTTACTCCTCATGGTACAGCGACCGCGCCCGCCAGTTCCGCTCGGCCACCGGAACATCAGAGGAGTGGGGCACTTCCGTTACGCTTATGGAGATGGTTTCCGGCAATCAGGAGGGGTCGGGTGCGTCAGTCTTCTTCACGAGGGACCCTTCCACGCTCGAGCCGGCCGTTTACGGGGAGACGCGCGAAGGCGCAAGCGGCGATGAGCTTGTTTCCGGCAGAAAGTACAGCCGGCCATTGTCGCGAGTGCAGTCAGCCGCCGGTCAGAAAAGCCTCGAGGACGAGGACCCCGGGCTTTTCCAACTGCATCAGAGCCTCGCGGGGTCGGTCGAAGACGCGTTCGGCAAACTGCCGCAGGAAGTGGAAGTGACCTACACCCGCGACGCGACAGGCCGGCGTATTCTTTCCGTACTTCAGACGCGACGTATGGAACCCGGAAAACAATTCTCCCGCAGTTTCGATGAGATCTGCGGGATGGAGTCGCGGGTGATCGGCCACGGCATCGGCGCCAACGGGGGAGCGCTGAGCGGCGTAGCGTCATTCTCAACATCACCAGGCGCGGTGGAGAGGTTGGGAAGGGAATCAGGTGTGCCCGTTATCCTCATCCGCAAAACAGCGAATACGGATGATGTCTCGCTGATGCCGGTCATCAGAGGAATTGTGACGGCATCAGGAGGGGTGACGTCTCACGCGGCGGTACTCGCGCATAAATTCGGCCTGACGGCTGTCGTCGCGTGCGCCGACATGAAGGTGGCAAGGGATGAACAGGATCAACCGTATGCATTGATCGGAACTACCCGCGTTCAGGAGGGAGCGGCCATCAGCATCGATGGAATGACCGGTCTTGTTTTTTCAGGGACCTGCTTCCAGTTGCGGGATGGCGCGTGAGGTTCGAAAAGGAGACAGGTGGGCCCACAGGGCTATGCAATGCTGTTATAATTCAGTCAGACGCCTTTGATTTCTTCATGCCCTTGCCCGCAATACCGGATCGGGCATAGAGTTCTACTAGGAGAGGGGTTGATCTATGAAACGAATTGCCATTAACGGTCTCGGACGAATCGGGAGGCTGGTCGTACGCCAATGCCTGACAAACCCGCCGAAGAATGTCATCCTTGCGGCGGCCAACAGTCCCGCGTCGGTCGAGGACCTTGCCTATCTTATCAAGTATGACTCTGTTCACGGCCGCGCTCCGTTCGAGATAAAGACAGGTCCGGATTATCTGGAGATCGGGCGCCGGAGGATCGCGATCTCCCACGAAAAAGACCCGGAAGGACTGCCGTGGCGGTCGCTCGACATTGATATAGTACTGGAGTGCACGGGCCACTTTCTGAAGAGGGAAGACGCGGCTAAACATCTTGCCGCCGGAGCGTCGAAGGTCATTATAAGCGCAGAAGGGAAAAACGAGGACCTGATGGTGGTCATGGGGGTAAATGAAAAAGCATACGATCCCCAAAAACATCACATTATCTCGAATGCTTCCTGCACAACGAACTGTCTGGCAACGACCGCCAAGGTCCTGAACGATGCATTTGGGATCGAATACATGATGGTCACGACGATTCATGCCTACACAGCAACTCAGGCGCTCATAGACGAGTCTTCCCCAAAACACCGGCGGAGGGGCCGCGCTGCCGCGCTCTCGTTGATCCCGTCCAGTACCGGGGCTGCCACCGCAACGGAGCGCGTTCTCCCGGAACTCAAGGGAAAAATGTCCGCCATCGCCGTGCGCGTGCCGGTCGCCAACGGGTCGCTCACCGATATTACGGCGCGGCTGAAGAGAGATGCGACCTCGGAAATGGTGAATGAGGCTTTCAGGACGGCTGCCGAGGGCGCCATGAAGGGCATCCTGGGATATACCGGAGATGAACTGGTATCCGCCGATATCATCGGCGATGAACATTCGGCCATCGTGGATGCCAACGCCACCAAGGTCATCATGAACAGAGTGGTGAAAGTGTTGGCCTGGTACGATAATGAATACGGATACGCGCGGCGTCTGCTCGATCTGGCCGAATATATTGCCGCGTAAATGCGGAGTGGAAAACGCATCGGAAAAACCGCACCAACTTCATCGCATACATCGGTCAAATCCCCTGAAAACCAGCATCAGCCCCCTTTTGTTTTTCAGTGTTATACTTTAATCGAGAAGGCCAGGATGTACGATAACATTCGGTCGCCAGCCGCCGTAACACCATCGGGCATACTTACGGTCACTTGCCTGTTCGGCGCCGGAAGGAGCGGGTATGGAGTTCGCAGCAATCATTGTCGGCATCGTTTTTATACTTATTGTCCTGTGGGATGCCTTCGAGACGGTCGTTCTCCCTCGCCGTGTGATGCGGCGGCTCAGGCTCGTACGCCTTTTCTACAGGCTCACCTGGCCGCTCTGGACCGCGGCGGTACGAATGTCGGCCCGGCGGAAACAGGAAAATTATCTCAGTTACTACGGTCCGCTTTCCCTGCCGATATTACTCGGCATCTGGGCCGCTTTTCTGATCATCGGCTTCGCGCTTCTCTACTGGGCGCCGGGCAATGCCATCAAAACGCCGGACGGTCAGGCGGGCTTCACCACGTGCCTGTATTTCAGCGGCACGACATTTTTCACCCTCGGCCTGGGAGATGTCACCCCGTTCACGGCAACGGCGCGGATGCTTGTTGTGCTCGAAGGCGGGATGGGGTTCGCGTTCCTGGCGCTCATCATCAGCTATCTCCCCGCGCTTAACCAGTCATTCTCACGGAGGGAGGTGAACATTTCGCTTCTGGACGCCCGCGCAGGCTCGCCCCCGTCGGCCGGGGAGATACTCCGGCGGCATGTTCAGTTCAGCGCGGGCAATTCCCTGACGCAGCTGCTCCATGAATGGGAGCGCTGGTCCGCGGAGCTGCTCGAAAGCCACCTTTCATACCCGGTACTCGTCTATTTTCGCTCCCAGCACGACAACCAGTCCTGGCTGGCGGCGCTCACCGCCGTCCTGGACACATGCTCGTTTGTCATATCCAGCACCGTGGGAGACAGCGTGCGCCAGGCCCAGTTGACCTTTGCCATGGCGCGGCACGTCGTCGTGGACCTGGCCCTCGTTCTGCATACACCGCCCCGCGAGCCTGAGACCGATCGTCTTCCAGCGGCTGATCTTGCTGCCCTGCAGGCCATTCTCAAGGGTGAGGGCATGCGCCTGCAGGAAGGAGCAGATGTGGACCGGAGGCTGAATGAAATGCGCCGGTCGTATGAACCGTATGTGTATGCCTTGTCGAAGCGTCTTCGGCTCTCAGTGCCCCCCTGGATATCCGAGTCAGGCAGGGCGGACAACTGGCAGGTGAGCGCATGGGGGAAAAAAGCCGGATTTAAGAGGACCGATGGATCGAGACGGTCCGATGCGGGACATTTCTGAGCGATCGGCAGAAAAAAATTCGCAGAGGAACATCATGATGCGCGAAGTTTCTCGGTAACAAAGGGAATTATCTTATCAGCAATAATAGAAATAGTTATTAATCAATAGCCATGGTCCACTTCTCATACTAAAGGCCTTGGGAAGAATTGTAGCGCTTCACCTTAATTCTTGACTTATTTAGAGCAGGGTCGTATTAAAAATATAGAGCAATTGTCGGTATTGAAAGTATCGCTGTGAAACCGAAAGAGGAACAAACGGTAATAACCTAAGTAATAATCCCGCGAATTATTCCTGTAACCTTTTCCTTTCCACGTCGTCTAATCCACAATTGCAGCAAATAATATCGAAAAAACTACGGAGGATATATTCAATGCGAAGACTCAAGAATCTTAAGTCAATAATGGCTCTTACTCTTTTAATCGGCTCCCTGTCGCTGCTTTTTGGCTGCGGTGGAAGCAGCAGCAGTACGGCTCCGGCTGTGAATGGTGGAACAACGGGCGCAAATGGAATGGTCAGCGGCACGGCGGTCAAGGGGCCGGTCGACGGAGGGACGGTAACGGCATATGCTGTCAGCAATGGCGCTATGGGCACGCAGCTGGCCAGCGGCACGACGGATGCACAGGGTAATTTCAGCATGTCCGTCGGTACCTACTCCGGCCCCGTCATGCTGCAGATGAGCGGCGGAACGTATATCGATGAGGCAACAGGTCTGACCATGACCATGTCTCCCGGCGATGTGATGACCGCGATCGTGCCCTCGATCATAAGCGGCGAAACAATAACCAATATTCAGGTAACGCCGCTCACCTCTATGGCCCAGGCCATGGCCAACAACATGGCAGGCGGCATGACAGGCGCAAACATTACAGCGGCAAATTCTTCCATAGGCAGTTACTTTATGGTGAACGACATCCTGCATACGCAGCCCATGAATCCGCTCGTATCAGGGGCAAGTGGCACTGCGACGCAGGACATGAGGAATTACGGCATGGCTATTGCGGCAATATCTCAGTCCGCAACGGATATGGGAATGACTTCCTCGTCCAGCATGGTTACGGCTATGGTGAATGATGCGTCAGACGGCGTTATGAACGGCTTGATGGGAAGTACCCCGGTCATGATGGGCGGGATGATGGCAGGCAGCTCCATGATGACCACAACTGCTGGTACGAGCGGACTCGCCACGGAAATGGCGAAGTTCATTGCATCCCCTCTGAATAAGGCAAACGTGACCGCGAGTGAAATGCAGACGCTCATGACCCAGCTGGCTTCTGCGGCAACCGGGACTATTCAGAGTGGAGGCGGAACGCCCATGAACGGGATGGTGAGCGGAACAGTCTTTAACGGGACAATGAGCAACGCCACTGTCATGGCATACTCAGTGAGTGGCGGCTCCATGGGCGCTCAGCTGGCCAGCGGGACTACGAACAGCATGGGCGGCTTCAGTCTGTCCCTTGGCGCCTACTCCGGTCCAGTCATGCTCAAAATGACCGGAGGGTCGTATACAAATCTGGCTACCGATACAACCATGACGATGTTGACCGGCGATTTCATGACTGCGGTCATATCGACCATCGCGAGCGGAGCCAGTATCACGGGTATTCATGTGACGCCCCTTACGTCCATGGCCCAGGCACGGGTCCAGGCAATGACCGGCGGCATGGTGGATGCAAATATCACCGCGGCGAACACTGCAGTGGGCAACTATTTCATGGTCACTGACATTCTCCAGACAACGCCGATAAACGCTGCTCAATTAGTATCCGGAGATATAACGACATCCATGACGAACTACGGCGTTGTCATTGCCGCCATGTCTCAGTATGCCACTAAGACCATCAGTATGACCGATCCTGCGGCGCTGATAACGGCAATGATGAATGATGCGTCCGACGGTATGATGGATGGTAAGATGGGCAGCACGCAGATCACGATGGGTGGCATGGGCGGAGGCATGATGGGCGGAGGCGGCACCATGATGCAGTCCACGGCCGGAACGAGCGGGCTGGCGACTGCCATAACGGCGTTCATGGGATCATCCGGGAATAAGTCCGGCCTCGCTGCTTCGGCTGTGAGCGCACTCTTTACGCAACTGAATACAACCAACGGGATAATTCAATAATTTAGGACAGGGGTCCTTGCAACGGAATCACTGTCTTAACGATGACATACCGGCAGTAGGATGGTCATTCTACTGCCGGTATTTTTTTATACAGCAGCGAGCGTGAATCATAAGAATAATGCAAAATGCAGCACCTAAGTATTGCAGCGCTACCTTTCATGCAGGATATCCTCCATATTTCTTTGAGATGGTATAATAGAGAAAGAAATTTTAATATGATTTTAGCTTTCGCGAGACAAAAGAATTGACGACAGATTGTGGGTCTCCAATGCGACGGATCGTTTTGAAAATAGCGGTGCTGATGTTGTTTGCTGTATCCATCACCGGCTGCGGACCCAGGCATCTGGGCCCCGAGGTGCGTCCTGAGGGAGTATATTTCCCCCTTTATGCGCCTGAGGCGAAAAGTGTCGCGATCGCGGGAAGCTTCAATCAATGGGATGTTCATAGAAATATGCTCACCGGTCCGGACAGGAACGGCGTCTGGACCATTATCCTGCCCCTCCCTGAAGGCCGGTACGAATACCTTTTTTTCATAAATAAAAAAGAGTGGCGGATTGATCCCGGAGCTCCCCGGGCTGATGATGGTTTCGGGGGCAAAAACTCGGTCGTGGTGATCGAAAAAAAGTCTTAATACCGGTAACCTTTTTTGGTTGTCTTTCGTCTAATGGATGTGAATGATGAGTATTTCTCCTGAAACTGAAGAGCGTGAGATCATAAGGCTGTGTTTGGAAGGAGAGTCCGAACAATATGCCGTCCTCGTGGACAGGTACAAGGCCATGGCGTATAACATCGCCTACCGCATGCTCGGTGACGCGGATGCAGCCAAGGACATGTCCCAGGAAAGTTTTATCTCGGCCTACGCATCGCTGGAAAAATTTCAGTACGGCTCCAAGTTTTCTTCCTGGCTCTACAGGATCGTGGTGAACAAGTGCAAGGACCGTTTGAGGGCCGAGTGGGATACGGTGCAGGTGGATGAGATCAGTGATATTGTGCCATCCAGGGAACGAACACCGGAACAAACCGCGTCATCACGGCAGACAGGCGATGCGGTCCAAAAAGCGCTGAACTCCCTGCCCGATGAGTACCGGGAAGTGATCGTGCTGAAGCACATCGAGGGATTGGACTATCGCGAGATCGCGGACATCCTCGGCGTCAGCGTCAACGCGCTGAAAGTACGGGCGCATCGCGGACGGGAAATGCTCAAAGAACTCCTGCAGGAAATGGGGGACAGGGTATGAACAACAAGAACGAACTGAACAGGGATCTTATCCATAAGATCCTCGATGGTGATGCTGCTCCCGATGAACAACTGGATATGAAGGCCCAGGTCCAGGCGGACCCGGTCCTCAGGGAAGAGTTTGATGACATCGCCCGTGCGCTTCGCACGGTGGAAAAGAGCGAACGCATGCCGGCCCCGGCCTTCTTTACGGCCGAGGTCATGAGAAGGCTGCCGCCCAGAAAGGCGCCTCTCGGACGGCGGGCCTGGAATTTTTTCTTCAAGGGCAGGGCGCTTCGATGGAACATGGCCACTGCGCTCGCAACCGTCGGGCTTGTCGCCCTTGTGCTCACCCAGGTGGTCCGGGTCCAGAACAGGCCTGTTGATACCGCGGCTGTTCCTGCGCAGGATCAACTGGTCACCGTAACCATGACCTTGTCCGCGCCTCAGGCAAGGCAGGTAGCGGTGGCGGGCACATTTAATAAATGGAAAGTCGATTCGAACATCCTCAAGAAAGGGAATAACGGCTTATGGACCATCAATATCCCCTTGAAGCCCGGGGCTTATTCCTATATGTTCGTCGTTGACGGCAAGGTCTGGGTCCCTGACCCGAATGCGCAATCGTACGATGATGACGGCTTCGGACAAAAGAATTCCGTTTTGAGGGTAGCCATATGAACAAGAGGGGACGGACCATGAACAAAATAACAAAAATGGTCGTTTTGCCTGCGCTCGTCGGATTGATGACGCTGACGTTCGGGCTGCGAGCCGGTGCTGACGAGGCGGGCTCAAGACATCTCGGTGAGGCACGGGTCACCGTCGAACAATCATCGCTTACGAAGGAAGCGAAGGCGGGAATTCTCATGAAGGCCGATCACGCGGTGACTTCAGGCATTCCGGCTGAAGACGTGGCGATCATCATCACCCGCGGACTGAAACAGGGCGTACCCGGTTCAGCCATAGAAGGCTTTCTCGAAACCACGACCAGGGTGAGGGAGCAGCACCTGCCGTCGCGGCTTGTCCTTGACCGGATCGAGCAGGGGCTGGCCAAAGGGGTTCCGGCAGAGAGGATCTCGGGAGTGACACAGAGGCTTTCCAATCATCTCGCGACAGCCAAACCGATGGTGGAGAAGATCGAAAGCAGGGGAGTGAAACTCGCTCACTCCGGGCGATCGGACGACGCGGTCGAGACCGTGGCGAGGGCGCTCGAAAAATCCATCCCCTCAGACGCCATCATGCGCACGGGCGAGAAAGTACGGGAACAGAAGGGTTCGATCGTGCTCTTTGACCGGGCTGTGGACACGATGACGGTGTTTGTCGGCAACGGGATGCATGCGGAACAGGCGTCGCGGATGGTCCATTCCGCGATCGATCGGGGTTATTCCGGACAAGACCTGGAGACCATGGAGCGCTACATGGTCGAAGGGCTCAGGAAGAACCGTTCCATGGACGAGATTGTTTCCGGCATGGAATCCCATATGGAGCGGGGAGATATGCGTAACATGCATGAGCAGCCGGGGGGAGGGATGATGGACGGTCAGGGCTCCGGCGGCATGGGCGGCAGTGGATCCGGTATGGGAAGCATGGGAGGCCGGGGCGGAAGGATGTGATACAAGAAGACGGGAAGTTCATTCAGGGTCAAATGGTTTTTTCATTTACAGCCTGCCGGATGCCTTGATATTCGGCGTGCCCCCCGGATGAACCTGTTCCAATTTGACGAAGATCGGGATCAGTGAAGACAGGACAGGGAGAAAGAACGCATGCATACTCATCGTTTCGTAATTTACGCTAGCAGCATCTGTTTAGCGCTGTTCATGTATCTCGGATCGGTCCCGGCCGCTCAGGCGGGCATTTTTTATAATGTTGAGGTCAAGGGAACATATGAAGACAATGTCATCGGCCTTTTATCCGACAAGCGAGGCGGGACAGCGGGAGTGACGACTGCACCGGGTGCCGGGATGATGAGCGCGATGAGTATGACCGGCATGGGCGGCCAGACACCGCAATATCTCGGGTCGAGTTCACAATCGAACAGCGATACCTCCATCAACCTCTTCGCGAACCTCGGGAGTACCACGCGGATCGCAGATGATACCTGGATCTTTTTTGCAGGTGGCGTGCAGCATACCTCCTACAGTTCTTTTACTCAATTCGATTCCACGATAGGAAGCTTGAGCACCGGTATCAACAAAGGCCTGGGCGATATAGTCACCGCAAGATTGGCGATCAACGGCGCAATCAAAGGATATAATGATTCACAGCGCAACAGCTCGGCTTATGGAGCGAACCTGTTGTTTAAGGAGCGGTTTGCGCCGTCTTTCTGGCTAAAGGAAAGCTACGATTTTGAGAAGAATTCCGCCGATTCCCCGTTCTTTACCTATCAGGGCAATGCCGCGAGCATCTGGGCCGGATATCTGGTTGCGCCGCGGGCTACCGTTCTTCTTGGATACAATTACCTTGTCCGCAACTTTGACCAACCCTCGGACTTCAAAGTAACGGCCCAAACGATCTCTCTGGGGCTTGAATGGGAACTCATGAAAAAATGGTTTCTCGACGCGCAATATGACCACCAGGTCAGCGATTCGAATGTACCCGGCACGAATACCACTGACAACATTTACAGCATTGGACTCAGGTACAGCTATTGAGGCGCCGGAGACATTGCCCGTCTTCTTTTTGCGCCAAATAATGCCATGATCCCATTTCCGAAGATAGAACCTGTCATGATCAAGATCGGCCCCTTGTCCGTGAGGTGGTATGGTGTCATGTACCTTCTCGGGTTTGCCGCCTCCTATATTCTTGTCAAATACCAGATTAAGAAAAAGAAGCTGGCGATAAATACAGACGACATCGATTCCCTCTATTCATTCCTTATAGCAGGTCTTATCCTGGGAGCCAGGCTCGGCTACGTCCTGTTTTATAATTTCAGCGAGTATCTCAAAAATCCGGCAGAAATATTCGCAGTCTGGCACGGAGGCATGTCGTTTCATGGTGGGTTGATCGGCGCCGTAGTTGCCGGAGTGATATTTTCAGTGAAAAAGAAATATGATGTTTGGGTGCTTGCCGATCTTGTTATGGTGACCGCCCCCATCGGGCTCGGATTGGGCAGATTGGGGAACTTCATAAATGGAGAGCTTTACGGCAGAGTCACCGATGTGCCGTGGGGTATGGTGTTCCCGGCAGGCGGACCTCTTCCGAGGCACCCGTCACAGCTCTATGAATTTCTTCTTGAAGGCGTCACCCTCTTTGCCCTTCTCTGGTTTGTTAAGGATAAGAATTACAAGGCAGGTACAATCACTTCTCTTTTTCTTATTTTATACGGGGTCTTCAGGGTTATTGCCGAGTTCTTTAGAGAGCCGGACCCGCAGATCGGATTTATCCTCGGCGCTTTCACGATGGGACAGATGCTGAGTGCAGTAATGATCTCTGTCGGCGTTGGGATCCTTTTATTTAAAAATCGGCGAACTACATTAAAGACCCCGTGATCACTGACGGCACGAACGCGCAGCTGACGAGGCGCAGTATGACCGCCAGACCAGCGATCCGAATGTGCCCGGCACGAACCCCACTGAACAACAGTTGCAGAATTTGACTCAGGTAATGCTCTTGGTCGTCTTTCAGGATCTGCTGCTGCCCGACTTGATGAACGTTCCTTCCTGGTACTCTTCAAATGCAACTCGCAGCTCCTCTTCCGTGTTCATCACGATTGGGCCGTACCACGCCACGGGCTCGCCAATGGGCTTGCCCGATATGAGCAAAAAGCGCACCGGTTCGTCCTGCGCCGCGACCGTGACCTGGTCGCCGTTGTCGAAGAGGACAGCCGTTCCATTGTGGATGTAGGGATCGCGCTCCATGTCGAAATAGTTCTCGCCCTGGGCGTCGTATGCATACGGGTTCTTTTCGTTGCAGAAGACCCCCTTTCCCTTGATCACGTAGGCGAAGACCGTGTGGCCGCGCGTCGTTTTGTGGACGAACTCGGAACGGGCAGGCATCGTGACGTCGAGATATTCGGGATCGATGACGATGTCCCTGACCGGGCCCGTCTTTCCCTCTATGGTCCCGCAGATGACCTTGACCGTGGCGCCGCTCTTCATCACCACCTCCGGCACCTGCGAGCTTTTGATGTCACGGTACCGGGGGTCCATCATCTTGTGCGACCTCGGAAGATTAGCCCAGAGTTGAAAACCATCCATCACGCCTTCGTCGTCTCCCTTGGGCATTTCCTGGTGAATGATGCCGCTTCCCGCGGTCATCCATTGCGTGTCGCCCGACGTGATGACACCCTTATTCCCCATGCTATCGCCGTGCTCGACGTCTCCCTGCAGGACGTAGGTGATCGTCTCGATGCCGCGATGGGGGTGCCAGGGAAAGCCCTTGATGTATTGATAGGGGTCGGTATTGCGAAAATCGTCGAGCAGCAGGAACGGGTCAAAGAGCGGGACCTCGCTGTTTCCGAAGACGCGCCTGAGATGGACCCCTGCCCCCTCGATCGTGGGCCTGCTTTTGAACACTTTTCGGATCTTTCTGTTTTTTTCAGGCATTGGTGAACCTCCTGCATTCAAGAGGGGCTTTGTAACAGACCGCCCTTCACCTTAATCCTCTCCAGCGGGGGAGGAAGGAGAGGGGCTTCCATAGGAATGAAGCGAATTATATCGTCTATATAAGTATAGCAGGTTTTTGCGGGTTGGGAATAGAGCACAAGGGAGGCGTGTCTTCAAAATAAAGGCCGGAGAAAATTGTTCTCCGGCCTCTGAGGTTACGAACACTGCGCGACTGGCGCAGTGAAGTCCTCTATGAAATGCCCATTTAAGCAGCCCTTCTCACTTTCGAGATGACGGCCTCGGGGAGCTTGGCCGCAAGCACGTCAACTCTTTCAATAACAGGCGGTTTCGCAAGGAGCTCGGGGGCCTTCGCCATCAAGGCAGCTGCGACCTTGCCTGAGAGATGTGCCTGCCGGCCTTTATCATCCGGGAATGCATCGAAGATGCCGAATGTTAACGGCCCCAATCGGATCCCGAACCAAGCGCATGTATCCGGCTCATCCATGACGAGTGGAAGACCGCTCTTGATAAAGCGCTCTACTTCAGTCTCTTTTCCCGGTTTTGCCTCCAAACGTACGAACAACCCTACGGTTACCATAGATCTACCTCCTTACCGATAAAACTTTTTCTACTCATATTATACCTCCCCCACCCGGGCGAATTCAAGGACAGGCTAATAATGCCCGAAGTGTGACTGAAATCGTTGACATTCGCCGATAATTGTTTTACTCTGGTTTACAGAAAGAGTTCCATTTTGCCTCCTTTAAAAAAGACCGCACATCAGATGTCAAGGAGTATATCTATGAAAAAACGTTCAATAAGGGCAGTGACATGTGCTGTGCTCACGACGATGTTATTTTCGGGCTGCGCTGCTCATCACCTCAGCATGACGCCAAAGATCCCTGCTCCCTTGAGTGTTCCGAACGATCAGAAGTTGTCATTCGCATTGCGGGGCGTGGGTGTGCAGATCTATGTGTGCAAGGCCGTAAAAAAAGACCCAGCCAGGTTCGATTGGGCATTCCTTGCGCCGGAGGCTGTTTTGCTCGACGATCAGGCTCACAAGCTCGGAAAACACTATGCGGGCCCTACGTGGGAGGCAAATGACGGCAGCAAGGTGGTGGGTGAGGTCCTGGCAAAGGACAATGGACCTGATCCGGCAGCTGTTCCCTGGCTGCTGCTGCGTGGGAAAGCGCATACAGGGACCGGCATCTTCAGCCAAATTGTGAGCATTCAGCGTCTTAATACCGAAGGGGGCAAGGCGCCTGCTGACCGATGCACGCGGGCAACGGCCGGCACAAAGGCGCGGGTCCCGTATACGGCGAACTATTATTTTTATGGGACCAGATATTAGCGAAGGGATCGTAGGCCGGAAACCTTGAGGACTGTTCCGAAAGCCAAATGTGCTCCGTTTTTGAAAGATGACTTTTCATGTGCGCTGTTCATCTTTCGGTAATCTTTACGTGCCTTGTTATAAGGTTCATTCCGAATTTCTCAATGAGCAGCCAATATTCTATAAAGTTGAATTTTTATTGCTTTCTTCAGGCAGTCAGTCTAAACTGCGGACTCAGAAAGTATCGAACATTTGTTTCAGCTTTATCATCACAATAAAGATATTTTTGAGGAAATTGCTGCCTTATGAAGCGGAAGATATTTGTTTCTCTCACGACCCTTTTTATCATCTCCATTCTTGGTTCCGCTGTCGTAGCCCTGTATATCAGAAGCGCGGCGCAGGGCCTCGAGAACGGGACCGAGTGGGTTTGGTCCATGCTCGCGGGGACCGTGACGGTAACATTGATCGCCGGCGCTGTCGCTGCCAGGAATCTTATAAAGGGGATAGCTCAGCCCGTCAATACACTCGTCAAGGCGACTCGAATGATCGCCTCGGGCGACGCGGGGCATACCGTTGACTACCAGGACAAGACCGAGTTGGGCGAGCTCGCGTCCCATATCAATGCCATGAGCATATCATTGAAGAACAGTTATACGAAACTTGAAGATGAGGTTGCCGAGAGGAAAAGGATCGAAGAGAAGCTCACCCATGATGTCTTCCACGATGCGCTGACCGGCCTGCCGAACCGGACCCTTTTTATGGACAGGCTCCAGCATGCCATCACCACGTCTCAGCGGCGTGCAGGCACTCCCTTCTACGCCGTGCTCTTCTGCGATATAGACCGGTTCAAAGTAATCAATGACAGCCTTGGTCATCTCATCGGGGACCAGGTCCTCGTCATGGTCGCCCGCAAGCTCATTGACTGCGTTCGCCCCGGCGATACGGTAGCTCGCCTGGGAGGGGACGAATTCGCAATTCTTCTGGAGAATATAAGCGATCCTGCTCATGCGATAGAAGTTGCAGATCGGGCAAAGAGGAGCTTGTCGACCCCGCTCAGTATCAAAGGAAATGATATTTATCCATCCTTGAGTATAGGGATCGCAATAGACACAGACTGGTACGAACGGCCGGAGCAGCCACTGCGCGACGCTGACATTGCAATGTACGAGGCGAAAGACCGCGGGAACGCCTCCTACGAGGTTTTCGATGCCGAGATGCACGCCAACATTCTCAACCGGATGCAGTTGGAGACGGATTTACGGGGCGCTGTTGACCGCAAGGAGTTCATTCTCTACTACCAGCCTATTATAGATCTGAAGGTGCAGCAATTAACGGGCTTTGAGGCTCTCGTCCGCTGGAATCATCCGACGCGCGGCCTCATCTACCCACTGGAGTTCATCCCGCTTGCCGAAGAGAACGGGCTTATCAGTCAAATCGGGGAATGGATACTTCACGAAGCATGTCGTGAGTTGAAAAGGCTCCAGGTCCAATATCCTCATCAGCCTCCCCTGACGATGAGCATCAATATTTCGAGCAAACAATTCGCTCATCAGGATCTGGTAAGGATGCTTTCCGGGTTTCTGGCAGAGACGGAAGTTGATCCGCACAGCATCGCATTGGAAATCACCGAGAGCATGATCATGGAGAACGTCGATGCCGCCGTGGAGACGATGAACATGCTGCGAGAGATGGGGATACAGATTCATATCGATGACTTTGGAACCGGACATTCTTCGCTCAGCTATCTTCATCGCTTCCCGATCAATGCACTCAAGATAGACCGCAGCTTTATCAGCAAACTTACCGCTGACGGCTCCAATAAGGAGATCATTACTTCTATCATTTCCCTGGCCAATAGCCTGAAGGTGGACGTGATAGCCGAGGGTGTGGAGATGGAGCATCAATTATCCAATATTCGGAAAATGGAGTGCGGTTTTTGTCAAGGTTTCCTCCTGGCCCGTCCCCTTGCGGAGCACGATATAGACGCATGGATGCAGCAACAGAAGCAACTTGTCTAACTTCGGCTCATTCACAGGAGCTGTTGAAAAACATCCTAATGCCGTCATCCTGAACGAAGTGAAGGATCTCAAGTATCCGGGAAAGCGAGATTCTTCGCTGCGCTCAGAATGACATTATCAGTGTTCATTGACTTTTTCAACAGCCTGTTAAGCTTTCTCCGGGGCAATATATCCGCCGAGCGATCCCTTTTGGCCTGGCCGCCGATCATACCTTTCCGTACCTGTTATAATTGAACGCATGGAACAGTCATCAATCAACTCTCCTTTTGCGGGAAGGAATCGACCTTTACGGATCTGGCTTCTGACCGCTGTCGCCTTGACGGCATTCGCCACTAATTCCATCCTCTGCCGCATGGCACTCGGGGCGCATGCCATCGATGCTGCAAGCTTCACTGTCATCCGGCTGGCTTCCGGCGCAATTACCCTTGCGATGCTGACTCTCTTTTTGAGCAACGGCTCTCATACCCTCTCCGCCGGCAGCTGGATCAGCGGTTTTCAGCTCTTTCTGTACGCGGTCGCATTCTCCTTTGCCTATCTTAGTTTGAGCGCAGGGACGGGGGCTCTCATCCTTTTCGGTGCTGTCCAGGCCACGATGATCATCTCCGGACTCCTGGCGGGCGAGCGTCCTCATCCGTTGCAGTGGGCGGGCCTGGCGATAGCGTTTGCGGGCCTGATCTACCTCGTATTTCCCGGGATAGCGGCGCCTTCGCCCCACGGCGCGTTCCTCATGACACTGGCCGGCATTGCCTGGGGCTTCTATTCGCTGCGGGGCCGCGGGGTAAAGGATCCGATTTTCCAGACAGTGGGAAACTTCATCAGGGCCGTGCCTTTCAGCCTCGCGGTCCTGGCTGTCAGCCTTCAGGGAGTTCATCTCCAGCATAAGGGCATTCTGCTCGCGATCCTGTCCGGATCGCTTGCCTCCGCGATCGGGTACGTCATCTGGTACACTGCCCTTCGGGGCCTGTCAGCGACCCGCGCCGCCACGGTGCAACTCCCGGTGCCGCTCCTCACCGCATTCGGAGGGGTCATCTTCCTGGCCGAGGCTTTCACCTTCAGGCTGGTGATTGCGTCTATCCTGATCCTCGGCGGTGTCGCACTCACCATCGTCGCGAAGGAATTGAAAAAGGGGATTTAACATGAGCAAGGGACGGATGGAGGCGTTCAGCGATGGCGTGATCGCGATCCTTATCACCATTATGGTGCTTGAATTGAAAGTGCCGCGTACAGCTGACCTGGCGGCGCTGCTTCCGCTGATCCCGGTGTTCCTGTCCTATGTGCTCAGCTTTCTGTTTCTCGGCATCTACTGGAGCAACCACCATCATCTGCTCCAGGCGATCAAGCACGTCGATGGCCGCTCCCTATGGGCCAATCTGCACCTGTTGTTCTGGCTGTCGCTGATCCCTTTTGTCACGGGCTGGATGGGCGAGAACAACTTTGCCTCATGGCCCGTTGCAGGTTATGGCGTGGTGCTGCTGTTTGCCGCGATCGCCTACTTCATCCTTACCCGGGTCCTCATCGCGCTTCATGGGAGGGATTCCATACTTGCGAGCGCGGTTGGCCGGGATTTTAAGGGCAAGGTATCGGTCGTGATCTATCTTGCCGCAATTCCCCTGGCCTTTGTGAACCCGTGGTTCTCCTGCGCGCTGTATGTTCTCGTCGCGGTGATGTGGCTCATCCCGGACCGGCGTATCGAGAAGACCCTGGCAGAATGAAGGGGCATCAACAGCGGGATGCAGCGAAAGCATGCCTGGTGTTGCGCCGAATCGCTCTTGCAATTGATTCCGATTGCTCAAACCGGCAGGACTCCCCATCGTGAGACCGGCGAGCGATTTCCCATAGTAAATTGCGCGCCGATTTGGTAGTATACGTTCTTGCCGCATTGACGCCGGAGGAACTATGGGATTGTTTGATCGCGCACTGAGTTTATTGAAGGGCAACGAGGAGATCGTGCCCGCTCAGAAGCCGGGCAGGAACGATATCTGCTGGTGCGGTAGCGGGAAGAAGTATAAAAAATGCCATTTGCCCGAAGATGAGAAGAAAACGGCAAACACCTGCTCTGTCAAATGCGGTCCTACCTGAAGCTCTTCCTGAGCTGAGTTCAGCTCACTTTACCCTGCAACATCCACATATGGACGACTACCGTCATAGGCCTATTAAATACTCGCCGTATGAATTGCTGCTTAGCATCTCTTTTACGCTTTTCCCGGCTGCTCCTCCGCTTCCCATTCCTTCAGTTTCCCCGTGATGAACTCGATGATCTCCTGGTGTTCTTCAGTCCCGCGTTCCCTGATCCAGAGCGGTTTGCCGAAGGCGAAGCGGGCCTTCCTCGAAGGGTCGATCCTGCCGTAGTCCTTGAGGAACCTGCCATTGCCCCAGGCGCTGGTCGTGAGTGCGATCGGGACCACCGGCACGCCGGCCTTCTTCGCGAGCTTTATCCCAATGGTGTTGAATTGCGCCGGGTCGAAGACGGGCGTCCGGGTCGTCTGGGGGAAAATAACGACGGACCTCCCGGCCTTCAATCGTTCAGCCCCGCCCTCCAGCACTGCTCTCAGATCGTCGCGGGGATTCGTGCGGCCCACGGTTATGGGGTCCCGCGAGCGCATGATGTGCTTGAAGACCGGGTAGTCGACCAGGCTTTGTTTGACGACGAAGGTAGCGTCTTTGAAGGAGGCAATGATCGTCGGGAGGATAAATGTTTCGAGCGTGCTCATGTGATTGGCAATGAATACGCACGGACCCTCGACGGCGGTGAAGGCGTCGATGCCGGTGATCTCGAACTTCACCCCGACTTCCTCAAGCGCGTGGAACGTGGCGAGGCTGTCTTCGCACCATTCAGGGGTACCGTACCTGCCGCGCTTTGCCCTGCCGCTTCCCCGGACAACGATCGAGAAGAGCCGGGTATAAAACCAGAGCGAGGTCAGTGCCCTTGCCAGGAAGGTTATGCGGACGGGGCCTGTCCGGTAGACGCCATTCTCGTAGCTGAGTTTTTTCAAACAGGGACTCCTTGCAAACAGCGTAGTCATGACGGACGAAGGATGAGTGACGAGAGACGAAAAAGCAGTTAAGGATGCGTCCATCGTCTTAGTGAGCGGAGCGAACGGTCGTCTATCGTCCCTCTGATTTCCGGCTCGTCCGGTTCCTGCCTGCGTGAAAACGGAACCCAGTATACCATGCGGGAGGAAAAGAGTGAAGCGGGAATAAATGTTCGAGTGAGGCGTCAACAACAAAAGGCTTGCAATACTTCCGCGAAAAATGCGAAAATAACGACATGCAAAGTTTATCACTCAGGCGTGAAGTCGCCCAGATGGTCATGCCGCGGATCGACGGCGCGAGACTCGAGGACGCCCGTTACCTTGACCAGATAAGGGCCCTTGTTCAGGACGGCATCGGCGGATTTATCCTTTTCGGGGGGACGGTCGAACAGACCCCGCGGCGCCTGCAGGAGCTGCAGGGCCTCGCCGGGGTCCCGCTGCTGATCTCGTCCGATGTAGAGCGCGGCCTCGGCCAGCAGCTCGCCGGGGGAACGGTCTTTCCCAACCAGCGCGCCGTATCGTCGGCAATCAACCGCCGCATGAAAAAAGACGTCGAACTGCTCGACGCCATGCTCGATATCGTGCGGACCGAGACGCGCGCCGCGGGAATACACGCCGTTTTTTCCCCCGTCGTCGACGTGAACAACAATCCTGACAACCCCATAATCTGCACCCGGGCCTTCGGCGATGAACCAGAGATCGTTGAATGGTTCGGGTCGCGTTACATCACGCGGCTTCAGAAGTCTCGGGGGACGCGGGGCAGGCTGGAGCTACTGGCTTGCGCCAAGCATTTCCCGGGCCACGGGGACACTGACCAGGACTCGCATTCCGTTCTGCCGGTGATCCGCGCCTCACGGGCCCGTCTGAATCGCGTGGAGCTCCCGCCGTTCCGCAAGGCCGTGAAGGACGGGGTAGGCATGGTCATGGTGGCGCACCTGCTCGTGCCGGCGCTGGACCCGGAGAACCCCACGA
This sequence comes from Nitrospirota bacterium, assembly GCA_049793155.1. Lineage (GTDB taxonomy): Bacteria > Nitrospirota > UBA9217 > UBA9217 > UBA9217 > JALNZF01. The sequence continues at coordinate 22,617 of JBARBN010000002.1, forward strand.
CGTTCTCGAAGAAGACGATCACGGCGTTTCTGCGGGAAGGAATGGAATTCGACGGGCTGATCGTATCCGATGCCCTTGACATGGGCGCACTCGCACGCACCTGCTCTTCGGAGGAGATCGCGGTGCGCGCCGTGGAAGCCGGGATCGATATTTTGCTTCACCCGCGTGACGCGACGGCAACCATCGACGCGGTCGTGTCCGCAGTGAATCAGGGCAGGCTGACCGGTCAGCGGATCAGCGAATCAGTTGAGCGGATCATGGCTGCGAAGACACGCCTGGGTCTTTTCGATAAGACGGTACGGAAGACCGTCCGGATCGATTATCAGAAGCACCGGCTCATTGCACGGAAGATCGGGCAAAAGGCGCTCCGCATCATTGCGGGGGACAAAAAGATGTTCCCCCTTCCTCATGATGGCGGAGTTGCATGCTTCATTCTCGATGACGATAACAACAGGGGGTCAGGCGATGCCTTTGTCCACGCGATGAGGGCGCGATGCAAACATATTCTTGCCATGGTCATGACCAGCGGGTCAGAAATACCGGAATCCCTGGTGCTTGACGGAATCCGGGCCTCGGAGTTCGTGGTCATGGCGATTTATTCAAGGATATCCGCTGCGAAGGGGCATTCAGGCATTGACGACCGACTCAGGGAAGTTGCAGTTAAATTTTTAAAGACGGTCAAATCGGAAAAGGGGAAATCGATCGTGATCTCATTTGACAGCCCTTATCTTCTCGATCACTTCAGGGACGCCGATGTGAGGATCGCAGCCTACGACAGGATGGATGAGATCCAGCAGGCCGTGGCAGAGCTGTTGGTTGTGGAGGAATTGAAGGGCCGGGTAAAGGAATGATTGACGAGGCCGGAAGGCCATCTCCGCAGAAGCTGTCGGAAAAGGTGTTCAGCGTGTTGTTTTGATCACCGCGATGCAGGGCAGATTTCTATGCTTTTCTTCGTAGTCCATGCCGTATCCCACCACGAACTTGTCAGGGATCTCGAAGCCGCTATATCCGATTGAAACGTTCGCAGTACGGCGCGATCTTTTATCCAGCAGGGTAACCGCCTTGAGGCTGGCCGGCCCTCGTCCCGCAAAGGTACTGAACAGAACCGCCATGGTCTCCCCTGTGTCGATGATCGTATCGACAAGGAGCGCATGCTTACCCGAAATGTCGATCCCTCCGTCTTTCTCGATTGATATTTTTTTTGACGAGGTCATTGAAGCACCGTAGCTCGCTGCCTGAACAAATTCCACGGTGACGGGAATGCTAAGGTGCCGCATAAGGTCCGCGGTGAAAACAGCAGCGCCCTTCAGGACGCAGATGAGGACAAGTTCCTTGCCCGCATAGTCGGCCGATATCCGGGCGGCAATTTCCCGTACCTTTTCAGCGATTGCCGTGTCGTCGATGAGTATTTCCTGAATGTCAGTCATTCTGATCGTTCTCTTTTGAAGCGAGGTTATGCCTTAAAAAAAACAGCAGGCCTGAAATGCCAGCCGGTTGTCCGTGAAACATACCGCAGATCAGTTCAATTGTAAAGAGAGGAATAACGAGGTGGCGTCAAAAAAGTTATGAAAGAACAGGCTATACTGCGTTGAGGCATCCTCAGGGCGTTCGGTCGGGTCGTTCACGTCGAAGCCGTGGCTGTGAAAGAGCTTGACACTAAAGATGTATTGACAAGCAGGGTGAGGCATATTATCATTGAACCCAATGGTGGAGCCTATTATTCCGGATGATCAAGGAGAGAAATGTCGTATACCAGGACGAGAAAAGATACGCGTTATGACTACCCGGCAACGATCGAGTATGTTATGGGGTCTTCCGCGGACGAGCAGGCTGTAGTTTACAAAGGTATTACCAACAACCTCAGTTCCACCGGCCTGGGCATGTATATATTCGACGTTCTTCCCAAAGGGCAGCAGATCACCATCAAGACCCCCCTCCCGGTCGATTCCCGGACGGCTTCGGTCTGCTGGACGAGGAAAGAGGATGACAATTTCTATCGCTCCGGCTTGCAGTTCATAGAACCTGAAAAAAGAGTGTAGCGCAGATTTAGACCGATAGAAGATTCAGCTACCGCAGCTTTTTTCTCTACGAGTTCTCGCCTTTAAATCCGTTTCTGCCAGGGCCTCCGTGTTCTTTCCAGGATAAATAATCGCACCCGGCGTCACCGGGGGTGCCTGCATCTTCGCCCCGAACCCGACTTGACAAAAGAGACAGCGAAGATTATAATTAGTTTAACATCAAATGGTTCGTTATTAAACATAAAGCAGGTAATGCCATGGTAAGAACTCATTATAAAGGCAGCCGGGAGGAGGTAAGGGCGCTCAACGCGTTCGTGAAGCTGGTCAGGGCGTCAGAATCGGTCTCGACGCGTATTCACCGGCATTTGTCCGATGACGGCCTCACCGTCAGCCAGTTCGGCGTCCTCGAGGCGATCTATCATCTGGGCCCTCTCAATCAGTCAGAGATAGCAAAAAAGGTCCTGAAAAGCACCGGCAACATTACCCTGGTCGTTGACAACCTTGAAAAAAGGGATCTGGTGAAGCGGGAGCGGCAGCAGGAAGACCGCAGGTATTTTGCGGTCCGGTTGACGACAAAGGGACGAAAGCTTATCGGCGCCGTCTTCCCCCGACATGCCTCGAAGATCATGGAAGAGATGGGTGTCTTGAGCAGCGCCGAGCAGGAGGTCCTTGGCAAGCTCTGTCGCAAGCTCGGATTGCAGCAGGAGACGGGAAAATAGTTTTTTAATCAATGCAAACACTAAGGAGGAAACAACAATGAGTAAAAAATTGCCTGTAACAAAGGAGTTGGAACCGGGGACGTACTATTGGTGCAGTTGCGGTAAGTCAAAAAATGAGCCGTTCTGCGACGGTTCACACAAGGGGACGACGTTTGTGCCGGTGGAATTTGTGATGAGCGCCAAAAAGAAGGTGGTGCTGTGCACATGCCAGCGCACGAAAAAGGCACCCTATTGCGACGGGACACATGCTAAGGTTGACTGATTCGTTTTTATGGCGCGGCGAAATTTAAGTGAGCGGTTTTGTTCGGGAGGAGGCGTCCATGTTAAAGAGACTATTTCAAACGAACGACGATGTGGCGCTGCTGGTGCTTCGCGTCCTGCTCGGGATTGTTTTTTTTCCGCACGGGATGCAGAAGCTGACAACCATGTTCGGAGGATACGGCTTTGCAGGGACTATGGGATTCTTTACCGGCAAGATGGGCATTCCCGTAGTGTTCGCCTTTCTGGCCATCATGGCGGAGGGCGTGGGTTGGCTGGGACTGATCACGGGGCTTCTGACCCGTGTTGCCGCCTTTGGCATCACCGTCAACATGATCGTTGCGGTATATATGATACATTGGCATAACGGGTTTTTTATGAACTGGTTCGGTGCAATGACAAGCGAGGGTAAACCCGTAGGCGAGGGCTTCGAGTACCATCTTCTCGTCATCGCTATCGGTATTGCGCTGATGATCAGGGGCGGCGGCAAGTGGTCCATCGATAAGGCTATCGCTGACGGGATGAAGTAACATTTACGACCAGGTCGGTGTCACACAACAACGGGGGCGCTGAAAAGCAGCCCCCGATTTTCAGGCTGGTATTGCAAGAGATTACTCGGATTTTTCCCTGCTCTTCGGCCGCTTATTCTGGTCGAGGACCTTCTTCCGAAGCCGGATGGAATGTGGCGTTACTTCCACGAGTTCGTCTTCCTTGATGAACTCGAGCGACTGTTCAAGAGACAGCAGCCGGTGGGGCACAAGCCGAAGCGCTTCATCGGCGCCCGACGCGCGCATGTTCGTGAGCTTCTTTTCCTTTATCACGTTCACGTCCATGTCGGTCTCACGGGAGTTCTCCCCCACGATCATCCCTTCATATACCGCCGTGCTTTCATTGATGAAGAGCTCGCCGCGCGGCTGGATGTGATAGAGGGCATAGGTCGTAGTCTTGCCTGCCCGGTCGGCCACGAGCGCGCCGGTGGAGCGCTTGGCGATCGGGCCCTGCCAGGGTTCGTATCCGTCAAAAAGGTGGTTCAGGAGGCCGGTGCCGCGCGTGTCGGTCAGGAATTCCGAACGGAAGCCGATGAGGCCGCGCGCAGGGATGCGGAACTCGAGTCTGACCCGTCCATGCCCGTTGTTCGCCATCTTGGTCATGCGGCCCTTGCGAGAGCCGAGCTTCTGGGTCACCACGCCTATGAACTCGTCAGGACAATCGATGACCAGGTTTTCCATGGGCTCGAAGGTCTTTCCATCGCGGATCTTGGTAATGGTCTCGGGCTGGGACACCGAGAGCTCATAGCCTTCCCGCCGCATCATCTCGATCAGGATCGCAAGCTGCAGTTCGCCTCGTCCCAGGACCTTGAAGGAGTCGGTTGCGTCGCCCGGCTCTACCTTGATCGCGACATTGTACAGGAGTTCCTTCTCAAGCCGTTCCTTCAAATGGCGGGAGGTGACGAACTTGCCTTCCTTGCCTGCAAAGGGCGAGTTGTTGATCGAGAAGATCATCGAGATCGTGGGCTCGTCCACGGCAATGCGCGGCAGGGGCTTGGGGTTCTCGGGGTCTGTGATCGTATCTCCGATGTTCACGCCTTCAATACCGGCCAGGGCAACGATATCGCCGACCGTCGCGCTGGGCGTGTCCACACGCTTCAGGCCCTCGAACGAAAAGAGCGACGTGATCTTGGTCTTGACCATGTCATTGTTCTGGGTGATAACGCCGATGGGTTCGCCCACCCGCGCGGTACCGCCGAATATCTTGCCGATTGCAAGACGTCCGACATAATCGTTATAAATGATGTTCATGACCAGGAGCTGGAGCGGTGCGGTCTCATCGCCCTCTGCCTGCGGGACGGTGTTCACGATCAGATCAAAGAGCGGCTTGAGGTTCTTGCCTTCATCCTCCATCTTCAGTTTGGCGATGCCTTCCCGCGCGTTGGTATACACAATGGGGAAGTCGAGCTGGGCATCATTTGCGTCGAGGTCGATGAACAGGTCGTAGACCTCATCCACTACTTCGGCGATACGGGCGTCGGGACGGTCGATCTTATTGATGACCAGGATCGGCGGCAAGCCGAGCTCAAGTGCCTTCTTGAGCACGAAGCGGGTCTGGGGCAACGGCCCTTCCGAGGCGTCAACGAGCAGCAGAACGCCATCCACCATCTTGAGGGTGCGCTCCACCTCTCCGCCGAAGTCAGCGTGACCGGGCGTGTCCACGATATTGATCTTCACACCGTTGTAGTGCAGGGACGTGTTCTTGGCCATGATGGTGATCCCGCGCTCGCGCTCGAGGTCGATGTTGTCCATCACCCGTTCCTGGACGCGTTCATTGTCCCGGAAGGTCCCGCTCTGGCGCAGGAGCGTGTCCACGAGGGTCGTCTTGCCGTGGTCAACGTGAGCGATGATGGCGATGTTGCGAAGGTCTGTTCTTTTTATCATTCCTTTTATCCTTTTATTACCACGATGAACACGAAGTGCACGAAGAAGTTCTCGGTGACAGGGATTTTTCGTGGAACGCAGTGGGTTCTTTTCAAGCTGGGCATAATACCGTGTCAGGCCCGGCTTGTCAATGGAATAATCCTGGAAAGGACCTTTGCCACGGATTATGGCGGATGAGAGGCGGATAAAGTCGGATTTTCTCTAGGAAAGCAGTTCACTTATAGGGTGATACGTTATTACGAAAATTGGCCCGATTCTTATCCGCTTTTATCAGGCATTAAATCCGGTTCTTCCGTGTCAAAATGCTTTTTAAGATGTCTGTTAGGAATCACCTGGTCCGGAAAATAAATTTGCTGATCTCCTGGGGGGGCAGCGCGGGGCTGAACAGGAATCCCTGACCCATATCGCACCGCAAAAGGCGGAGGATCTTCCACTGGTCCTCGGTCTCGACGCCTTCAGCGATGGTTTTGAGGTTCAAATTGCGGGCCAGGGTGGTAATGGCGGATACGATGGATGCGGCGTCAGGGTCCGTGGTGATATCCTTGACAAACGACATGTCGATCTTCACATTATCGACGGGCAGTTTCTTGAGGTAGCTCAGGGATGAATAACCGGTCCCGAAGTCATCGATGGATATCGATACGCCGATATCTTTCAGTCTTTTCAGGACCACGCTCGCAAAATCCAGGTCATAGATGCACATGCCTTCCGTGACCTCAAGGATGAGCCGGGACGGGTCTATGCCAAACTCCTGGATCGTCCGGTCCACCATGCCGACGACGTCCTTATGACGAAGCTGCAGCAACGACAGATTCACGGCAATCGGGACCTTTGACGGCTCCCGGTCCCATTGCTTGATCTGACCGCAGGCGGTCCTCAGCACCCACTCTCCGACGTCGATGATCATGCCTGAGTCCTCGAGCACGGGGATGAATTTTGCCGGGGCAACCATGCCGTGCTTGTCGCTCTTCCACTTGATAAGGGCCTCTGCACCGCCGACCCTCTTCGTGGTCATGTCGCCATAGGGCTGATAGTAGACCAGATATTCCTCGTTCTTGAGCGCCGAGTTGAGCCGCTTTTCCATCAGCATGCCCTCGGAGGCCTTCGTGGTGATGTTTGGCGTGAAAAACTGGTAGTTGTTCCTGCCCTCGCTCTTGGCCTTCGAGAGGGCGATGTGAGCGTTTCCAAGAAGTTTTTCAACGTTCTCGCCGTCATCGGGATAGACGCTGATGCCTACGGCAAGGGACAGAACGATCTCTTCTCCTCTGAGCATGATAGGCTGCCTGACATTGTTCATGATCCTTTCCACGGTCGCGTCGATGGCCTGAGGGCCGACCATGTTGTAGAGAGCGATGCCGAACTCATCACTGCCTATTCGGGCGACGGAACCCCCTCCACCGACCGTGGCCGTGAGGCGCTCGGCAATTGCCCTGAGGACATCGTTCCCGGCGCTGAAACCGAATTCATCGTTCACCAGCTTGAACCGGTCGATGTCTATGGCAAGCACCGCGGTGAGCCAGCCGGCCTGACGCGACTTCACGATCTCCTGCTCCAGCTGACCGGTGAAGAGGACCCTGTTCGGCATTCCTGTCAGAACATCGAAATGAGTAAGGTAGTTGACCTTCTCCTTAAGGTTTTTCTGGTGGGTCACGTCCTTGCCGGTCGAGATGAGGTGCGTAATGGCGTCGCCGTCCCGGAAGGGGGTAACCACCTCTTCAAGATAGAACAGCTTTCCGTTCTTTGCCCGGTAGACGGCCAATCCCGAGAACGGCAGGCCGGCAGTGAGCGTATCCTGCATCTCGGCGAAGATTTTTTCGCCATGTTTGCCGGATTTCCAGATGCCCCGGTTCTTCCCCAGGAGTTCCGTGTTTGTGTATCCAGAAACTTTTTCAACGGCCTTGTTCACATATTCGATCGTTCCCGATGTGTCGGTGACGACGACCAGGTCCGATGATTGCTGGACGGTGATCAAAAGCTTCTTGAGCGTTTTCTGGTCCCTCTTGCGAAGGGTGATCTGCTTGCGCAGGAACAGGTAATAGGAGAGCACAGCGAGGATGCACAGCAGGCTTCCCACAACGATCGTGAGAGCGGCGTTCCGTTCGAGCAGCGATACAGAGCCGTCACGCTGAGCGATCAACGCGAATTCCGTCCCTCTCATCCCAATAATGGATTTACGGATCTCCGCGGTCATTCGCTTGCGTTCGTCGCCGGCGAGGAGGATGCCGGCTGCCTCGGGTTGCCCGCCCTGCAGGGCCTCGATGACCTGCGCGGAAAACCCGAGGCGCTGAGCGACCTGGGGTTCGAGCGCGGCCAGAGCCGCCTGTTGGCCCGGATGATCGGCGATCAACGCTTTGACAGCCTCGAATTGCCGCCCGAGCTCCTGGATTGCAGCGCGGTATTGCGACAGAGAGGGTTCCTGCATTGCGCCGGCAGTGTATGTCTCCGCAGCTTCGATGTCATCCAGCTTTGAGAGAACATCGTCCAGAGCGGAGATGGCCCGAGAGGAGGAACCACGGTCATTGGTGAGCGATGCGAGTGTCGCGATGTTCACATACGTCAGCACGCCCGTGACTCCGATGGCAGCCACGACGATAAGCAGAAGCACATAACCGATCGCCAACCTTGGTTTGTATGAGAATGCCATTTCAGCTTCCCTGGGAAATACCTCTCAATGCATGAGGAAATGATTGTACAGAAGAAATAATATATTACTCGAAAAGAGGAAAACATGCAATAATACTTCGGGATGATGTGGACCTATCCGTGTCAGAGACGCTGCCTCGATGTTCTGTTCCTGTTTACCCGGGTTAAAATATTCAGCGTTTGCCTTGTCTGCCGGATCTTTAAATTCATCAAAGAAGCAGCTGAAGCATGATGCGAAGAGGGGAAAATCGTGTATAATAATAAAATCGCGACATTCTTCCGGAGGAGGTGCTCCATGGATGCGGGAACAGGGCGCATACTGTTGTCGATCGCAATGCTGAGCCTGCTGATCACCGGTTGTACCGGGGTGCGGCCTGTCAATCTCGGAATACACGACGGCAAACTTGCACCGTGCCCGTCGTCGCCCAACTGCGTGTCGAGCCAAAGCAGCGACCGGGAGCATGCTGTCGATCCGCTATCGTTCACCGGGACGGCGGCCGAGGCACACGACGGGATCAAGAAGATAATTCTCAGTATGAAGAGGGCCCGCATCATAACTGATACGGGCACCTATATTCACGCAGAGTTCGCAAGCGCGATCTTCGGGTTCGTCGACGATGTGGAGTTCTGGTTCGACGAAAGCACGAAACTCATCCATGTCCGATCGGCAGCCCGTCTGGGGTATTCGGATCTCGGGGTCAACCGGAAGCGGGTTGAGTATATCCGGGCGCAATGGAAGGCGTTGGGCAAATGAGCAGGTTATGGACCGCATACCCGCACTCTCGATCATCATTCCCGTATTGAGCGAGGCCGGGGGCATCACCCGGACCATCGATCATATTCGCGCGCTTGATGCCGCCGGCACCGCGGAGATCATCGTGGTCGACGGAGATCCCGGAGGAAGCACCATCGGCGCGATCAAAGCTGAAGGCGTGCACACCGCGGTCGCTGAAAAGGGCCGGGCCAGGCAGATGAACCACGGCGCAGCGCTTGCAGCCGCTGATGTTCTTCTGTTTCTTCATGCCGATACTCTCCTGCCGTCGAATGCATTTGCCTTGATCCGGTCATCGATGAACGATGAACATTTTGTTGGCGGTGCATTCGATCTTGCATTCGATACCAAGCGGAGTATTTTCAAGATCACCGAGTCGTATGTTTTTCTCCGGACACGGCTGACAAAGATACCTTTCGGCGACCAAGCCATCTTCATACGGCGTGCATATTTTGACCAGATCGGCGGATACCGGGATATCCCGATCATGGAAGACGTCGAATTAATGAAGCGCATCAGGAAACGCTCGGACAATATCTGTATCATACCGGAAAAGGTGAGGACCTCGGCGCGTCGGTACGAGCAGGAAGGCGTCTTGTACTGTACGCTCAGGAACTGGCTGCTGCAGGTCTTGTATGGGCTGGGCATGTCGCCTCAACGGCTTGCGAGATGGTATAAATCCTGAAAAATCGGTCGGACGTCAATTCACTCGAATAGTGGGAAATGATAAAAATCTATCCAAGAATGAGGACATGCTCTTTTGCGCTTCTCCTGACGTTTTTTCTTGTTTCAGGCGCCCATGCGCAGGAGAGATCGGTCCTCTTCAGCGATGATTTTGCGACCCTGGACAACTGGAGGCCCTTTTATTTTCCAAAGATAGAAAAGCACTCGGTTTATACAATTCAAAGGGACGGTGAACGCCATTATCTGAAGGCGGAAAGCAATGACTCGGCCTCGGCTATCGTGTATAAAGATACGTTCAAGGTGTACGACTATCCTCGCATGAAATGGCGCTGGAAGGTGAACAACGTCTACGCGAAGGGCGATGCCAGATCGAAGACGGGGGACGATTACCCCATGCGCGTATATGTGATGTTCGAGTACGATCCTGATAAAGCGGGGACGTTCGAGAAGATCAAATACGGGATTGCGAAGAAGCTGTACGGTGAGTATCCGCCCCAGAGCAGTCTGAGCTATGTCTGGGCAAGCAGGGAAGAGCCTGAGTCGATCATCGTCAGCCCCTACACGGACCGGGCTATGATGGTCCTCCTGCAGAAAGGCGCGAAAAATGTGGGCACGTGGCAGGATCAGGAGGTCAATATTGTTGATGATTATCAGAAGGCATTCGGAAGTAAACCGCCGATTCGAGCGCGGATCGCGATCATGAATGATTCCGACAACACGGGTGAACGTTCGATATCCTGGATGGAATACATTGAGGTCTTCCGATAAATGCGATGACTGACAAGCGCAGCGTCATTCTTTTCGTCAAGCATCCGGAAAAAGGCATGGTGAAATCCCGGCTTGCGCAAAACATCGATGAAGGTCTCGTGCTTCGACTTTATGAGAACATGGTCCTGGATACGATCGATATGCTGACAAGAGGACAGTTTTCTTTCCTGATCTGTTTCACTCCTCCCGGCGCGCGCGATCAAATAGCGGAATGGCTGGGCCATGAGCATTACTTATTCCCCCAGACCGGCGATGGCCTCGGGGAGCGGATGGAGAGGGCCTTTGCCCGCGTCTTTGCAGGGGACGTAAAAGAAGCACTCCTTATCGGGAGCGATATCCCCGGCTTGACGACCGACGTGATAAAGGAGGCGTTTAACGCGCTCTTGACGAATGATGCGGTCATCGGTCCTGCAGATGACGGCGGCTATTACCTGATCGGTTTTAGAAAAAAATCATTTGTGCCGGAAATATTTTATGACATGGTATGGAGCACGAGGACCGTTTTTCGCGAGACCATGGACAAGCTGCGCGACGCATCAATGAGCGTCCATGTATTGCCGGAATTGACTGATGTCGATACGGTGGAGGACCTGAAGACGCTCCTTTCTCAAATCACGGGTCCGGCATCGAAAATATCGAGGACCCGGTCTTTTCTCGAACAGCATCGGAAAAGAATCTTGAAATAGGGAAACACAATGGACACCAAACCGATCGTTATCATATCAGTCCTTGTTCTAATTTTTACCTTGGAAGGTTTTATTCCTCACCTGCAGGGACGCAGGCTGAGGATCAGACATGGTATGCCGCATGTGCTGACCGCGGTCCTGAACGGTCTCCTGACACGGTTTTTATTGGCCGGCATCACGATACAGGTGATCAGCTGGGCACAGGCGCATTCGCTGGGGCTTGTGCGGATGGCGGAACTTCCTGCTGCGACACGCCTGATCGCTGTTTTCCTTCTCTTCGATATCTGGATGTATTATTGGCATATGGCGAACCACGAGTTCTCTTTTTTCTGGCGATTCCACCGGGCGCACCATTCGGACATCGAGATGGACACAACTACGGCTCTCCGTTTCCATCCCGGAGAATTGGTCCTTTCCTCGTTCATACGCCTTCCCGTTCTTGTCCTGATCGGGATGAACTTTGGCGAGTTGGTGCTCTTTGAGGTCATGCTGAACATCTCGACGCTGTTCCATCACAGCAACCTCGCCTTGCCGGAAACGTGGGACCGCCTGCTTCGCGTCCTCATCGTGACACCGAACATGCACCGGGTGCACCACTCGGTGGAGCCTGATGATAAAAAATCGAACTATACCAGCCTCCTCTCGCTGTGGGACCGGCTTGCGGGCACGTTCAGGATGCGGGAGGAGACGCGGACCATTACCCTGGGCCTGCCATCCTTCAGGGAAGAGAAGTATCAGCGTTTGTGGGGATTTCTGATCACGCCCCTTAAATAACACGCGTCATGCAAAAAGTACGAAAAAAAGGAGCAACGCTCGTGCGGCCATGAATTCCCCTGAAAAAAATATCGCTGAGATCATAAAGCGGCTTAAAAAAGAGTATACCGGAACGCCGCAGACCGTGCTCCGCTACTCCACACCGTTTGAACTGCTCGTTGCCACGATCCTCTCGGCCCAGACCACGGACGTGCTCGTGAACAAGGTGACGACGGAGTTGTTTAAAAAATACCGGTCGGTGCAGGACGTTGCGAACACCACGCCGGAAAAGCTCGCCCTGGACATCCGGTCCGTGAATTTCTTTAACAATAAGGCGAAGAACATCAATAAGACCGCGCAGGTGCTTATTGAAAAATTCGGCGGCAAGGTCCCGCAGACCATGGAAGAGCTTGTCTCGCTGCCCGGCGTGGCGCGAAAAACGGCAAACATCGTGCTGTCGGCCGCCTTTGGTCTCAATGAAGGTATTGCCGTGGATACCCACGTGAAGCGGCTTGCCTATCGCCTCGGCCTGACGAGGTACGAGGACCCGGTGAAGATCGAAAAAGACCTTCTTGCGATCACACCGAAAAAGGAATGGGGGAATTTGTCGCATCTTCTGATATTCCACGGGAGAAAGGTCTGCCAGGCGAAAAAGGCCGACCATGCAGTTTGCGTCCTTGTCGATCTTTGCCCGTCGAAGAACATATGACCAGTTCGGAGAAAGGGGCTTGACGGCAATATATTTTGTTGTTTTCAACCGGTCTTCTGTGATAAAATAATCCATTCATTTTACAGGTAGCTCTCGTCATTATATGTCTTCCCTTCCCGAAACGATTTCCTTGCAGAGAGGAGCACACCGCATGCAGTACTTATCCCGACGATTTTCGTCCCTGCTGGCCTTTGCCGGAATTGCGCTTCTGTTCATGGGAGCGGAAAACAGGGTGATAAGCACCGGCACCGGCAGCGTCATGAGCAGCGTCACCAGCAGCGTCACGATCACCGGCACCGTCATGAGCAGCGTCACCAGCAGCATCACCGGCAGCCTTATCAGCGGCATGACGAACAGCCCTCTCAGCAGGGTGACGGGCAGTATAACGAGCAGAACGACGCATAGTCTCTCCAGCAGTATGACCAGGAGCGCCGCGGCCGGCGTGGTAAGCAGGGCGACGATCACGAAGGTGACCCTCTCCCCTGCAGCGGAAGAACTTGCAAAGAGCATCAAGTTTGACCGACAGGTCCTTCTCATGGCGAAGGAAGAGAGCCAGGACCACATTGGCAGGCTGATCGGCTCCGATGAGGAGGGTTTTCAGATCATTGCTCCCGGCATTGTCATCTCGGTACCGGAGGACAAGACGGACCACATCCTTTCCTCGCTCCGGCAGAAGCTGTTTCCGCTCAAGTATATGCCCTTTGTGGTAGAGATGAATGCGGGGCTCAAGACAGATAAGATCGGGATTCTCAAGGGCATGGACCAGTACGAGATCCTGCGCATCATGCATACCGACGGAGACGATTACGATATTTCCAATCAGGATGTGATCGACCGGCTGAAGGAGTGGGAGACAAATTCCCCCTTTGTCATTCTCGGGGCTGACAGCTACTGGGTGGAGATCGAGTTCAAGATTTTACCAAAGGACATGAGAGCCTTTGTCGAGGAAGTGCATGATTTTTGTCCCGATGCCGTGGACCAGGGACCCGGGAGTATTGCGGAACTTGTGAAAGAAATTCAGAAGACGAGGAAACTATTCTTGTGGTGGGATTGACCGGTCAGCGCGGGGGATCTTTCGAGGTCCGTTGGAAATAAAAAAGCAGGCGGTTTATGCCGCCTGCTTAAAGTTCCATCTTCTGACAATAAAGCATTTCTCCGCTCTGTATAATGAATTAGCGGTATAGGTGAACTACTTTGCTGCCGGTGCTGCTTCTTCCTTCTTCATTTCTTCCTTCTTCATTTCTGCCTTCTTCTTTGCAGCCTTCTTCTTTGCAACCTTCTTCTTTGCCTTCTTCTCAGCCTTCATTTCCTTCGCGGGGGCCTTCTCAGGGGCTGCCGCTGGGGCTGCCGGTGCTGCTGCCGCAGGTGCCTTCTCCTCTGCGAATGCTACGCCGAGGGTAAGTGCAAATGCCATTGCCGTAAAAAGTGCGATGATCTTTTTCATTGATATTCACCTCCTTTCCTGAATTAGTATTCCGTTAATTTAACAGAATCAAAAAACAATGTCAAGAGCAATCAGGTTTTTTGCAGTGTTCCCATAACTCTTTGATATATATAATATACAGCATTGCCTCGTCAAGCTGTTCAGAGGTATTTAACAAACAGGGGCGTCTGGCAGGAGAAGGCTAAACTATTATTAATCAGCGTGTTGTGTGTCAATGAATCGAGATCAACAGCATAGTCATTTCTTGACAAACAGGGGTTATTCAGTTAGATTTATTTGTCTTATCGCGGGCTTTTTCTTATTGGGATCTTCACGATCAAGATTTCGGCTTGCCACATGACTGCGCATGGATAGAACCCTCTTCTGGAAACGTAAAGGTCTCAGGGCATATGTGCTCGGTGGATTGCTTGCATTTATCACCCTCGTTCACTACCTTGCGGGCGGCGCCCAGGCGGGCTTGCTGCACAGCCTTCTCGGGCATATGTATATCGTACCGATC
>JBARBN010000003.1:0-3129 GCA_049793155.1 Nitrospirota bacterium
AAGACGAGAACTTCTGGCGTCTCAGGTCATCGGCTTGGGACAATGTGGATCTCGACAAGCAGTATGGCATCTTTGTCAAGATCACGAATGAGGCGAGGTATTTCAATGCATCAAATACCCCCGCCCAGGTCGGTCTGGTCGGAGATGAGTTTCTTTTTGACAATCTCTATGTATACGCCAAAAAACCCGGCGGGATCCCCGTCGATTTCACGATCGGCCGCCAGGATTTCCTCGGCACCTTTGGTGAAGGATTCCTGATCATGGACGGAACCCCGCTCGATGGCTCGCGGACCGCCTACTTCAATGCTGCGAGGGCGCTCGTAACGGTCAACGACCGGTACAACGTCGATTTCGTTTACTTATTCACGCAGGAGAACGACGGCGCCCTTCCGACCTACAGTATGTATAAGCAGGCGACGTTCGGCTATGAGAAACGACCGCTCAATTCGTACGATGAAAAGGCCGTCGTGGTCTACGGCCGCGGAAAGATCACGGACAATGTGACTGTCGAGCCTTACTATATTTGGAAGGAAGAGGCGACTCCTACAAACAAGACCGCGGCAACGAATCCTGCCCTGCGGCTGGGTACCTATGGCCTCCGTGCCGTGGTCGGATTTGGCGAAGGCTGGAAGGCCCGCGCCGAGTATGCTCTTCAGTCTGGCGAGTACAACGATTCGAACAAAACGAAGCGCGAAGGCGGCGGTGGATATGCCTATATCGGCCGCACCTATAACAATATCACTATGAAACCCGGTTGGGACCTCGGATATATCACGATGTCAGGTGATAATCAGTCGACGACCAAGAATGAGGGTTGGGACCCGCTGTTTTCACGCTATCCCCAGATCAGCGAGCTGTACTCGCTTACGCTCTTGACGGAAACCGGCATCCCCGCATATTGGACGAACATAAATATTTACCGCGCCCTGGTCAAGTTAGCCCCGACCGAGGAAACGGGGCTTGAGCTGTCCTACAATTACCTAAAGGCGGACAAGACCTTCAGCGCTGCCTCAGGCCCGTTCGCACCCATGTTCTCGGGAACGAACAAGAACCGCGGCCAGCTCATCACTGCGAAGCTGTCCCGCAAGTTCTCGCCGACCCTTGATGGCTATGTGTTGGTCGAACAATTCCTGCCCGGCAATTTTTATAAGTCGACAAACCAGTTCGACGCCCAGTTCGTGCGCTGGGAACTGACATGGAAGATCTGATGTAACGAACATCACTGAGCTTGCAGTAAACGACCGCTCTGTACCGACGATGGTGCAGGGCGGTTTTTTGTTCGACTTTGGCCCGAAGATGCCGTCTGCCCTGCAAGGAGAGTTTCCATTGTTCGCAGAGAGAATGTCATATTAGCGCGGAACGCAAGGAGAACTAAAATAAAAATGTATGGCAATGCTGCTTATAATTATAAGAACAAGTAAACTGGAAAACAGCAAAAGTTTTGCTTGATATGTTTATTGGGCTTTGGTATTATGAACTTCTACCCAAGGGAGACTGATCTTCATGGACCTTTCACATGGATTGACACTGTATATTTTGCTGTACTCGCTCGCCATGGGTCTCATCTCGTTTGCGTCGCCCTGTATTCTTCCCCTTGTACCCTCATATGTTTCGTACATCACCGGCATCAATTATGACGAACTGGTGAGCCCTGATTCGCGCAAAAAGAACATGAGGATAACCCTGCTTCATTCTCTTGCTTTTGTCGGGGGATTCTCCCTCATCTTTGTACTCCTGGGGGCATCGGCGAGCCTGGCAGGCAGTCTCCTTGCACAGCACTTGAAAACCATCCGGATCGTCGGCGGGGTGCTCATCATAATCATGGGCATTTTTGTCATGGATGTGGTGGACATTCCTTTTCTCCAAAGAGAGGCGAAACTTCATCTCAAGACGCGGCCTGCCGGCTTCATCGGTACGATCATCGTTGGCATGATATTCGGCGCGGGCTGGACCCCCTGCACCGGACCCTTTCTGGGATCGGTGCTGACGCTGGCCATGACGAGTGACTCCCTTGGCAGCGGCACAATATTGCTCATGTTCTATTCGCTCGGCCTCGGGATCCCCTTCATCCTTTCAGCCGTCGCCATCAGCGCATTCCTGTCGTCTTTCAGCAAGCTGAAAAAACACTTCAAGGCAATCAAGATAACAAGCGGCGTCATCCTGATCATCATGGGAGTGCTTCTGCTCATGGACAAGATGACGATCCTTATACCACGGTAGAACCCTGGAGGAAGATGAAAGCATATGGCAGTCGATAAACTGGATGTACTCAAAGACAAGGACGCACCGCTCTACACCATGGGCGTGGCGGCGAAGCTCGTCGGGACCACGGCACAGACGCTGCGCCTTTACGAGAAGCATGGCCTGATCCTCCCGACGCGGGAGCGGAGAAACCGGCTCTATACGGAAAATGACATCAAGTGGTTGCGCTGTATCCGTGAGCTGATCCACTCCAGAAAGATCAGCATTGAAGGGATCAAGAAGCTGCTTGATTATGCGCCCTGCTGGGAGATTCGGGACTGTCCCGACGAACGGCGCGTGGTTTGCACGGCGTTTACGAACAAGGGCAAGCCCTGCTGGGAAACCACCCGGTGCAAAAGGGAAGAGGACTGTACGACCTGCGTGGTTTACCTAAGGGACGGGAAAAAAGATACGAAGAAAACAACAGTCTAACGAGTCTGACGAGATGAGAGTCTAACGAGCCGGAATGTCTCTCTTTAGACTCCTCAGACTCTTCAAACTCATAAGACTCTCACGGATGTTCCTCCACCCACACTTCCCCCTCGGGTGTTGTTTCCTTTTTCCAGATCGGCGTGATCCTTTTTAATTCATCGATGCAAAATCGGCAGGCCTTGAACGCCTCATCGCGATGCCCCGCGGCCACGGCGATCAGTACGATGTTCTCTCCTATCGGCAACACGCCTGTCCGGTGAATGATCGTCACCTCGATCACTCCGTAATCTCTCATCGCCTGCGCTCTGATCTCACCGAGTTTTTTCTCTGCCATGCCGGGATAGTGTTCGAACTCGAGCTTGGCCACCGGTTTCCCCCCCGAGATATCACGCGTTGTCCCGAGGAAGGTAACGATCGCACCGATTGATGACGAGGCCTTCTTCAGCCGTTCGATCT
>JBARBN010000004.1:0-7225 GCA_049793155.1 Nitrospirota bacterium
CTGTGTAATATCCTATCGTTGATTGAAACATACCATAAGAAGGGGATCTTGATAATCGGGATAAACTCGTATGTCCAGGGGAAATAGTTCGTAGTCAAAAAAGGCGATTCCCCGACTCCGGATGAGGGCCATATTGCCTCAGGATTTTCGAAGGGGATCTGTCCTTTTCATGGAAGGCGGAAAAAACTGCAGAATGCGGGTCAGGATCAGGTCTCAGAGCGGTCGACCTTGATAATGTCGTGCTTAATGGCGAATTTAACGAGATCAAAGCGGGAGTGAAGGCCCAGTTTCGCGCAGATATTTTCCTGGTGGGCCACAGCGGTCCTTACAGTGATCTTAAGGATGTCTGCCGTTTCTTTATGGGTAAATCCCTCCGCAATCAGCTTCAACACCTCTTTCTCACGGTCAGTAAGCGAGTCATAAGGATCTTCCGTTGGCTCACCTTTTCTTTTGCTGAGATAACCTTCAACAACACTCGAAGCAACCGCAGAGTGGATATACATTTCTCCGTTGGCAATCGCGTGGATCGCCGTAATAAGGTCGGGGGTCACGGCTTTTTTCAAGATGTATCCGGAGGCGCCGGCCTTGAGAAACCGCCGAACGTATAACGTGTCTTCGTATTGCGTAAGGACGAGGATCTTGATATCGGGGTTCATTTTTTTTATCTCTAATGTGGCCTCCAATCCCCCGAGTTTCGGCATGGCGATATCCATGAGAATAACATCCGGTTTGAGCTTCCGGGCCGCCTCAATAACCTCCACCCCGTCCGCGGCTTCGCCCACAATCTCAAAGTCATCCGATATTTTAAGGAACGCCGCAAGGCCTGCACGAACCAGGGTATGATCATCGGCGATAAGAATTCTTATTTTTTTGCTCACTTACACCTCGCTTATGGGAATCCTGAGGAGGACCATTGTTCCCGCTTCAGGCGCCGAGCATATGGTCAAATGTCCCTTCAACAGTGCGGCCCGTTCCTTCATCCCGAGGATCCCGAGCCCCTGCCTGCTCATGCTATCCTTGAGCACAGATACTGTATCGAAACCCATCCCGTCATCTTCCATGCTCATCGTAAACTCCTGGTCGCTGTCCTTCATATGGACAAAGACATTGTGTGCATTAGAGTGCCGGGCGACATTTGTGGACATTTCCTGCACGATTCGAAAAACAGTTATCTGAAATTCCGGTCTGAACTGTCGTTCGGAGAGATCACGCATATTCAGGCGGCACTTGATGCCCCTGTCTTTAAAATTGCGGTCGAGGATCCAGACAATCGCCGCTTCGAAACCGAGATCATCGAGGACGGTCGGTCTGAGGTTCTGAACCAGATGGTTCATCTCATTGATGATATGGGTGATGTTGTCGTATATTCCCGCGACCTTTGTCGTTGAAATCAGGTCGGGCCGGAGTTTGCATACCCCGACATCCATCAGGATGGCTGAAAGGGCCTGGAGCGATTCGTCATGCAGTTCCCGTGCAATCCTCTTGCGTTCGTCCTCCTGACTGGTAATTACCTGTTTTAGCAGCGTTTTGATAGCGAGCTGCTTTTCCTCCAGTTGCTTCGTCCGTTCATAGACCCGTTTTTCCAAGTCCACATTATAACGCTTGATGCTCCCGAGCGAGGCAGCAAGTTGAACTCTGGTTTCGTCGAAGCTCTGGGCCAGGGTACCGATCTCGTCCTTGCTCTGGATCTCCACCGGTTCGGAAAGATTCCCTTTCCCGATCCGCTGGGCCGCACGAATGAGCACTCTGATGGGCCTCACGATTCTTCTGCTCATGCCCAGGGCAAGCAGGAATGCTGTTGCGATGGATATGAAGGCAATGAACAAGAAGTCCTTTTTCAATTGTGTTGCCGGAGTTAATACGCTTTCCTGAGGTTCCCGTATGGACACCGCCCATGGCGCATTAAAAAGAGGTGCCAATACAATTATATCTATTGTTTTCCTGTCGGGTTTGTTCTCTTCTCCATGGCATCGGTGGCACGTGCCAATATAGCTTTTTTTCCTCTCAATTTGAGTTGCAAAGAATTTATTATGATCAATCGGAGTAGAAACAGGGACATTATTGTTCGAAGCAATGATGACTCCTTGATTGTCGACAAGATCGAAATCGATTTTTGTATTAAACGGAGCATACGTTATCGACTGAGCAAGCCGCTTATTGGCGGGATTGATTTCACCGCCGGCGAAACCGACGATATCTCCGGATCCGTTTTTGAGGGGAACTATGGCGAACATGACTTTTTTCTGTATCGGTTCCAGTGTATACACGTTTGAGATCACCGGTTTGAACTCCGACATGGCCTTGCTTACGGCGGGGATGTTGACGAGATTGATCAGGCCGCTATCCCGGTAGGGATACATCTGAACCACATTCCCGTAGAGGTCCAGAAGAAAGATCCCATCCGTGAAAATGGAATATTTATAAGCGTCCCTGAGCGCTTCTTGTTCCGGCTTCCAGTTCCCATCCGTAAAATCAATTTTGCCAGAAAGTGATATATCGTAGAGTCTTGCCAGATTGTTTTCCAGCAGGTGGTCAATATGGCTGGCAACCATTTCTGCAGCCGAAAGTCGTTCTTCATAGGATTTCTTTATGCTTTCCTGCACGCGTCGATAACTTATGACGCCGAGACTGCCTAATAAAATTATGATGCTTATGAAGATTGAGATGAAGATCCTTTTCAGCATAGGCTACCATGGGCACTGATTTCGGAGAGGAATTGTTAAGGCATTTGTGGTTATTGTTGTTTTTGCCGATCCTGAAAGAGTGAACCAAAAAGTTAAAGACAGTATACCACACTTTGAGGGCTTCCTCCAAAAAAAGCTGTACCAATGATTCATCACATGCTTCAGGAGGGAGATCGGACTGGACAGGTGCCGGGATATTTTATTACCCGTACGTAGGGAAAGTGACAACGTCGCATGAAGGTGGTTTTAGAAAAAGGATAGCCCCGGAGCAGCGAACCCGGGGCATTTGTGAGAGACGACGGTGACACGCAAAGGTTCAAATCTATTTTTTTCTCATAGAATCTTGCCAGGCATCCCGGCGATGCCCGGCTACGCACAGAGTATCAGGGATGAACATGCCCTTCGTGCCCTTCGAGCGGCTCCAACTCCTTCGGGACCGTATGTTTCTCTCCGGTGTGCTTGAACAAATCTTCCACACTCACTCCTTCAATGGATGCCAGCTCTATCGGATGCTCGTGAAGCATTCGTTCACGTGATATCTTTCCTGTAAAAATGGAGGTATCCAGCGGAAAGACCTCGGGGCTGAAGATCGCATTATAAATATGCCAGATGACGATCACGAGGAACGCGAGCAGCGCCTCATTCGTATGCGCTGCCTTGGCTGCAGGGATCAACTCAGCGGGAAGAAACCGCGTGACCACTACCGGGAACCAGAGGATAAAACCGGTGGCCATCATGAGGAATCCGCCGAGAACAACGCCCCAGTACTCGAATTTTTGCCGGTAATCATAGCGGTCGCATCGTACAGGATGCTTCGCGAGGCCAAAGTAAAAGAAAATATTCCCAATGGCATCCTGGAAGTCCTTGACATTGACAACCATGGACGGCTGCCATTTTCTGAAGACAACCCCGACAGCGGCAGAGGAGGTATGGACAGCCAGGAGCATCGCGAACACGAGCCCTAAATATCGGTGGATCATCCTCACCGTGTCAACCCCTCCCATCGTAATAATGATCCACTGGGAGAATCCGGAATCATGGAACCGTTGGGACAATCCGGTTATCGCGAGCAGTGCGAAGACAATCGCGTTCACATGGTGCTCAACTAAGCGATAGACGCTGAATCGTTTGATATAGGTGCCATTTTCGGTTTTCATCGTACACCTCCTCGGATATATTTACCGGTACATCACATACCGCCACACGTGAAAGAGAATTTGCAGCCCCAGCCCCGTGAGCATGAAGGGGATAAAAATCTTATACATAAGCCTGATTAGGAATACGAGCGGCGCGTTCTTGAGGCTCGGTTCATAGTGAGAAAGCCATGCATCGGGAAAGTTATTCGAAGCACCTGCATGGCACTGCTGGCACTGCTTGGCAAGGCGTGTCTTCACAATAGTCGTGCCAGCTCCCGTCGTCTTGGTTATGTTATGCACACCGTGGCAGTCAATGCATGTGGCGATAGAAGTTCTTTTCGCCGAAGCGGATGTGCCTTTCTGCTTCCGGTAAAGTTTGAGAGTCACACCATGAAAATCCTCGAGATAGGAATTGACCACCCCGGGATAGAGCCCGTATTTTTTCATGAGGGTCTTATTCGCATGACACTGGCCGCAGATTTCCGGTACTTTCTCGCGGTAGTCCATTGTCCGGGGATCCTGAATGGAATGCGCCGAATGGCAGTCCACGCATACAGGCACATCGGTATTCTGTGTGTTCAAGAGAGCCTTGCCGTGGACGCTCAATGCGTAGGTACGGTAGATGTCTCCATGGCACTTTTCGCATGTGTGGGCGACCTGTATTTTTGCCGTTCTTGCATGAGTAACCGCATGTGAACCGTGACAATCGGTGCAGACCGGCGCGTCAAGCCTGCCCTGGCTGAGAAGGGAATAATGGACGCTGTCGAGGGTCTTCGAGTATTTATCGAAGTGGCAACGCCTGCATACGTCTGCACTGGCAATGGAAAATTCCCGGATGCTTTTGAAAGCTCTCTTCGGGTGCTCCGTTGAGGAAAAACCGAAATGGCAATCGAAGCAGCTTAGTTTAGCATGCACCGAAGAATTGAGCGCCATCATATCCACATTGAGAAGGGCGGTCTCGCTGTTTTTGGTCACCATGGTTATATCATGCGTGTGACATCCGAGACAGTACTGTTTTTCACCGACAACCGTACTGCCTCCGGCGACGGCGGTAGTCGCATGGGCATTATGGCAGTCAGTGCAGACCGGAGCACTGCTCTCCTTCACGAGCAGTGCGGCATGAACCGGTTTTGCCTTCAGCATTTCATCGCTATGACACTGTCTGCACACCATGACGGATTTTAAAGTATACTGTTCTTTCGACTTGAACACCCGCTTGGGGTGATCATTCCTGGAAAACTCAGTATGGCAGCCCGCGCAGCCGATCGATGCATGCATGGAAGCCTTGAATTTGTCGGCATTGACATATGCTTCCATAGATTTGTTATCCTGAAATGACATTGTGAGCCCCTGCTGTGCATGGCACTCAAGGCAAGACGATGTCTCATCGGGGAGCGATTGTGCCGCGGCAGTTCCCCCCTCGGAGCAACACAGAATAAAACAAAAGACGAGAATGAACAAAATAAATATTTTCCCCCGCTCCCACATGGTGACCCTCCCTTCTCTGCAAGTCCCCGTTGGATACACAAACATCAGAGGGGCTGAATCAGGGTACCTGTTGCCCTGTTCTGCTCCATTCGTGTAAGGCCTCGCCCCGGATATCATTTCGTCCTCTTAGTTTTCCCTGCGCCCTTTTCCTTTTTGTTTCCCTTTTGCCTGCCGGCTAGATAAGCCTGGAGGGGCTTCCACGCAAAGAATATGTTCTTCACTGCTGAGTTAGCCATTCTCTGGACGGCCGTTTTACCCGCGCTGACAATTTTCTTGCCCACAAAGGATAGTGCCATTGCAATACCTATGAAGGGCAGGAAAATCGCGAAAATCAGACCAAAAACCGGCCCAAACAAGAGCACCACAGCAATGGGAGCCTTGATGTATTTTGTCGAACTGTCGCCCGGAAGCATATCTTGATCTTTGATCGAAAGCCTGTCACCTGTAGTAATATCCCAGTATGTTCCTGTTACTGCCTGCTGTCCACCTTTCCATATCAACATTTGAGTCACCTCCTTTGTGTGAGATGTGCGGTTCCCTTCAACTTCACTCAGCATCTCCCTTTCTGTCTTCAATGTAACAGAGGATAGAAAAAATAAATAGTGTACACAGTTCCCATGGGGGAAAGTATATTGTCCGAGGATGAGAAAATATTGTTCCTATATGTAATGAACTGTATTCCGAGAGGAGATGAGGATTATTCCTATAAGACAGTGTATTTTGTTCCTATGTCTTTTGGATGACCAGCGGATGGGCCAGGAGAGTATTCACAATATATTGAAAAAAATGAATTATCTACTATCGTGAAAGAGGTGAAGGATTCCTGGCAAATTGGAAATGCGAGATTGTTAGTGATCTCAGGACGACAATAGGGAGATGGTTATGTCTGGAGTATCGCGGCATTAAAGAGGAGAAGAGGGGCGCTGCAACCTTGCTGCGCCCCTCACGGGATGGAAGTCTTACTTCCGCTCGGATTGCTTGTCTTCAACCGCGTCGTGCTTCCTGGCCTTCTTTTTGCCGGAGAGGTATGCCTCGGCCGGTCTCCAGGAAAAGGAGGTGTTTTTCCCTGCAACTCCCGCGACAACGGCGTAGGACAGCGCGCTGACCAGGCCGACCGGGAGCAGGATCACATAGAGCAGTCCGACAAAGGGCGCCGCGGCGATCTTGCCTGCCAGCTTCAGGGTGTTCTTCATGCCGTTCTGCTTGACGTACTCCAGGTCCTCCTGGCCGGTCTCCTTCACCTTCTGGAAGGGTCTGGGCTTCAGTATCTCCCAGAACAGCACATATCCGGCAATGAAGGTAAGGGAAAGGATGTATTCGATCCCCTTGACGTGTGTGATAAAATCAAACATGGAATTCATACTGTGATCCTCCTTCGGCTTTAGATTTTTGTCAGTGTTCGGTGCATCATCATGATGCCGGTTTTACTCCACTCACTTCTCAACCGGTGATTTGCCCGCCTTGTCGTTATTATCCTTCTTTTTGTTCTTTCCACCCAGGTATGCCTCCGCGGGTCTCCATCCGAAGTGGACGATGTACTTGCCCAGGCCGAACACCCCTCCGAGCATTTTCTGAACCATGAGGGACAGTGCCGTCACGATACCCATGATCGGCATTAATACGACATAGGCCAACCCAAGAATGGGCCCCAATAACAGTATTGCACTTGATGATGCTTTCAGGTACGTTGTCCCGTTTCCTCCGGGGAGCGTCCCTTCCTGGTCGAAGTCGACCCTGAGTCCGGTCATGACATCCCAGTACGTTCCGCTTTCAACCCTCTGTCCACCTGTATGTTTAAACATGATCAATTCCCTCCTTTCGGCTGTGTAATATCCTATCGTTGATTGAAACATACCATAAGAAGGGGATCTTGATAATCGGGATAAACTCGTATGTCCAGGGGAAATAGTTCGTAGT
>JBARBN010000005.1:0-16933 GCA_049793155.1 Nitrospirota bacterium
TATTCGCACATTTTTATCGTTGAGCTTCGCACCATCGTTTCAGGTCCCAAACCTGAGAACGGGACACCCCGCGTATAGCCGCGCTCCTTCGCGATACAATCGAAGTGAAGCGTTGCCAGGTCTTCAATAGCCAGGAACTCTACGATTGTAGGCGAAAAAGCCGCAATGACCTTAAGATAACCCCTGCATATTTCGCATGCTTCCATTTGTCTCCCCTCTCGATCTTTTTCTTCGAACAGATGGGTGAGCGTCCGGTGGTCTTCATTCCCGCAATATACGCATTGCAGTCTTCGGACCTGCCAGTCCGCGCCGCAGGAACCACAGCGCAGGTGCTTGAACTGGTCGTTCCCCTGCAATTCAGCCAGTGTTGCCCCGGCCCCGCACACGAAACAGGCGCTTTTACTCCAGGGGATATCTTTTACCAGGGGTCTCAATTGCGCAAACCACGCACGCAAGGCCGGCTTGAGCGCATTCTGCGCAAGCGTTGCGGTAAGGCCGGGATCGAGCCCCAAATCCTTTGACACGGACGCGACCGAATCTTTATCCCCGGCAGCGACATGCGATAGCAGTGCACCTATCTCCAATGTGTTGTCTTCAAGCGCTGTCCTGATACGGCGCGCTGCCGTGTCAAGTTCAGGCGTTGACGAAAGCCACGGCAGCCGCAGCTTAAACGGCTGATGCACTGTGCCGATTTTCTCCACTGCCGCCGCAAGCTCGATCATCAGTGCTCGGACCGCATCAACGTCGAGGTCAAGGTCCAGACCAGAGAGAAGAGGTGCCCCCGACTCCATCTTCTCCCGCGCCTGCTCGATCGTGAGGGATATGGTTCCGACGTGAAGATCAGTGTCGCGCAGTAGCGGCAGGATGGCCTCGTAAAGCTGCGCCGCTTCTTTCAATTCCGGCGACTCTTTTGCCAGAGTGCGAAGGCGTTGGCTGACTGGGTCAGCGGTGTTTGTAGTATAAAATAACATCGGTCCTCGCGACTAGCCAGGAAAAGTCCTGGTATCCGTCTCCTTGGGTTTTTACATCTGCCCCGCCTGCAGCATGCTGATGCGAAGCAGCGCACCGCCGAAGAGAATGAGTACTGCGTTCAGCATCACCGGGTTTGTCGCGGCCGCGCCCGGACGGCGGTTGTTCCATTGAAGCCACAGTGGAACAAGAATGCCGAGCACCACTGTTCCGCCCCAGAACATGAGGCCGTACCACCCGCGCAGAATCGCCCCCGCGTACTGCCCTGCAACAATGATCATAAGCACAATGAGCGCGAGTTCGGCAATCATCGCAATACGGTCGAACACCTCCAGGCGTTCGAACGTGTCGCCTGACGCCATGTTCCGCCATGCCATGACCAGCGCGATGGCAGCCCCGCCGTTCGAGGCGGCGGAAGCGAGGAAGAGGGAGCCCACGAGCGGGTCCGTAGATGCCCAAAGCGGCCGGGCAGTAATGTTCAAGAGAACGCCGGTATAACTTGCGATGAAAAAACCGAAAAAGGAACCGATCGCCGCGTACACCTTGTGCGGAATATGTTCAAAGAGTTTCCTGAGCCACTCGGATTTCAGATGTCCGTCAACGACCAGGTTGTTCAAAAAAGACAGAAACGATATGCCGCCATAGATCAAAAGAGCCCACGCCCCTCCCACGGACAGCGGTGACATCGTGTTCATATAGGGCAGGCCGTCCCTGGTGTAAAAGAGAAGGTGCCAGAATCGGAGCGGTTGTCCCAGGTCCGCGATCAGAAGAATGGGCGACACGAAAATAAGCGGAAAGGCGATGTAATAGGCGATCCGGCTGATCTCGCGCTGCTTCTCATTTCCCAGAAACTCAACCAGAGAGCCGATGAAGTATGCGCCCGCCGAGACCCCGCCGATGAAGAAATAGGTTGCTATGTAGTACCATTCCCAGCCTGGTGCCTGTGATTCGAGAGCCATCATGACAACACCTCCACATCTTCTTTACCACGGAGGCACGGAGACACAGAGAAAAAACTTAGTCGATATAACTGCAGACTACCACGGTTAAAACCAGAAGCAATAAAGTGACCTCTATATTCTTTTGATTTTATCCATGTTCATCCGTGGCTAAATTCTTAAGAACTTTTCTCCGTGCCCTCTGTGACTCTGTGGTTCAATAGCTGCTATTCCTTTTCCTTCTTCATTCCCCGTTCCCGGAAGCTGATCAACGCGGCCACAGCAACGGCGATAGCGGTGATTACGGTGATGGCCACGGAGCGGAACAGCCGCCGTTGTGGAACCACCGGATGCTCCGGCTGGCCGTATACGGCCGGGCTGTCCATAAAGAGGTAAAAGACATTGAGACCGCCCGCTTCGGTGTAACCGTAGATGTTTGCCTTGGTATTTCCCAGCGCCTTCAGCTGGGCAAGGCGCGCGTCAGCCCTGGCCTTGAGGTCCGATAACTCACCGAAAGAGATGGAGCCTGTCGGACAGGCCTTGGCGCAAGCCGTGCCCAGGCCGTTGTGGATACGGTCGTTGCAGAGCGTGCACTTGTGCACGGTGCCCGTTTTCTCGCTGAAAGAGATCACCCCGTAGGGGCATGCAGGGATACAGTATTTACAGCCGATGCAGATATCGTCCTGTACGATCACATTCCCCATGTCGCTGCGAATAATGGCCTTTGTGGGGCAGGCGTTCAGACAGCCCGCGTCGTTACAGTGCTTGCAGGAATCGCTCGAGAACAGCCAGCGCGCCTCGGAGCGGTCCTCGTTGAATTGCTCGATGAAACGGACATGACGCCAGTCGGTCGAGCTCAGGTTGCCCGTGTTGTCGTAGGACTTGCCCGTGAAGTTATGGGCAACGGGATAGGGACCTCCGGGAACCTTATGAAAGTGCGTAGGTTCGCCCTCCAGTCCGTTCCATTCCTTGCAGGCCACCTGGCAGGCCTTGCAGCCGGTACAGATGGAGGCGTCTACAAACATTCCCTTCGCCATTATACCGTACCCCCTCTCTTGCCCGCGCGTACGTTGCAGGTAAAGACCTTGCCCTCGTGGATCGTGACATTCGGGTCCGCCACGAGCGCGCTTAAATTATTTACCACGTCGCCTTGCGCCCTGCCCTGCCAGCCCCAGTGCCAGGGCAGGCCGATCTCGTGCACGGTCTTGCCGTTGATCAGGAACGGACGCATGCGACGCGTTACGAGCGACTTGGCTTGTATCTTGCCGCGGGCCGTCTCGATGGTCATGTACTCTGCGTTCTTGATGCCTTTTTCCGCTGCAAGCTCGGGAGATATCTCGCAGAAGAGCTCGGGCATGAGCTCAGCGAGCCACGGCAGCCAGCGCGTCATCACGCCGCTCAAATGATGCTCGGTCAGACGGTAGGTCGAGACTACGATCGGATAATCAGGGTCAGCGACCTTGTGGTACGGATTGCCTGGTATCTTCCAGGTCTTGGCCACCGGGTTCGCCTGCTGCGTATAGAGCAGGTTCGCAACAGGCGATTCGTAGGGCTCGTAGTGCGAGGGAAGCGGCCCATCAACGAGGCCTGCGGGAGCAAAAAGCCACGCCTTGCCGTCTGCCCGCATGATGAAGGGATCGTTGCCCGAAAGCCAGTCAAAGCCGATGCCGTTGTCCTTGCCGCGGAAGTTCGGCGCCTTCGTGGGCATAAAATCGATGCCCTCGCCCGATGGAGAGACCCATGAGCCGTGGATCGTTTTCCCGCTCGGGTCTTTGACCTCCTTGTTCGGGTCCCAGTAGATAAGCTTTTTCTTTTCCGACCAGGGCCTGCCCTGGAGGTCTGCCGAGGCGCGGTTGTACATGATGTGGCGGTTTGCGGGCCAGGCAAAGCCCCAGTTGGGCGAGATCCAGTTGTCTCCCTGGCGGCTCCTGGCCTTGTTCACGCCCTCTTCAGG
Source organism: Nitrospirota bacterium (assembly GCA_049793155.1). Taxonomy (GTDB): domain Bacteria; phylum Nitrospirota; class UBA9217; order UBA9217; family UBA9217; genus JALNZF01. The sequence goes on from JBARBN010000005.1 coordinate 3,862, forward strand.
GATCACACCTGTATAAATCCAGGCGCCGCAAACGGTCGAGCCATCCTCCTTCAGAAGCGCAAACGTTGGAAGCGGCTTCTTGTCCTGCCACGCGTAGCCGTTGATCTCTTTCAGCACCTTATACGCCGAAGGTTCATCCTTGATGCGGAAGCTGGCGACCTCGGCAGGCTCGGGTTCGTAGTCCCAGAAGAGATTCCTGATCGCCCAGTCGCGCTCCTTGCCCGAGCCTGCGTACATCTTTTTGAGCTGTTTGCCAAGCTTGTAGGTAAACCAGATGTCGCTCCTGGCTTCCTCTGGCGGATCGGCCGCTTTTTCATGCTGCTGCAGCAGACGTTGGGTGTTCGTGAACGAGCCTTCCATCTCGGACACCATGGCGGCGGGCAGGAAGAAGACCTCGGTCTTGATGTCTGAAGGCTTTACCTCGCCTTCGGTGACCTCAGGCGAGTTTCTCCAGAAGGCCGAGGTCTCGGTCTCGAAATAATCGCGCACCACCATCCAATCGAGCTTCGCGAGCGCCTTGCGCTGGAAGCGCGCGTTCTGGCCGCCCACGGCCGGATTCTGGCCCATGACGAAGAAGCCCTTGATCTTTCCGTTCATCATGTCGACAAACATCGGCAGGTGGGAATGGTCCCCGGTGATCTTGGGGTGGTAGTCGTAGCCGTAATTATTTTCTTTTGTAGCCGCATCGCCGAACTGTGCCTTGAAGTAGGAAACCGCGAACTTCGGATAATTGCCCCAGTAGCTCGTCGAAAGCGGCACGGCCTCGGTCAGGATGAAGTCCTTGAACGTGTCGTGGTTCTTCCGGGCGTCAGGCATGTTGAGATACCCTGGAAGTGAATGGTACAAGGTCGCGATGTCAGTGGAGCCCTGGATCGTGGCGTGGCCGCGAAGCGCGAGTACGCCGCCGCCGGGACGACCGATGTTTCCGAGAAGCGCCTGCAGCATGCCGGCGCAACGGATGATCTGCACGCCGACCGTATGCTGGGTCCAGCCGACGGCATAGACGATGTTCGAAGTCTTGTCCCGGCCGGAATTGTTCAGCAGCGTATCGGCGACCTTGAGAAACTTCTCTTTGGGGCAACCGCAGATCTTCTCCACCATCTCCGGCGTATATCTGCTGTAATGCTTCTTAATGATCTGGAACGCCGTATGAGGATTCTTGAGCGTCGGATCGGTCTTGGGCCTGCCCGGCACCTTCTGCAGGAGAAGATCGGTGAAGGTCTTCGCTTCAGTAACTGATGGCGTTGGCGCGGGATTCCGCTGATAGGACCAGCTCGCGTTCGAGTAAACAGTGCCATCCTCCGAGAGACCGGAGAAGTTGCCGTTCAGATCCTCGGTGTCCTTGAAATCGGGGTTCACAAGCGTGGCCGCATTCGTGTAGTTGACCACATACTCTTTAAAGAACGGGTCCGTGTTCCAGCGCTCGCTGTTGATGACGTGATTGATGATCGCACCGAGGAAGGTGATGTCCGTACCGGCCCGGATGGGCGCGTGGATGTCGCACATTGCCGATGTTCTGGTAAAGCGCGGGTCCACATGCATGAGGACGGCGCCATGCTCTGTTTTCGCTTGAAGCGGCCAACGGAATGCCACGGGATGGCACTCGGCCATATTGGAGCCCATGATCATGACCGCATCGGAATGAACGAGGTCGCGCGGGAATGTCGTTGAACCGCCCCTGCCGAAGGAGACCCCCAGACCGGGGACCGTGGAAGAGTGTCATATCCGCGCCTGATTTTCGAGGTAGACCACGCCCAAGGCGTGCATGAGTTTCTGGTGGGTGTAGTTCCATTCGTTGTCCATGGTCGCGCCGCCGAGGGATGCGAGGGCGTAGGTATTCATCACGCGCTTTTTGACCATGCCGCCCTTGCCATCCGGCATGTTCTGGTATTCATTAAAGTTGTCATCGCGGGTCTTTTTCGTGAGTTCGGCGATCCGGTCCATGGCCCAATCAAGCGGCTTATCCTCCCAATGATCGCTGCCCGACGCCCGGTATTTAACCTTGGTCCATCGCAAGTCGTTGTTCACAAACTGGTATGTCGCAGCACCCTTGGGGCAAAGCGTGCCCTGGTTTATCGGCGAGTCGGGATGGCCCTGGATATCGATGATTGTGCCCTGGTCGCTCACCGTGACGATCTGCGCACAGCCCACCGAACAGTAGGGGCAAATACTCGGCACCTGTTTCCCTGTCTTGATAGGCACTGTTTGGGCGTGTTCTTTTATCGCTGTCGTATCGGCCCCCAGGCCCACCGCCTCTGCAGCGGCGATCGTGCCGATGGCGCCCGAAGAGATTTTTAAAAACTGCCGTCGGGTTACTTGCATAATTAAAATTCAGCCTCCTTTTTCCCGAATATGAATTTGAACGATGAGTACGTTTCTTTTAATCGGCGTTTAGTACAACCTTAGCTCGACACCCATGCGTTGTCAACTCCTGCCCCTTCTGTGTCAAATTATGAATAGAAATATACTAAAGTTGCTGAATGAGAACCGTCCGGATCTGATCCGTAATCCAATTTGTATCGCCTCCCATCAGTTATACAAGTTACTCCGGCGTTTATGATACCTTATGTTTATTATTTGTGAATACAGCCACTTTCCAAAATCTGTGTTATTCTTATAAGTCAGTAAGGACCTATAAGGATATGACACGCATCTCGCATATTTTGAGGATCGCAGCCGCTGCATTGATCGCTAACCTGGCATTGGCCGGCTGTGCCGTTGGCCCCGATTTTCGCACGCCTGAAGCCCCGAGCACGACGGCGTACACGGCGACGGAGCTCTTGAAACCGGGATCCTCAGCCGTTCCGGCGGCTGGCGGCGCGGCGCAGCATCTTGTTCCGGGACAGGAGATCCCAGCCCAGTGGTGGACGCTGTTCCATTCCGCGGCGTTGGAGCAGTTGGTACGCCAGGCGCTGATGGACAACCCGACGCTGGCCGCAGCTCAGGCAACGCTCCGCCAGTCGCAGGAGGGTCTGCGCGCCGTTGTCGGCTCTGCCCTCGTCCCGCGTCTGGACGCGAGCGCCTCCGTTTCTCGCCAGAAGATCTCGGGCGCTGCATTCGGCCAGCCGGATACCGTTTTCAGCCCCTTCACGCTCTATAATGCCTCTATAAATGTATCCTACGCCCTCGATCTGTTCGGCGGTGCGCGGCGCGAGTTGGAATTTCTGCGGTCTCAGGTGGACTTTCAGCGCTTTCAACTCGAGGGGGCCTATCTGACGATCACGTCGAACATCGTCACCACGGCGGTGAAAGAGGCTTCCCTGCGAGCGCAGATACAGGCGATTCAGGAGATCCTGGTGGTGCAGACGAAGCAGAAAGATGTGGTCGAACAGCAGTTCCAGCTCGGGGCGGTGGCGCGCTCCGACGTGCTCGCACAGCGGGCCCAGCTCGCACAAACGCGGGCGACCCTGCCGCCGCTTGAAAAGGAGCTCGCACAAACCCGCCACCAATTGGCAACACTTACCGGCAAAATGCCCGGAGACGCTCTGGCGTTGCCGGAGTTCAACCTTGCCGAGCTGCAGCTCCCGGAGGAACTGCCGCTGAGCCTGCCGTCCTCACTTGCGCGCCAGCGCCCCGACATCCGGGCGGCTGAGGCGCTCTTGCACGCGGCCAGCGCGGAGATCGGCGTGGCGACCGCGAACCTCTACCCGCAGCTCACGCTGACCGGCAGCTACGGATCGGAAGCGGCCAAGCTGAACACCCTGTTCACCGGCAGCACCGCCGTGTGGAGCCTTGGCGCAGGGTTGCTGCAGCCCCTCTTTCATGGCGGAGAACTGACCGCAAAGCGCCGCGCCGCCGTCGCGGCCTTCGATCAGGCGGAAGCGCAGTATCGCGCCACCGTCCTGCAGGCATTTCAGAACGTGGCCGACGTGCTTTGGGCGCTGGATGCGGATGCGCGCACACTGGCGGCACAGGCCGACGCGGAACAGGCCGCGCGCGACTCGTTCGACCTGACGCAGAAGCAGTTCCAACTGGGCGCGGTAAGCTATCTTTCGCTGTTGAACGCCGAGCGCCAGCACCAGCAGGCGAGGATCGGCCTGATCCAGGCTCAGGCCCTGCGCTTTGCGGACACGGCGGCGTTGTTCCAGGCGCTCGGCGGAGGATGGTGGAACCGTGCGCCTGAAGCGGACGGTCCATCGATGATGAGGCCGGAATGATGACAGATATGAAACGGAGAACCTTATGACGAAGCGAATGGTGATCATGCTGTTGATCGTCGGCGTACTATTCGGCGGCATCTTCGGATTTCGTGCCTTCCAGGCACGGATGAACAAAAAATACATGACCTTTCAGCCTCCGCCGGCCGTGGTGACGGCCATTAAGGCCGAATCCCTGCCCTGGCAGCCGCAGCTGAAAGCAATAGGGAGTCTGCGCGCCGTGCTCGGCGTGGACGTTACCAGTGAGATCGCCGGCCTCGTGCGGTCGGTCCTGTTCAAGGCGGGCGAGGAGGTCAGTGAAGGTCAGATACTGCTGAAGCTCAATGACGACGCGGACAGAGCACAACTACAGGCGCTCGAGGCGGCGGCCGAACTGTCACAAACCGCATACGAGCGTGACAAAAAACAGTTCGAAGTGCGGGCGGTCAGCCAGGCGACGCTCGATACCGAAGCTGCCGATCTCAAGGGCAAACGCGCCCAGGTCGCGCAGCAGCAGGCACTGGTGGCAAAGAAGACCATTCGCGCGCCCTTTGCCGGCAGGCTCGGCATCAACACCGTGAACCCCGGGCAGTACATGAATCCTGGAGACAGGATCGTGACCCTCCAATCGCTGGGCTCGATCTACGCAGACTTTTCTCTGCCGCAGCAGGAGCTCTCCCGCATTGCAACCGGTCAGGCCGTCGTGGTGACCACGGACACGTATCCCGGCCGCTCATTCTCCGGAAAGATCACGACCATCAATCCGAAGGTGGATACTGAAACGCGGAACTTCCAGGTCGAGGCCTTGATCGCGAATCCGAAGCACGAGCTTCTGCCGGGCATGTATGCGACGATCGACATCCGGGCCGGGGCAGCGCATCGTTATTTGACCGTGCCGCAGACCGCCGTCACCTTCAACCCCTATGGTGATACCGTCTATATCGCTCAGGAAAGCGGCACGGGTCCGGACAGCAAACCGCTCCTGACCGTCAAGCAGGCTTTTGTCACCCTTGGCCCCACGCGCGGCGACCAGGTGGCGGTCCTCACGGGAGTGAAGGAAGGCGATACCGTGGTCACGAGCGGTCAATTGAAGCTGAAGAACGGAAGCGCCGTGATCATCAACAACCAGGTCCAGCCGAGCAATGAAGAAGCGCCGAAGCCGGTTGATGAGTAGGAGAAAGCGTTAAAAACGTAGGATCTGCCGCGGAGGCGCGGAGACACGGAGAAATGCATTATAAAAAAAATAATGAGGGTTTTCTCTGCGCCTCAGCGTATCGGCGGTTAAATTCGACTTGTTGCGAGTCCGTCCATTTCAATTTTGTATTTGGATGTCCTTTGCGATTTGTCATCGGTAATTTGGAATTTTGAGGCACTCATGCATTTCACCGACCTCTTCATAAAGCGTCCCGTGCTCGCCACCGTGGTGAGTCTCCTGATCCTCGTCCTGGGACTTCGCTCCGTGGGGCTTCTGCCCGTGCGTCAGTACCCGCTCGTCCAGAACGCGGTGGTCACGGTCCAGACGGTCTATTACGGGGCCGATGCGGAGCTTGTGGCCGGGTTCATCACGACGCCGCTCGAAAACTCCGTTGCACAGGCAAACGGCATCGACTACCTCACGTCATCGAGCAGGCAGAGCGTGAGTACGATCCAGGCCACCCTGCGCCTGAATTATGATCCGAACAAGGCCCTGACGGAGATCAACACAAGGGTCAACGCGGTGCTGAACCAGCTGCCCCGGGACGCGCAGCAGCCCGTGATCACCATCGCCATCGGCGAGACGATCGATTCGATGTATATCGGGTTCTCGAGCAAGGTTCTGCCTACGAACAAGATCACCGACTACCTGATCCGCGTAGTGCAGCCCAAGCTGCAGGCCGTAGAGGGCGTCCAGACCGCCGAGATCCTGGGCAAACGCCAGTTCGCGCTCCGCGCGTGGCTCGATCCGGTGAAGATGGCGGCCCTGGCAGTCACTGCCACGGACGTGAGCAACGCCCTGGCGACGAACGATTACATCTCCGCGCTGGGCCGCACCCAGGGCCGGATGGTGACCGTGGACCTGATCGCAGACACGACCCTCCACTCGGTGGAGGAATTCAAGGACCTCGTGATCCGGTCGAAGAACAACGCCCTCGTTCGCCTGGGCGACGTGGCAACGGTCACGCTCGGGGCCGAAGACTACGACACGGCGGTGACCTTCGACGGCAAGAGCGCGGTGTACATCGGCATCAAGGTGGCGCCCACGGCCAACCTGCTCTCGGTGATAGACGGCGTGCGCAAGGCCTTCCCCTCCATCGCCGGGCAACTGCCTGAAGGCCTGGAAGGCCGCATCGTGTATGACGGCACGAAGTACGTGAACAGCTCCATCCGCGAGGTCGTCAAAACGCTTGTTGAGGCGATCCTGATCGTGACGGTCGTGATCTTTCTCTTTCTCGGATCCGTACGGTCGGTGATCATCCCCACGATCGCCATGCCGCTGTCTTTGATCGGCGCATTCTTCATCATGCTCATCCTCGGCTACACCATCAACCTGCTGACCCTGCTCGCGCTGGTCCTGGCGATCGGCCTCGTGGTCGACGACGCCATCATCGTGGTGGAGAACGTGCACCGCCACATGGAAGGCGGCATGAAATCCCTGCCCGCGGCGATCCAGGGCGCCCGCGAACTTGCCGGACCCATTGTCGCGATCTCGGTGGTGCTCATTGCCGTGTACGTTCCCATCGGATTTATGGGCGGTCTCTCAGGCGCGCTCTTTACCGAGTTCGCATATACGCTGGCCGGGGCCGTTGCCGTGTCCGCCGTCATCGCGCTCACGCTCTCGCCCATGATGTGCTCGCGTTTCCTCAAGCCCACCGGGCACGACGGCCAGAAGGGCTTTGCTGCCTGGGTCGACCGGCGCTTCTCCGACCTCCGGCACGGCTACGAGCGCCTGCTGCACGCCTCGCTCAATACCCTCGCGGTCACGGGCGTGTTCGCCGCGCTCATCCTCGCGAGCATTTATTTTCTCTACGCGAGCTCGAAGAGCGAGCTGGCGCCGCAGGAGGACCAGGGGATCATCATCGCCCTGACCACGGCCTCGCCTGATGCCACGCTTGAGCAGACGCTTCTCTCGACCGGGCAGGTGTTCGACACCTTTATGACGTACCCGGAAACGGACCACGTGTTCCAGTTCGCCGGTGTGAACGGGTTGAATATCGCCTTCGCGGGCATGGTCTTCAAGCCCTGGGACGAGCGGAAGCGCACCTCGATCGAACTGCAGCCGCAGGTCCAGATGAAGCTGGGCCAGATCGCGGGATCGCGCTCCGCCGCGTTCCTGCCGTCGCCGCTGCCCGGCAGCAGCGGTCTGCCGGTGCAGTTCGTGATCGGCACCACTGAATCCTATGAGCGCCTGAACGATGCGGCCCAGGCGCTTCTGGCAAAGGCCTATGCGAGCGGCGTCTTCGCCTACCTTGATTCCGACCTCAAGATCGACAAGCCGCAGGTCACGGTCGATATCGACCGCGACAAGGCCGCCGGGCTCGGCCTCACGATGCGCGACGTGGGCGGCGCCCTGGGATCCATGCTGGGCGGCGGGTATGTGAACTATTTCAGCCTTGCGGGCCGCTCCTACAAAGTGATCCCGCAGGTGATGCAGCGTGAACGGCTGAACGCCGCGCAGCTCGGGAACTACCATATCACGACGCCGAACGGATCATCGGTCCCGCTCTCGACGATCATCCGTCTCAGAACGGACGTGGTGCCCGAGTCCCTGAACCATTTTCAACAGCTCAACTCAGCTACCATATCCGGGGTGCTGATGCCGGGCGTCACGCTGGGGCAGGCCCTGGAAACCCTCAAAGGCCTGGCAAAGGGCGCGCTGCCCCAGGGCTACAGCGTCGATTACGCGGGCCAGTCCCGGCAGTATGTGCAGGAATCGACGGCCCTGGAAGTGACGTTCCTCTTCGCGCTCATTATCATCTTTCTCGCCCTCGCGGCCCTGTTCGAGAGTTTCCGCGATCCCCTGATCGTGCTCGTGAGCGTGCCCATGTCGATCTGCGGGGCCATGATCTTTATCAGCCTGGGCGTGGGCGGGGCAAGCCTGAACATCTACACCGAGGTGGGTCTCGTAACGTTGATCGGGCTCATCAGCAAACACGGGATACTCATCGTCCAGTTCGCCAACGATCTGCAACGCGAGGGCAAGGCCAAACGCGAGGCGGTAGAAACCGCGGCGGCCATCCGGCTTCGGCCGATCCTGATGACTACGGCAGCCATGGTCCTGGGTGTGCTGCCGCTCGTGACCGCCTCCGGCGCCGGCGCAGCAGGCCGCTTTAACATGGGGCTCGTGATCATGACGGGCATCTCGATCGGCACATTGTTCACGCTCTTCGTGGTGCCGGCGATGTATCTGTTCCTCGCCGCGGAGCACGCGAAGGAGGGATCGGGGGAAGGGACGCAGGGCGCAATGCCGGACAATTCGTAAGGCAGGTGAACCCAATCTATGTTCTCTCAGAGCTGTCATGCCCGAGGTTTCAATCGGGAATATGGTGTTGAACGTGACAGACGAATAAAACCAGATCCCCGATAGGAGCACTCGGGGATGACAAAAAATAAGAAGAGGTTACATCATGAAAAAGCGGAAACTCGGGAATTCAGGGATTGCGGTCGCTCCGTTGGCACTGGGAGGGAACGTCTTCGGATGGACCGTGAACGAGCCGACGGCATTTAAAATATTAGACGCCTTTGTGGCGGCGGGTTTTAACCTCATCGATACCGCGGATACCTACTCCCGGTGGGTCACGGGCAACAAGGGCGGCGAGTCTGAAACCATCATCGGCAAATGGCTCAAGCAAAAAAGCGGAAACCGGAAAAAGGTCATCATCGCCACCAAGGTTGGAAGTGAAATGGGGCCGAACAGGAGGGGGCTTTCAAAATCATACATCCTGCGCGCCGTGGAGGACTCCCTGCAGCGACTCCAAACAGACACCATCGATCTCTATCAGTCTCACAAGGACGATCCCGACACGCCTCTTGAAGAGACCCTGGAGGCCTATGCACAATTGATCAAACAGGGAAAAGTGCGCACGATCGGCGCCTCGAACTACGGCGCGGCACGGCTTTCCGAGGCACTGCAGATCGGCGCGCGAAAGGGATTTCCCGGTTACCAGACCCTGCAGCCCCGCTATAATCTGTACGATCGGGCGGAGTATGAACAGTCGCTTGAACCGGTCTGCAAGGAGAAAGGCTTAAGCGTGATCACCTATTCCTCACTGGCAAGCGGATTCCTCACGGGCAAGTATCGGTCGGGAACGGATCTCTCAAAGAGCATCCGGGGCCAGGGAATGAGATTATATCTGAATGACCGGGGATTCCGGATACTTGAGGCGCTGGACCAGGCGGCGGAACAATATAACTCAACCCCCGCGGGCGTATCGCTTGCATGGCTTGTTGCGCGCCCGGGCATCACCGCCCCTATTGCAAGCGCCACGAGCGTGGAACAATTGAACGATCTGATCGAAGGGACAAAGCTCAAATTAGATCAGGAGTCAATAGACCTGTTGAATCAAGCGAGTGCTTACTAATAAAACGACGGCAAAAAAAGCGGAGTCATCACTATCCCGGCTCCGCTGCATAAGCTGCTCTGTAAATAGGTTGATAGTCTGTAATGCTACTTGATCTGACCGCGGACCTCGCCATCCGGATACTTTTCCGTATGAACATTGACGTAGGCGCCTCCATCCTTGATCATTTTTACGAGGTCACCGACCGTCTTCCCGGCCAACGGTCCGATCAGGTCCTTGTCCGTTATGGTTCCTTTGGCGATTTCTCCGCTGAACTTACCGTCCTTTTTCGGGCCTGCGAACAAGCCTGCCACCGGTCCGCCGTTTTCACCTTTCATAGCCGCATGGATATGCGCTGCAGTGACATTCTCAATATCCTTCAACTTGAGTATGTAGGTCAGTTCTTTGCCGTCTTTACTCAGCTTGAAATCCGCCTCGCCTTTTGCCTTCGTCTCAATAGCCGGGACAACCTCTTTACCCGATAGTGGTGCCTTGAAGGTCCCATGAGCGGCCGCCATGCTCAGAGAAACGGTCAGAAGGACTGTGAATATTGTGTACAACGTAACTTTTAGTGTTTTCATAAGTTTTTCCTCCTTGCTGTTGGATTAACGATCCCACAGCTACTTATACTATAGCAATGAACAGGGGAGATTGTCAAGATAATGGGAATTGGGAATGTAAAACAAAAGACTTAGATATTGCATGAGCACGGAGCCTGCTGCAATTCCTTAAAAGTGGACCTTCCCGCCCGGGTTGAAAAAAGAGTTAACGGTTGCAAAAAATCCCCGTTTATGCTAATTTAGCTCCGCAAATCAGGCTTGGCATCACTCAATCGACTGCACCCTTTTCCTCTCACCTTATCTCAAAAGGAGCGTTACGAAAGACCTATGGCACTCTTCCCAAAAACAATAGATTTCTTTGTGCAATTCGACCGGGCGCTCGAAAACCTGTCGAAAGCGGCAAATGTGCTTGTCGATATGCTGAACAATTTTGACACCTTCGAGAAAAAGGCAAAGGCGATATACGAATTCGAGCAGGAAGGCGACATGCTCACCCACGACATCATGAAGGACCTGAACAAGACCTTCCTCACCCCCATCGACCGCGAGGACATCCATGCGCTGGCATCACGGATCGATGACGTCCTGGACCTGATCTGGGCGGCGGTGGACAGAATGGTGGTATACAAGATCGAGAAACCGACGCCTGAGGTGATCTCCATTGCAGAGGACCTGCAGATGACGGCGGATGTGCTTATCAGGGCGCTCCGGGAGCTCAGGTCGAAGCAATATTCACGCGTCCAGGAACACTGCATCGAGGTCAACCGGCTCGAGAACCGGATCGACCGCAAGTATCGGGACGCGCTCGGCAGGCTCGTCAACAGCGGTAACGATCCCGTGTATATCATCAAATGGAAGGACATCTACCAGATCCTGGAAGACGCCTCGGACCGCGCGGAAGACATCGCTAATATCCTCGAAACCATAGTGCTCAAATATGCCTGAAATACTGATTCTCATCATCGTCCTTGCCGTTTTCTTCGATGTGGCGAACGGCTGGCACGACTGCGCGAACGCCATTGCCACCGTAGTGTCGACGAAAGTCCTCTCACCCCTGCAGGCGGTGATCCTTGCGGCGACCATGAACATCGCCGGCGCCTTCCTCACCACCGCCGTGGCCAAGACCATCGGCGCGGGCATTGTGGACCCCGTGGCGATCACGAACGCGGTCCTGATCTCCGCGTTGCTCTCCGCCATTCTCTGGAACCTCATCACGATCCTCATGGGCCTGCCGGTAAGCTCTTCGCACGCACTCGTGGGCGGGCTTATCGGAGCGGCCGTGGCTCACGGCGGGACATCACTCCTGAATATCGGCGGCATCATGAAGATCCTCCTTTCGCTCCTCATCTCCCCCGTGCTCGGCATCGTTCTTGGATATCTGTTCATGAAAATGATCTTGCATTTCTTCGGTCAGCTCTCACCCGGAGTCATCGGCCGATATTTTGGCAGGCTCCAGATCGTCTCATCGTCCTTCATGGCCTTCGGACACGGCTCCAACGACGCCCAGAAGTCCATGGGAATCATCACCATGGCGCTGCTGGCCTCGGGCAAGATCCAGACACTCGAAGTGCCGACCTGGGTCGTCCTCACCTGCGCCGTTGCCATGGGATTCGGCACCCTCTTCGGCGGATGGAAGATCATCAAGACCCTGGGCCACAACATGCTGAAGCTTGAACCCATCCACGGCTTCGCCGCCGAGACCTCATCGGCCGGCATTATCATGGCGGCAAGCTATTTCGGTCTTCCCGTGAGCACAACCCACGTCGTCTCAACGGCGATCCTCGGCGTCGGCGCGACCAAGCGACTCTCGGCGGTCCGCTGGGGGATCGCCGGTAAAATAGTGATGGCATGGGTCCTTACCCTTCCGCTTTGCATTGCCATGGCGTGGGTCATCCACATACTCCTGACGCAGTACCATCTCGTTTAGCTCGTTCCCGCGCGTTGCCTCCCTCCTGGCTCGTCAGCACCTGATCAACCACAGAGGTCACTCAAGAATAAAGGTTCTTCGCCCTCGTGAGAGAACCGGCAATGCACGCCGGAGCCTGCCCTCGAATGCCTTATCGGGGGCGGACCGGTGGCCCAGGGTGCAAAAAAAAGAAAGGCATCGTGGACTTCCTTGTAAAGTTCTGGTCCGGGTTGGGGTACATGACTGTTTCGAGGATTTAACTGATTCAGGCGGATGACTTGGATAGCGAGGGATCTCTTGATGCGGCGGACCTGCAGATGACTAAAAATTGTTTATCAACATTCTGGATATCTTTCGAGAGTCAACTCCCCGGTACTTTCCCGACTTCAACGCTTCGACCAGGGTCTCAGCGGTAACCGCGCCATCGAACTCGGTAAAGCACGAACCGACCTCCCACGGAATATGAGCATCCGAGCCGCCGGTATATGGAAGCTTCAGCCTTTCGGCCGCCGCAATAGCCTTCACATTAAACGCGTGCATATTGCAACCGTTGTATCCTTCGAGGGCGCAGATGCCCGGTACGCTTTGCGCCAGGTCGCCGATGCTGTTCACCGAGCGATAAGGGTGGGAAGGGATCACCACACCGCCTGCCTGATTCACGGCCCGGATGACCTCTTCAACCGGGGCGTATTTGATCGAAAGCTTATCCGTATCCACACCGAATACGAGACAATGTCCCTCGGCCGCGGAAAACTCCACTCCCCGCAGGATCAGGATGCTGTCCTCAAACTTTTCCTTCAGGACCTCGACGAACTCTGATGACCCGTAATAATAGTGCTCCGTAAAAGCGATGCCGTGAAGACCAATTTCAATGGCGCGAAGGACCGCTTCCTCAGGGTCGGAATCGTTATCGCCGCTGAATTTCGTATGGAC
>JBARBN010000006.1:0-3423 GCA_049793155.1 Nitrospirota bacterium
AGTTAAGCGCGAGTTGTTCCAGATAAAACGGCAGGATCTTTATTGTGAACGCGAAAGAAAGCATCATCGGAAATATCGGAAAAGTCTTGAACCGGTATTATCTAAGGTCGGGAAATCCGGCAAAGCCCGCTTATCAAGATGGTGCGCAGATTCCAGCGTGAGATCTGCAATTTACGATATATTTCGGTGAAAGAACTCTTTCCTAAAGCCTGCGGAATATGTTGCTCGTCATCCGACGCATTCTTATTATATCCTCCTCTCCTCACAATAAAACCTTTCCTCACTGAATGTCCAGAGGTCAGGACAGCGGTATTGGTCTTTCACTCTGAGCAGGAAGGTTCGTCGAACTATCCCGTCTTTACAATCTAGGTAAAGCATGCTATTTTTTATTCAGCAAGTCAAAGCGTGTTCAATATGGAGTCGAAAACTATCGCGCAGGAGTATGCATGACCCCTCATCAGTTAAGTGTTGCACATGTGCTCTCTGATCTGAAATCCGCCCGCGAGGGCCTGACCTCGGAAGAGGCAAAGGCACGCCTCGTGACCCATGGCCCCAATGAGCTTGTCGAAAAAAAGAAGAAGACTCCCCTGATGATGTTTCTTGACCAGTTCAAGGACTTCATGATCCTTGTCCTGATCGCTGCGGCAGTGATCTCCGGTGTCATCGGCGAGCCGGCTGATACGGCAGCCATCATCGTGATCGTTCTCCTGAACGCCGTGCTCGGGTTCACGCAGGAGTACCGCGCAGAGAAGGCTATGGAGGCGCTCAAAAAAATGGCGGCCTCTCTTGCCGTCGTGATCCGCGACACCAGGCATCAGACCATTACCGCATCGGAACTGGTTCCCGGCGATATCGTGATACTTGAATCCGGCAGGATCGTACCTGCGGATATGCGTGTCATCGAATCGGCCCGGCTCCGGATCGAAGAAGCCGCGTTGACCGGAGAATCTCTTCCCGTGGAAAAAGACCCGCAGACGCTCGATCAGGGGTCTCTTCCTCTTGGTGACCGGAAGAATATGCTCTACAAGGGTACGATCGTGACCTACGGCAGGGGCATCGGTGTGGTGACAGCAACAGGCATGAACACAGAACTCGGCGGCATCGCGAGCATGATCCAGAGCGAAGAGGAAGGGAAGACCCCGCTCCAGAAGCGGCTCGCGGCTTTCGGAAAAAAGCTTGCCTATGCCGTGCTCGCCATCTGCGCGATCATTTTTTTCGCCGGACTGATGCGGGGAGAGGAAGCCGTCGGGCTCTTTCTCGTTGCCGTGAGTCTTGCCGTTGCAGCCATCCCTGAGGCGTTGCCGGCGGTCGTGACCATTTCCCTCGCCCTCGGCGCCCGCAAAATGGTGAAACAGAACGCCCTGATCCGGAAACTTCCTGCTGTTGAGACCCTGGGATCGGTCACCTACATCTGCACCGACAAGACCGGCACGCTCACGCTGAACAGGATGACGGTGGAAGAATTATGGGTGGACGGAAGAAGATTAACGGGTCCGGAGTCACCCGGTCTTGGGCTTGCAAATATTTCTGGCCCCTGGCCCATGCCCCCTGCCCCCTTATTTTTTACCGGCCTCGCACTCTCCACAGATGCGCGCCAGGACGCGTCGAGCAGCGTGATAGGCGACCCCACCGAGGCGGCTCTTTTTAAAACCGCCTGCGACCATGGATTCAGGAAGTCGGAACTGGAAACCCTCTATCCACGCACCGCGGAGATGCCATTCGACTCAGAGCGAAAGCTGATGACCACATTCCATCGACTGCCTGGATCACGAGAAGGCATGACGCCGATTCACCGCTTTACCGGTTCACCTCGTCACCAATATATCTCTTTTACCAAAGGCGCTGTAGAGGTCGTGCTTGGAAGAACGGTAAGCACTCTGACATCGGAAGGGACACAGGACCTTGATGCCGGGAAGATTCTAGCGATTGGCGACCGGATGGCCGAT
The DNA here is from genome assembly GCA_049793155.1 of Nitrospirota bacterium. Classification (GTDB taxonomy): domain Bacteria; phylum Nitrospirota; class UBA9217; order UBA9217; family UBA9217; genus JALNZF01. The sequence goes on from JBARBN010000006.1 coordinate 1,947, forward strand.
GACGGGCTGCGGGTCATGGCTATCGGCATGCGGACCTGGGACGAGGTCCCTGCCGACCTGTCCTCCGAAAATGTTGAGGGCGGCCTGGTCCTCCTCGGCCTCATCGGCATGATGGACCCTCCGCGGGACGAGGCGAAGGGGTCCGTTTCCCTTTGCAAGAGCGCGGGCATTATACCGGTCATGATCACCGGAGACCACCCCCTGACCGCAAGTGCCATCGCAAAACGAGTGGGTATCATCGAAACCGACGACCCTGCGGCGATCATAACCGGTGTTGAGCTCGCAGCCCTCCCGCTGGAGGAATTCGAACAACGCGTTGAGTCCATTCGCGTATACGCGCGGGTGGCGCCGGAACAGAAATTAAAGATCGTGAAGGCGCTCCAGGATAAGGGCCACTTTGTTGCCATGACCGGCGACGGCGTAAACGACGCGCCGGCGCTCAAGCGCGCCGATATCGGAATTTCCATGGGCATCACGGGCACGGACGTGGCCAAGGAGGCGGCGTCCATGATCCTGCTGGATGACAATTTTTCCACCATCGTGAAGGCCGTGAAGGAAGGCCGCAGGATCTATGACAACATCCGCAAGTTCATCAAGTACATGCTCACTACGAACTCAGGCGAGATATGGACCCTCTTCCTTGCGCCCTTTCTAGGACTCCCGATCCCGCTCCTGCCGATCCACATCCTCTGGATCAACCTCGTGACCGATGGCCTTCCTGCACTCGCCCTCTCCATGGAGCCGGAGGAAGGGAATGTCATGAGAAGGCCCCCGCGCAAGCCGTCTGAGAATCTCTTTGCGAATGGCCTGGGAATCCACGCCATCTGGGTAGGCCTGCTCATGGCCGCTGTTACCCTGTCACTCCAGGCATGGGCCATCCATTTCGGCGACAGCCATTGGCAAACCATGGTCTTTACCGTACTCTGCCTCTCTCAGCTCGGCCATGTAATGGCGATCCGGTCCGAACGGGAATCCCTCTTCAGTCAGGGGATCTTCACGAATAAATCCCTCCTCTGTGTCGTGCTCGGCACCGTTATACTCCAACTCACTACCATTTATGCCCCTATGTTTAATCCGCTCTTTAAGACCCAGCCTCTGACATCAGCCGAACTTGCCGTGACTCTATTCCTTTCATCCATCGTTTTCGTCGCTGTTGAGGTCGAGAAAATGATAAAACGAAAGAAGCTGCGGTCTTAAGACTCAAGAGAGTTGCAAAACTTCTAAATTGTACCCAATATGCAATTTGTTTTAAAAAGAAATCCACAATTCTATAAAAACTTATAGTATAATAAGCCCAGTAAATAAACGTTCCCTGCAAATTCATATTTCAGGAGGTGATATGGGTGACTGATCCGCCATCGATCTGACCGGCAGTACGTTGGGGATTTTCTAAATTCGGAATGAATACGAAAAGGAGGATCATCAAGCTATGGTGGAAAAAGCGAAAGGCATTAGTGAAGACTGGCTGGCGTTGTGG
>JBARBN010000007.1:0-16717 GCA_049793155.1 Nitrospirota bacterium
AAACCTGTGTACAATTGCATAAAGCACCTCCTGGGATTAGATTGGTCTCTTCTCCCAAGAGCATATCAGAGCTTAACCGTTCTGGTATGCTCTGGAGGTGCCCTTTAAATGATTATCAGGTCTTGCGGCTTGACATTCCATTAAAATGCTCTATACAGACCTGTCTATAGGTGCTATAATGAGACCTGTTAACAGTACTATTAAGGAGGTCTATTATGAGTACCAAGTTTTCCGAAGACATCGTCCCCCTCAGCGACTTGAAGGTGAACCCCGGCAAGGTGGTTTCCCATGCGCAAGAGACGCACCGTCCTATTTTGCTCACGAGCAGGGGCCGCGGAGTTGCCGTGGTCCGATCGCTCAAGGATTATGAGGAAGAAACCGAAGAGCGCGCTTTTATGCAGGGAGTGGTTAAAGGCCTGATGGACCTGGAAGAAGGCCGCGAGATCTCGCTCTCCGAGGCGAAGAAACGCCTTGGTCTGAAGTGATCCCATGGCTGAACAGGCACGGATAACGTTTGCTGAATCGGCGATCAAGGACCTTGAGGACATTCAGGCCTATTACTCGAGCGAAGGCGTGCCTGATATGGGAAGGCGGCTTACTGCTGAGATCGTCTCCAAGATCGAGCGGCTGGGCGCGCATCCGCTGAGCGGCCGTGTCGTATCCGAGTTCAATGCCGAACATCTGCGAGAGATCATTTACCCGCCTTTCCGCATCATTTATCGGCATGATAAAAAAAACAAAGTGCGCATTGTTCGAATTTGGCGAAGTGAAAGACTTCTGAGGTTGCCCTGACCGCTGATGCAACTGTCCAAAACGCCGGAACTCCTTCACGTCGTCCGCGGGACCTTTAGGGCCAAGGTCTTGCGACTTGACATCTTCGGGCTGAAAGAGGGAATTCCAGATGAAATCACTTCCCGTAATATAAAAAACGAGCACCTGGTTGCGATGAACAAACCATCCGGCCTTCTGGTACTGCCTTGACGTTGGTTCGTGCGCGGTAATAAACATACAAAACATCACGGGGGACAGGACATGAAAAAAATTGCGGCAGCACTCCTTGTTACGCTGAACATTTGTGCTCTCTGTAGTTGCAGTGCGTCATCCACCTGCAATGCAGGAAAACTCCCGGACCTGTCCGACCCGCAGATACGTCAACGGATTGAAGCGAAAAAAGACAAACCTGACCTGGAACTCCTCTCGAAGATAACACTGCCGAAAGATCCGACGGAGCAGCAGGCGAGAGACTACATCAATGCGGTATTGCTCGCCTCCAGGAATCAGCAGAACTATCAGGCTTCGGACCCGCAGGTCGCCATGCTTGTCGAGGTGGGGCATAAGAATATCGACGAGTTATTGCTCTCGATGCGAGGAAGCGATTTCAGCCAGGTGTATGCCGTCGCTGCCGTAAAAGCGCTGGCGCAGAACGAAGACAAGGAAAAGATAATTGCAGCTCTCTACGAGCGTCCGCGGCTCGTCGAAGTAATAACGGCAAAAGGGTGGGTGAAAGAGGCCCAGGGCGTTCTTATCAAAAAACTTCATGAAAACCAGAATTACCTCCCTTACGAGTGGATTGCGGCGGTAGCCTCGCTCCAAGATCCGTCAACCTACGACGACCTGATCAGCTATTTCATGAACGGGTCGAACAGGCGCCTCACCTATAAATACATTGCCCGGCTACCGGGCATCGATCTGACGCGGGCCGCTCCCATAGCGTGGGAACGGGCGAGGGGCGACAGATATGAGATCGCGGAGCTCACCGAGGCGGCGTTGTCGGCCGGATATTTACCGGCGCTGGATTTTGTTTTCGAGACCCTGGACAACAATAATAATCTGCATCCGTCGCAATACAGCCCCCGCGCCCTTATATTTCAATTCACGTCAATACAGGGTTCCAACGAAGAATTGAAAAAATGGTATGAAGTCAACCGTTCGAGTCTTCGCTTCGATGCAGGGCTCAAAAGATTTGTTGCCAGCAACAAACAACGCTAGATCGTTGTTCCGTACCTCGTTTTTTCGCACCGGGGGAACTTGAGATGGCGGCAGGGAAAATTAATTACCTGAAAGCCGGCTTTACGACGCTCTTGGCGGCATACGGGATCATCATCGCGCGGGACGTCAACGAGTTCCGATTTCTCGACAGGGTCGATCTTGTCCCCCACGAGGCGGGGCATTTGCTCTTCAGCTGGTTCGGCGAATTCATCATGGTACTCGGCGGGACCATAGGTCAATTGTTCGTGCCCGTTGCCTTTGGCGTGTACTTTTATCTGCGCAGGGAGAAGTTTTCAACATCGGTCGTGCTTTTCTGGCTGGGCCAGAATTTCATCAACATATCGCGCTACGTGAAGGATGCGCAGGCGATGGATCTGCCGCTCGTTTCCCTTGGAGGCGGAGATTCAATCCATGACTGGAACTATATTCTGCTCAAATTGAATTTGTTGAGGCATGATCAGGCCACAGGGAACATTATCCTCGGCTTGGGACTGCTGATCATGCTGCTTTCAGCATTGCTGGGGTTTTTTTATTCCGTTGACAGAGACGAGAATGCGATGGGCTGAGGGTCAAATCTCATTTGTCAAAAAAGGGAACCTTTGGCCAGATCGTGCAACTTGACATCACCGGGCCGAAAGATGTTACCTGCTATCGTTTTAAAATAACTAATCTGGTATAATACCTTCGGGCGTAAGCGGCAGTTCTGGCGACGCGTCCCGGGGATATGCCATGGGTGCCAAGAAAGCAATATTTTCAGTCCGCCCCTTTGAGAAGCTCAGGAAAAAGATCGAGAGCAAGCCCGCTGTTTCCGCGCCCGCACCTGCCCGACAAAAGAAAAAAGAACTCTATACCGAAGAAGAGCTGTTCAGTCTTGCCATGGACGCGGTCCTCGAGAACGAGGCGTTCCGGTCTCTTGCCTGCGCTCATCATCCGAAGAAGAGCGCATTGCGTATCGGCAAGGCCGACCCCGACCGTGAAGCGCTTGCCGTCCTGAACGAGATCGTTGCGGGACAGCGGCCGATGCACCTGCCGGACACGCAGGAGTACGTCGAATGGACGAATCCGGAGTATGACGATGAGCTCATAGCGAAACTTCACGAGGGGCACATTTCGGTCCAGGCCTTTATCGATCTCCACGGCTGCACGGTCCCCGAGGCGGAAGAGGAACTTGAATCCTTCTTCCAGGAGTCATACAAAAGGGGATTGAGCTGCATCAAGGTCATTCACGGCCGGGGGCTTCGCTCGACCAAGGGCGCCCGAATCAAAAATGCGGTTGTCAAACGACTGTCCGGCCGCTATCGCAAGAACATCATAGCGTTTGTCACCGCGCGTCAGTGCGACGGAGGCCTCGGCGCGCTGTATGTCTTGCTCAAAAAAAGGTAACCGGTCCAATTGACTGTCACAACGCTGACCGGCAAGAAAGATCCGGTCTTGCACAGGCATATCATGCATAAACGCCTTACTCCTTCTCAGGTCCGCATGTTCCGAAAAAAGATCCACGGTTATTATGAACAGCACGGCCGCGACCTCCCGTGGCGAAAAAAGCTGAATCCTTATCGCGTGCTGGTCTCGGAGATCATGCTTCAGCAGACACAGGTGGAGCGCGTGCTCGAAAAATACAAGGAATTCCTAGATGCCTTTCCGGACCTTGAAGCCCTTGCTCATGCGCCCCTCCCTATATTGCTCGGGATCTGGCAGGGTATGGGCTACAACCGCCGGGCCCTTGCGCTCAAGGCCCTTGCGCAAAAGGTCGTTGCTGAACATCGAGGCAAGCTTCCACGAGAGCCCGAAAAGCTGATCGCCCTACCGGGCATCGGGCCGTATACAGCGGGTGCGATCGCAGCCTTTGCATTCAACAAGCCTGTCGTTTTCATGGATACGAACATCAGACGCGTCTACATCCATGAGTTCTTTCATGATCGGGACGATATTCATGATGATGAAATAATTCCACTCCTTGAACAGACGATGGATGTCGGGGACCCGAGGAAATGGTACAATGCACTCATGGATTACGGTACCATGCTCAAGAGGGTGCAGGTCAATCCAAATCGTAGAAGCGCGCATTATACAAAACAAAGCCCCTTCGAGAATTCAAACAGGCAGGTCCGGGGCAGGGTCATCAAGGTTCTCGTAAAAGAATCGCCGCTGACCATGAATCAAGTTGTGGCGAAGACCGGTATGGACAAAGAGCGGGTGAGGACGAATCTCGTATTGCTCACGAAAGAAGGGTTCATAAAAAAGAACGGGAGGACATACTTCATTTGACCACGGATGGACACTGATTAACACGGATAGTAATCTCAAAAACAAATTGGTTTTGAAATGAAGAAGAATTTACTTCTGATTTGAAATCCGTGACTATCCGTGTACATCCGTGGCAAATAATATTCTCATGAGAACCGGTCCCGACTACATACAATTCTACCCCACACTGCGGTGCAACCGAGCCTGCGAGTTCTGCTTTAACCGGTCCATGCCGTCGGTCGAGGACATGTCTCCCGTCTCGTTCAGGGCGATGCTCGATGTGCTTGCGCGAATATCGGTGGGTACCCTCGATATCATCGGCGGCGAGCCGACGATGCATCCGGACATCGTGATGTTGATCAGGGCGGCTGTTGAGCGCGGATTCTCGGTCAACGTCAGTACGAACGGATCGGACCTGCAGACCCTCGCGGAAATCGTGCAGATCGGCGAGACGGTCTCGGCCGGGGTCTCGATCAATGACCGTAATACGCTTGAGCAGGTCCGCGGATTTATTGAAAGGCATAAGCCGGTCGCCAAATCGGTCTTTCATACCGGCCTGGACCGCGGCTTGATCGACGAGATCCTCGCCCTGAAGCCGAAGAAATTCTACCTGATCTATCGTGACGCCCTGGACAGCGCGGACCTTCGCGAAACAGTTCCGTTTCCGCGGTTCATGAGGGCTGTCGCGCAGTCGTTCGCGCCGCACCCTATCGATACGGTGTACTGCTCAGGCTTCGTCCCTGATACAAAAAACCATCCGGAGCTCTCGCGGGTCAGATGTCCCGCGGGCACTACGAAGCTCGGGATCATGCCGGACGGATCGGTCTATCCCTGCAATCTTTTTTTCGGCAGAAAAGAGTTCTTCCTGGGGAACATCCTGCACGATCCCTTCGAGGCTATCTGGCGGAGTCCGGCGCTTGCTTTTTTCAGGGCCTTTAGCGGCAATGCCTGCCCGCAGCGGGCCTGTGAGTTTCATGGACAATGCCACGGCGGTTGTCCGGCCCAGGCACTTGTCCTTTCCGGGGACCTGGCCGCCCCTGATCCGCGGTGCTCGACAAGAATTCGGTCTTCGGGCCGGCGTCGGTTGTGCTGAAAACCCGGCAGGGAGGATAAAACGGAATAGCTGCAGGGCTTTCCGGGTAATTGGAAATGATATGCCGTTCATAAGCAGGGACATACGGGGCCGGATATCCGGTGCAGCGCTCTTCGCCTCATTTCTGGCGTTCCATCTTTTTTACCTGGTAAGAGGATGGGGCGCCTTTGACGCCGCCGCGAAAGCGAACAGCCTTCTGATCACCGCTACCATCATTTTCTTTCTCGCATCGTACTTTCTGCGAAGAAGGCCGGTACGGTATCCGGAAGGGTTTCTGGAGACACTCTATCCCCTCTTCTGTGCAGCCCTCCCGCTTGTTATCTATCATAATGGGGAACTGCTGCGGCAGATCCCCCTGCGGCACGATTACGCCTCATTCTTTAATTTTCTTTTTGGACCCTACGACGGCAACCTGTTTCGATGGAATCTTTTTTCCATGGTCCTGGTACTGACCGGAAATCTCATCACGCTGCTGGGCATGGTCTCGCTGCGGCGTTCCTTCAGTCTCATGGTGGAGGCGCGGGCGCCCGTTTTTACCGGACTCTACGCTTATGTGAGGCACCCGTTATATCTCGGCGAGATCGTTGCCGCCGCCGGCGTCGTCGTTTTCAGGTTCTCTCCGGCCAATGTCTTCCTGTTTCTGCTCTTTGTCGCAGGCCAGATGTTCAGGGCCACGCTTGAGGAAAAAAAACTTCTCTCTGCGTTCCCGGAATACGGAGAATACCGTCAAAGAACCGGCGCCTTTCTTCCCCGCTCGCTGCTCCCGTCTTCATTTCGATCTGCAGAAGACGATGAATAAGGTTTGGGTAAAGCTTCGGATTTCTGCCATTCAGAGGCCCCTGCATCCCGTGAACAGGCCCACGCACATGCATGCGCAAGCGGTCTCATAACCGATATCATTCAAAGTCAGGCAGACACGGCCGAGCCCGTTCTGCCGGGCGAGGGGTAGTGCTGCGATGCTCGAAAAGGCCTGTCATTAGTGCTAACAAGGCATGCCTGCGCGGACCTGTGAACCGGGGTGCAGAAAAAAAGAAAAGCATCGTGGACTTCCTGTAGGGACATGTCTTTGATCATGGCCCATAAATTTCAGCTCGTTCATGGCCAGGCAAGCGTCACATATTACCCACTCGGTATGGAGATGATCCATTATACTTAACATGAAGAATCTGATATAATAACAAAAAAATTACAGGAGGCTCAAAAATGGTCACTGCACTGGTCCTGTTGAATGTTGAGAGGAGCAAGGTGAATGCCGTTGCGGAGATGCTTGCAGAGATGAACGGCGTTTCCGAGGTATATTCGGTGGCCGGCAGATATGATCTTGCGGTCGTCATTCGGGCCCGAGACAACGATCAGATGGCCGAATTGGTTACCGGCCACATGCTCAAGGTCGACGGCATCATCAAGTCAGAGACGCTTATTGCCTTCCGCGTTCACTCCCGCCACGACCTGGACAGCATGTTCTCCATAGGAATGTAGCGTGGTGTTTTGCCGGTCATTCTCACCAATGAAAATATCATTGAGAAAGTCCGCAAAATAGTATACTATTGCCAATCGTTGCCGCAATTTCAGCGAGACCATAATTGATCATCGAGGAGGATGTATGAGACAGACCAAGATTCTTCTTTCCGACAAAGAGATACCAACCAAATGGTACAACATCATGGCGGACATGCCGAACAAGCCCAAGCCGCCGCTTCATCCCGGCACGCATCAGCCGATCGGACCCCAGGATCTCACGCCGATATTTCCCATGGATCTGATCTTGCAGGAAGTGAGCCAGGACCGCTGGATCGACATCCCGGAAGAAGTTCTGGACATCTATTCTCTCTGGAGGCCCTCGCCGCTCTTTCGCGCGCACCGGCTCGAAAAGGCGCTCGGCACGCCGGCAAAGATCTACTATAAATACGAAGGCGTGAGCCCGGCAGGCAGCCACAAGCCGAACACCGCCATCCCCCAGGCTTTTTATAATAAGAAGGCAGGCATCAAGCGCATTGCAACGGAGACGGGCGCCGGGCAGTGGGGGGCCTCCATGGCGCTCGCGGGCCAGCTTTTCGGACTGGACGTCACGGTATACATGGTGAAGGTCAGCTTCGGCCAGAAACCCTATCGAAGAATTCAGATGGAGACGTGGGGCGCCACGGTGCATGCAAGCCCGTCGACCGTGACGAACTCGGGACGGAAGGCCCTCGAAGTTGACCCGAACAATCAGGGCAGCCTCGGCCTCGCAATTTCCGAGGCCGTGGAAGACGCTGCCACGCACGATGATACCAACTATGCCCTCGGCTCCGTGCTGAACCACGTGTGCCTGCATCAGACCGTGATCGGACTCGAGGCCAAAAAACAAATGGAGATCGCGGGCGATTATCCCGATGTCGTGATCGCGTGCTGCGGCGGCGGAAGCAACCTTTCAGGCATCGGCTTTCCATTCGTGCACGACAAGATCGAGGGCAAGAAGGTGCGCATCATGGCGGTCGAGCCAGCGTCCTGTCCCACGCTCACCAAGGGCGAGTTCCGGTACGACTTCGGCGATGTTGCGGGGCTTACCCCCCTGATGACGATGTATACCCTCGGCCATGACTTCATGCCCCCGGGCATCCATGCAGGAGGACTGCGCTATCATGGCGACTCGCCGCTTATCTCTCAGCTCTATCATGACAAGCTTATCGAGGCCAGGGCGTACAACCAGATACCGGTATTCGAGGCCGCCGTGCAGTTCGCCAATACCGAGGGGATCATCCCGGCCCCTGAGAGCGCTCATGCCATCCGCGGGGCCATCGATGAAGCGCTCCTGGCCAAGCAGGAAGGCAAGCAAAAGACGATCCTCTTCAACCTGAGCGGCCACGGGTACCTCGATCTCCAGGCGTATGCGGATTATCACGACGGCAAGCTCCAGGATTACGAGTATCCGGCGGCAAAGATCAAGGAGGCGCTCGCAAAGCTACCCAAGATCTAAGAGATGACTTTTTCATAAGCTCCCCGTCTTTGGGCGGGGAGCTTTTTTTATTTATCGGGATGAGGAAATCTGAAAAGAATATTTAGCCACGGATTTCCACGGATTGACACGGATATGGAGGAACTGAGAACTGACCCATAAGGCATCCATTTCGCGAATCATGCTGCAATTATTTCGCTTGGTTCTATCCGTGGTCATCAGTGTTCATCCGTGGCCAACTGCTTTTTTGGTTTAAATGTGGAAGGGTGATTGGAAAAGCGAGGCCGGCTGGGAGCAGATGTTATGTATCTGCAGTAATCATTTCATTTACGTTGCACTTGTATTTTGCATTTCCCGCTTGAACTCAGAAGTAAAATGGAACTTGATATCGGGATAGGCTTCGATCATATTCCGCAACACCCAATCCGATTCTGCAAGAAACACGATATTGCCGTCCTTGTCCGTGGCGATGCGGTCCGACTTGAATCTGCAGAATTTGTCCATCTCTTTTTCGTCGCTCGCGGTGATCCAGCACGCCTTGAAGATCTTCATCGGATCGAACCTGCAGGTCGCATTGTACTCGTGCTCCAGCCGGTACTGCAGCACGTCGAACTGGAGCTGGCCCACCGTACCGACTATCCTTCGGTTGCCCTGCTGCTGGGTGAAGAGCTGGGCCACGCCCTCGTCGGTAAGCTGTTCGATGCCCTTTGCAAGTTGTTTCGATTTCGAAGGATCGAGGTTCACGAGTTCCTTGAACACCTCGGGCGAGAAGGTCGGGATGCCCTGGAACATGAGCTTCTCGCCTTCCGTGAGCGTGTCGCCGATCTTGAAATTGCCGGTATCATACAGTCCGATCACATCGCCGGGAAAGGCCTCGTCAACAATGCTCTTGCGCGCTCCCAGGAAACTTGCCGGGCTGGTGAACCGGATCTGTTTGCCCAGGCGAACATGAAGGAACATCTTGTTCCGCTCGAACTTGCCGGAGCAGACGCGGATGAAGGCGATGCGGTCGCGATGCCTCGGGTCCAGGTTCGCGTGGATCTTGAACACGAAGCCGGTGAAGTCCTTCTCGTCGGCATTGACGACACGCTGGTCCGTGGGCCTGCTGCCGGGGGTGGGCGCTATCTCGGTAAAGGTATCGAGCAGTTCCTTCACCCCGAAGTTGTTGATGGCGCTGCCGAAGAAGACCGGAGCAAGTTCACCGCGCAGGTAGGCCCCGACGTCAAAGGGATTGTGCGTGCCCTCGATCAACTCAACGTCCTCACGGAGCTTTACTGCATAGTCGCCGAGCTGCTGGTCAAGGACGGGGTCGCCGATGCCCTGGATCTCAAGTACGTCCTCAGCGACCTTGACGCCGCCGGGCCGGAAGAGGTAGAGGCTGTTGTTGTAGAGATTGTAAACGCCCTTGAACGAGGTCCCCATGCTGATCGGCCATGAGAGCGGCTGGACCTTTATGTTCAGCTTTGTTTCGAGCTCGTCCAGCAGCTCGAAGGGATGCCTGCCCTCGCGGTCGAGCTTGTTCACGAAGATGATGACGGGCGTCTTGCGCATGCGGCAGACCTCCATAAGCCGGAGGGTCTGTTCCTCGACACCCTTGACACAGTCGATGACGAGGATGACGCTGTCCACCGCGGTGAGCGTGCGGTAGGTGTCCTCGGCAAAGTCCTTATGGCCAGGCGTGTCGAGCAGATTGATCTTGAGTCCGTTGTAGTCGAAGCCCATGACCGATGTTGCCACCGAGATGCCGCGCTGGCGCTCGATGTCCATAAAGTCAGAGGACGTGCTCTTCCTGATCTTGTTCGACTTGACCGCACCGGCCACCTGGATCGCGCCGCCGAAAAGCAGAAACTTCTCCGTCAGCGTGGTCTTGCCCGCGTCAGGGTGGCTGATGATGGCGAAGGTCCGCCGCTTGTTTATTTCGTCTGAATAATCCATGAATTATCTTCTTTTTCCTTGAACGAACCCTGTAACATAACAATCAGGTGGTAAAATGTCAAGGAATTCTTATTATTTTGCATTCATTCCAGGCCGAAAGGAGCGCAGGGAACATTGTACCTGACTTGCATTGCGGGACAAGAGCTGAGGGAGCGATAAATCAACCTCGGATGCAACTCCCTCAAAATGGTCCCGATAGAAGCCTGCTCCGGGTCATTGTCCGGATCCTTCTCGCTGTTTTTTCGCCGCGGGACACATCATGTTGCCCGAACTCAAGAAGATCGGCAAGGTGATATTGATCACATATTATTATCGCTCGATCCGATAAGATTGTCCGCAAAGACTAGGCAGAATTCGTGTATGGCGCGGGCTTGCATGATATGACAGCGGAGAGCGGATATCGGAGGATAACATATGCTAAAACAGGAAGAGATGGTCGAGGTCAAGGTAGCGGAGAAGAATGCCGTGGCGAGTGCGGTTCTCATCGACGAGCAGGGAATGAACACGATATTCAAGGGAAGCAAGGTTATCGGCAACATGGTCATCAGCCAGGACCTGCAGATGAACGGCGACCTCGAGGGGAATATCACCGCCGATAACAATGCAAGCATCTTCATTAAAGGCGCTTACAAGGGAAACATCGATGCCAAGGGCGGAAGCGTCGAGGTCGAAGGCGTAATGAGCGGAGGGAACATCAGCGCCGGAGGCTACGTGAAGGTAACCGGCAAGTTTCTCGGCGGCAAGATCCAGGCAAAAGACAAGATCCACATCAACGGCGAGTTCACCGGCAGTCTCGAGAGCAACGAGGTCGAGCTCGGGGCAGCCGCGCGAGGCAGGGGGGAGATTTTGTACAAGGAGACGCTCTGCATTCAAAAGGGAGCGAAAATGGAAGGCAAAGTCACACGCACCGGTGCCGACGCGGAACGGACGTTCGGGTCGGAACGAAAAGAAGAACCAAAGCCGAAGAAGGGATTCTTCTCGTCCAAGGAGCCTCAGACGAAAAAAGGCTTTTTTAAGTCTTAGGAGAATGAGCAGCTGCGGCATGGCGATGCCCCGAGCGTTACCTTTTCCCGAAAGCCTGTCTACAATAGAATGTGGCCGGTTTCACGTATCTCGAATCACCGTGAGTACCTTAAGGAGGCCATTTCATGCAGAATAAACAGTCTCGAACTCCATCGTTCCTCATCGGATTAACGCTAGGCATCCTGTGCACGATCTACCTGCCCCCGTACGTGCTGCCCTACCTCCCCGAAGAAATCGCGGGAAAAGAAACCGTGATCAAGGGGACCGTTGTGGTAAAAGAGAAAAAGGGTGATGCTCTTCTCCTGACCGTGAGCACGCCGGAAGGCGCGCTGCTGGCAACCTTCAAACAGAAGACTGGCGAGGTCGATCTCCTGATCAGGGAAAAAGACGAGGTCCAATTTACCATGCCGAAATACTCCCCCTTTATCGATGACCCGAAGATCATACGGGTGATAAAAGAAAAACCGGCAGTTCCCCCGCCGGCCGAGGTTTCCGCAGAACCTGCCATTCCCGCGGAGAAAAGTAAGAAGGAAATAAAATCGCGGCATCAGATGAAGCTTCAGGCCGCTGCTCCGGCTCCGGGGATCGCAACGGAAGTGAAGCCGCCGGACCGTGAGAACAACTCGCCGCCCGCCGGCGATAAGAAGACCGGGCAATGAAGAAGACCGCATAACACACGTGGATTATCCTTCTTTATAATGCGGGGATAGGATCAGCTCCCTTGCAGGATGCACTCAAAACCTTCCCGTCTCATCTGACCCACCAATAGCAAAAAACATGAAACATGCACGTGTTCCGGCGCAACCGTCAGGCCTGGAACACGCGGCAGACCCGGTCATGAATGATCGGCCGCATTGCAAAGATTCTTCTTATTGAGCTTCATGCCCGGAATAGGCTGCGCTGATGGCATCGTGCGTTGCCGTAGCCAGATCTTTCCGCGACAGGCCAAGGTGCGCTTTGACGGCCTTGAGGGGGACAACCTCTACATCACCGGATGCCAGAGAAAGGAGGCGGAAGAGGTGTTTCCCAAAAGAGACGCCGCCATAATAAAAAACATTGTCGCGGTTGTGCGGTGTCAGGCGCTCTTGATTTACTCTGCTGTAGTGAAGGCAGACCGGCAAAATGTCAGCGTGCGCCATGAAGGCCGATTCAAACAAGGAATTTTTAAATGGATGCACGCGATCGCCATTCGACGTGGTTCCTTCGGGGAAGAGCACAACGGGCAAGCCCTGGTCCAGCGCGATTGCAATGACCTCGATCTCTTGCTTCAGCCCCGATGGTCGTCTTCGCTCAACAAAGATACTCCCGCTGAGCCGTGCGAGTGTGCCGAGCAGTACGGTGTTTCTCAGCTCGACCGACGTGGTAAAGACCGAAGGGATAAGTGATGCCAGGACCAGGACATCGACGTAGGAAAGGTGGTTCGAGACAATCAGGCGTCCTTTTCCGGCTTTGCGAAGGAGGTCAGAATGTTTGACGTGGACGCGGATCCCGAGCAGAATAAGAGCTATGCGCGCAAAGGCAGAGGTGGTCCGTATGGCAACTACACGTTTTATGTTTCTCCTGGCCGGGATCAGGTGGATGATCCCCGATACGAGAATATAAAGCGTAAGAAGGGGAATGATCCCCAGTCCCTTGAGAAGAGTTCTCATAACGTGGTCCGCGGCCCCCGTTTCGTTAATACGGCATCTTGTTCCTGCCCGGCAAAATGTTTGTTTGCGATTATTGCATATGCCCTCGCAGTTTTCAACGGAAAAGCTCCCGGATGCCCACTGGTTTTCACTGAAGAACTTGTTCTGTAACGGGGTTTACATCATTGGTAATCGCAGCTATACTTGAATCAGGGGTACGCTGTGATTCGAGGTCGTTCCTATACTTTTCTCAGGAGGCTGTAAATATGAGTGTTATGGTTGAATTCAGCGTGGTACCGGTCGGGACAGGTGCCAGCCTCAGCGCCGTGGTCGCGCGCGTACTCCAGATCGTTGTGAAGAGCGGCGTACGCTACAAGGCAAATCCGATGGGCACGGTACTCGAAGGCTCATGGGAGGAGGTCATGGGCGTAGTCAAAAAGTGCCATGATGAGGTCATGAGGGATGCAGAGCGTGCCGTGACCAGCATCAAGATAGACGATCGCAAAGGGAGGGACGCGAGGATCGAGAAGAAGCTTGGCTCGGTGGAACAGAAGCTCGGGATGAAACTGAATACGTAACGGGAGCGAGGCGGTTATGAACGACAAACAGGTCGCGAACGGCATTATCGAATGGCTCAAGGTCCAGGAGAGGGCACTGTCAGACCTCGCGGATTCCGTGAAGAAGCATGAGGTGCAGACGGCTGAAGATATAAAAGATCTGCAGACGGAGCTCAAGGCGCTGAAGGTGTTCCTGGCCCGGAATATCCCCGAGTTCAAAGAGCAGTTTCCCGAGATCGAGGGAAAGGTGAAATGAGTCTGCATGGAAGAAGTTGCAGTTCCTTCAAAGGAGGCGAGTTACATGAAGATCCTGGGCAAAGTAGAGAGATCATACAAACAAACATATAAAAAGAAATCATCGACCGCAGATCCCTATCTTCCGAAAGGCGCGGGGAAGAAGATAACGGTTTGCGAAGGGTGCCATGCCGTCTACAAGAACAAGCGGTGGTACGCTGATGCGAATATGTACAAGGCCGCGGTCGAGGTCCGCGACACGACCGTCGCCGTCTGCCCCGCCTGTCTGAAGATACGAGATAATTTCCCCGGCGGCATCGTGACGCTGAAGGGCGATTATGTGCTTCCACACAAGCAGGAGCTGTTGAACCTTATCAAGAACGAGGAGGCGCGGGCCCGGGGCTTTAACCCCCTCGAGCGCGTGATGTCCATAAAGGAAAACGGTTATGGCAGCATCGTGATCTCCACGACGAATGAAAAGCTGGCGCAGCGGATCGGCCGGTCGATCAGGAAGGCCTTCCGCGGCAAAGTGACGTACCAGTGGTCGCATGACAATAAGCTGGCACGGGTGGATTGGGAGAGGGCGGCGTAAATATGCAGCTAAAGGGCGGCGAATTATGTAGGTGGTTGGCCTCGCTCAAGGGCCAACCGGCATTCTAACAGAGGGATTTATCTAAGACGATGCTTCGATGGACGGTTAAGCCCTGAACGGGTATACAAAAAGACCTCGAATCATCAGAATGCCATGCTCTAAATAAATAAAGCGCACGGGAGAGGAGATAAGTTGGTTCGTTCTTGCCTATAAACCCATCGCCATTGTAAATCACTTTATACTCGTTCATATTTTCAACAAAAATGCTATAATCTAAATGCTCAAAAGTGCATTGCCGGAAGAACTTAAATAAGTCTTCAGGAGTCTGAGAGAACCAAAAATGAACAAAAAAAGGAGAATAGAATTATGATGAACACAATTAGAATATTTATAATCGGGGTCTTGTTGGTCGTACTGAGCGGTTGTTTCCCCATCTTTGTACCTGAACCCGGCAGGGGTGGCGGCCATGAAGGACATGAAGAACGCGGTGGTGGTGAGAGCGGTGGTGGTCATGGAGAGCGCCATTAAAATCCTGCCGGGTTCGAGTTCGATTTCACTTCAGCGCATATTATCTATCCGTGAGAAGAGATAGCAGAATGAAAGGATGCGATCTCGCCGCGTCTGGCAAAGAGGCGCAAATTCACGACTTGCCGATTAAAGTTATAATGCGGGTTCAGCAAATATGAAAAATCCCCCTTCACCGGACCGACAGAGAGAGGGTCTCGCCTCCCTACGCCGGAAGGCCGAAGAAAAACTGCGCACACAGCTCGAGAGACTTCAAAAGCTATCGGCCAGTGACATTCATGAGCTTGTCCACGAACTCGGTACGCACCAGATCGAGCTGGAGATGCAGAATGAAGAATTGCGCAAGTCCCGGGATGAACTGGAGTCATCGAGGAACCAGTACGCTGAATTATATGACCTTGCCCCTGTCGGCTATTTTACCATTGATGCACAGGGACTGATAGAGGGGGTAAATCTTACCGGCGCGCATTTGCTGGGAATCGAGAGGGGTTTGCTGCTCAAGAGGCCCTTTAGCAGTTTTATCGCGGAAGCCGCGGACAGGGATATTTTTACGAGACATTGCTCAGCGGTTTTTCAAAAACAGGGCAACCAGGCCTGTGAAATCAGGCTTAAGAGAAAAAACGGCGCTGCCTTTTTTGCGCAGCTCCAAAGCATAGCAAAGGAGCCTATCGACGGCAAAGCAGGCAGTGTCCGCATTTCTATCGTAGACATCACCGATCGCAGGCTGGCGGAAGACGCACTCCAAAAGTTGTATGGCAAGCTTGATCTGAAGATAGTGGAACGTACCGGAGAGTTGCTCACGGTAAACGAACAGCTCTTGCAGGAAATAGAGGAGCGCAAGGGGACGGAGGAGTCGCTCCGGAGCGCGAATGCGGAAAACAGGCAGTTAAAGGACCGGTTCCAGGCTGAGAACATCTACCTTCACAACGTGATCGACAGGGAGTTCAACTTCGGCGAGATCATAGGGCGAAGCAATGCCCTCGAGTATGTGTTCTTCAAGGTCGAACAGGTGGCGCCCCAGGAAGCGACCGTTCTCCTCCTTGGCGAGACCGGCACGGGGAAGGGAGTAATAGCGCGCGCTATTCACCTGAGAAGCAGCCGCAAGGACCGGCCCATGATAACGGTCAATTGCTCGGCACTCCCGGCGAACCTCATTGAAAGCGAGCTTTTCGGTCGGGAAAAAGGCGCCTTCACCGGGTCCCATGACCGGCAGATAGGGCGCTTCGAACTTGCCGACAACAGCACTCTGTTTCTCGACGAGATCGGCGAGATGCCGATGGAGCTCCAGACCAAGCTGCTCAGGGTCATCCAGGACGGCGAGTTTGAGCGGCTGGGCGGTCCGAAGACCATCAAGGTCAATGTCCGGATCATCGCGTCCACCAACCGGAATCTGGAGGAAGAGATCCGGAGGGGCAGGTTCCGGGAAGACCTGTTCTACCGGCTGAATGTATTCCCCATCACGATCCCGCCCCTCCGGCAGCGCAAGGAGGACATCCCGCTTCTTGTCGATTATTTTGTCGCCAAATTCAACAAGAAAACAGGAAAGAAGATCGAGACGGTGTCGAAAGAAACCCTGAATGTCCTCCAGGAATACGATTGGCCGGGCAACGTGCGTGAGCTGGAGAGCATCATCGAGCGGTCAGTGATCACGAGTCAGGGTTCCACGTTGCGGATACTTGATAGGTTCGTGAATAGCGTTCAGGCCGGTGAGCAGGAGGCGCAGGACAGCAAGGGCCTTGCGGAGCTGGAACGCGACCACATCCTCCAGGCGCTCGAGAAGGCCGGGTGGAGGATCGAAGGGAAAAAAGGCGCGGCAGCGATGCTCGGTCTCAACCCCAGCACACTGCGCGGCCGGATGCGAAAAGACGGCATCCGCCGTTCATAATGTCATGGAACAGCCGAAATTCAAACCAGCATGTCTCACTCACCTCTATCCTCAACCCCGAGGGAGAGAGGCAG
>JBARBN010000008.1:0-16218 GCA_049793155.1 Nitrospirota bacterium
GTGACCCTGTTCTGTTGATCCACAGTAGACGCACACAAGATTTTCAGCATGGTGCAGATATTCAAGAGCTGAACCGCAGACAGCGCAGTTTTCGGTCTTCTTTTTTACGTTCATGGATTGATATATATACCACAGATGACGGATGGTTTCCATATATACTATTCATGTCCTGAGCTTGACTTTCCCGATGCTTTTGCGCTATGCTCAACATTATGGTATCGGCGCTCGCATGATCAAACGCCGATATTTCATTGATCGCGTCAGGAGCTGCCATTGCGCAAGACCGTTCTGTTACTTCTTACCCTGTTATTGGCGGCTGCCCCTTCCTCCGGGCATGAAACCACTGCCACGAAGGCTGATATCGCGCTCGAGGAAAAACTGGGGCAGTACATCCCTGCAGGCGCCGCATTCGTTGATGAGCATGACAACCGTGTCGATCTTAAGAATTCGATCAACAAACCGACGATTATAGCGCCGGTCTACCTGAGCTGCATGCACGAATGCCCCATGCTCCTGACCGGTCTGGCGGAGGTGCTCGGCAAGCTCGAACTGGTTAAACCGGGCCGGGATTTTCAGGTGATAACGCTCAGCTTTGATGAACACGACAAGCCGGCGCTGGCCCTTGACAAGAAGCGGAATTACCTCAAGGCGGTCGGCAAACCATTTCCACCTGAAGCATGGATGTTCCTGACCGGCGATGAGAACAACATCAGAAAGTTCACTGACTCAATCGGCTTCAAATTCCAGCGCGACAGTGAACATGATTTTTCACATCCGATCACACTCGTCGTCATCGCGCCCGGAGGAAAGATCGTGCGCTATATCGAAGGCGTGAGTTTCCTCCCCTTCGAGGTCAGCATGGCATTGAATGAAGCGGCGGCAGGGCGGGTCGGATCCCCCGCGCGCAAGGTGCTCATGTACTGCTTCAGCTATGATCCGCTGAAAAAATCGTATGTGTTTAATATATTAAAGGTCACGGCAACGGTCATGATCCTGTTCGTCGGATCGTTCTTTGCTTATTTAATGATATCGACGAAAAAAAAGCGAGGCCCTGAGTAAAAAACTTTCAGGTGAAATGGGGACTGCTCAAAAAGGACGCCTCTCCCTTTCCCCATCGTTCCCCTTTCTCCTGAAGGTTTTTCCGGTAACCTTGTATGCTGCGCCCTTCGTGGCAAGAAAGATTTCGTTTTTAGGGGAGTTGCATAATTTTGGAAACGAGCTTCTACCAGACTCCAGGCAAATACCCCGGTATCTTCGGCTGGATCTTCACGACCGACCATAAAAGGATCGGCCTCCTGTACCTCGGCTCGACGCTCGCATTCTTCTTCGTCGGCGCGTGCATCGGGCTCTCGATGCGTCTCGAACTCATCCGGTCCGGCATGCACTTTTTCAGCGCCCAGACATACAATGCCCTGTTCACGCTTCACGGCGTGGTCATGATCTTCCTTTTCATCATTCCCGGCATTCCCGCTTCGCTCGGGAACTTCATTCTGCCGCTCCAGATCGGAGCGCGCGATGTCGCCTTCCCCCGGATCAATATCCTGACCTGGTGGCTGTATATCATTGGCGGAGCGCTTGCCGTCACGTCTCTTTTTACCGGCGGCGGCCCGCCGGACACAGGCTGGACCTTCTACATCCCCTACAGCATCCGCACAGGCACGAACGTGTCGCTCGCAGTATTCGGCGTGTTCCTGATAGGGATGTCATCGACGCTCACCGGCATGAACTTCCTGACCACGATCCACCGGCTCCGGGCACCCGGCATGACCTGGCGAAGAATGACCCTGTTCACCTGGTCCATCTACGCCACTTCATGGATCCAGCTTCTGGCCACGCCGGTCCTGGCCATCACGCTGCTCCTGATCATCATCGAGCGCTTTTTCGGCGTGGGCTTCTTCGATCCGGCAAAGGGGGGGGACCCGATCCTCTTCGAGCACATGTTCTGGATCTACTCCCACCCGGCAGTCTATATCATGATCCTGCCGGCGATGGGCGCCGTCACCGACATCATTCCGGTGTTCACTCGAAGAAATATCTTCGGATACCCGTTCATAGCCGCATCGAGCCTGGCCATCGCCTTCGTCGGTTACCTCGTCTGGGGTCACCATATGTTCACCAGCGGAATGAGCGACACGGCGCGGGTCATCTTCTCGCTTCTCACGTTCCTCGTTGCCGTGCCCAGCGGGGTGAAGGTCTTCAACTGGATCGCGAGCCTCTACAAGGGCTCGATCAGGATGGACGCGCCGCTGCTCTATACACTCGGTTTCATTTTTCTGTTTTCAATCGGCGGCCTGACCGGCCTCGTGCAGGGGGCCCTTGCCACGAACCTCCACGTCCACGGCACCTACTTCATCGTGGGGCACTTTCACTATGTGATGTTCGGCGGCACGGCCATGGGGTTCTTCGCGGGCCTCCACTACTGGTTTCCAAAAATTACCGGCAGACTTTATGAAGATCATCTGGCAAAGCTCGCCTGGGTGATTCTGTTCATCGGCTTCAACATGCTCTATTTTTCCATGTTCATTCTCGGCTGGGAAGGGATGCCCCGGCGGTATTACGACTATCTTCCGAAATTTAACGCCCCCAACCTGGTCGCCACTATCGGATCCTGGATTCTGGCCATGGGGCTGATTATTATGTTCTATAACCTTATCCACTCGCTCTTTACGGGCAGAGAGGCCGGGGACAATCCATGGGAAGCGGCGTCGCTCGAATGGCAGACCACTTCGCCGCCACCCACGGAAAATTTCGCCGAGCAGCCCGTGGTCACGAAGGGACCGTATGATTTTACATAATATACGCGGAACAGAACGCATCGGCAACGCGCCGGCGGAAAGTGAGATTTACTCCGTGCACCATTCTCACTGCCCTGACTTTAACCTCTCATGAATGAGACCGTACACATGGAGCACCGCGACTACACCGGCGCAAAACTCGGCATGTGGCTCTTTCTGTTCACGGAGATCCTGCTCTTCGGGGGCATGTTCCTGGTCTACGCCGAATACCGTCAGGTGAACACGGCCGATTTTCACGAAGCCGGCAGCGAGATGAACGTCTTTATCGGAGCGGCAAACACGATCATCCTCCTGACCAGCAGCCTGACCATGGCCCTGGCGATCTCATCGATCAAAAAAGGACTGAAGGCTCGCTCTCTCGCGCTCCAGGCCGCCACCGTGCTCCTGGCCCTCGTTTTCCTGGCGAACAAGTATTTCGAATGGAGCGACCACATCCGCAAAGGTTTCTATCCGGACTCGCCCGTTCTCGTGGCCATGAGCCATGGCAAGATCCTGTTCTTCGGTCTTTACTACGTCATGACCGGCATCCATGCGCTGCACGTCATCATCGGCATATCTGTCATCACGCTCATGTTCGCGTGGACGCTGCGGGGCGGTATATCGAGCACCGATTACGTAAAACTGGAGAACGCAGGCCTTTTCTGGCATCTGGTTGACATCATCTGGATATACCTGTTCCCGCTGTTTTACCTGATCTTGTAAACGTTTCTTTCCCGGCGGGCCAATACGGGAGGACCAAGGACTGTATGGAAGAGAGCAAGAGCCACTTCGTAGCAACAAAGACCTTCGTTTTCGTCTGGATCGCCCTGCTCTGCCTGACCGGACTCACGATCAAGGCAGCGCAAATGCAAATGGGCGAGTGGAGCATGGTCGCCAATATCGCCATCGCCTCGGTCAAGGCGAGCCTCGTGCTCTGGTTCTTCATGCACTTGAAGTACGAAAAAAGACTGTTCAAGCTGCTCCTTTTCGTACCCTTGATTACAATTTCAATCATCATCGGACTCACGTTTGTCGATATCTGGTACCGATGATAATATATTTCAAAGTTCAGAGGACGGAGTTCAAAGCAAAATGACACGGTAGTGTCTCTTCCGTACTCTGAAGGTGAACGCTGAACGATGAACTTATCTAAAGGTGGATCATGGTAACCGGCTGGCCGAATATGTCCAACCCCGCGGACGACACGTTCTTCTTCATCCTGGGCATTTCCCTGACGCTGCTGGCCCTGAACACCGGGGTAATGATCTACTTCGTGTTCCGCTACAGAAGGAAGCGCCATCCCCAGGCCGAGGAAGTCGGGGAGAGCACCACGCTCGAGATCATCTGGACCGTGATCCCCACGATTCTGGTATTGGCTATCTTCTATGTCGGCTGGAAAGGCTTCGTATACATGCGGACTGCCCCGCCCGACGCTATGGTCGTGCACGTCACGGCCCGCGAGTGGTCATGGACCTTCGACTACGCCAACGGCAAAGAAACGAACATCCTAAAAGTGCCCGTCAGGAAACCCGTCAAGCTCCTGATCACTTCGGCCGATGTGCTCCACAGCCTCTTCATACCCGCGTACCACATCAAGGAGGATGCCGTGCCGGGCAGGGAAACGCACCTCTGGTTCCTTCCCGACGAACTCGGGTCCTATGACCTTTTCTGCACGGAATACTGCGGCGTGGGACATTCGTCGATGATCACCACGGTCGAGGTCATGAGCGAAAAGGATTTTGATGCGTGGTACGGGGGCGCTACGAGGGCGCCTCACGTCAAGAAGGTCAAAGGAGCGAAGACCCCGGCATCCCATGAGGCAGCTGAGGCGGCCGACGGAGCCCGGCTTGTCCAGGTCAAGGGCTGCATCTCCTGTCATACAACGGATGGAACGCCGAAGATCGGGCCGACGTTCAAAGGCATGTTCGGGAAAAAGGAAGCCGTGGTCAATGACGGCAGGGAGCGGGAGATCGTTGTCGACGAAGCCTTCATCAAACAGACGCTCCTGAATCCTGAGATAGACCGGGTTAAGGGCTTCCCTCCCATCATGCCTTCACAAAAGGGCGTTCTCACGGACGATGAGGTCGACAGCATTACTGAGTATTTGAAGAACTTGAAATAAGATTTTCATCCGTAAAATCTCCCTCACCCCGGCCTCTCCTGCCGAGAGGGGCCGGTGAGAGGGAACTGATCCACCTGGTGACTCCATGTCGGTATTAAAAAGTTATCTCATTCTCTGCCGGGTCGTTATTTCCCTCTTCGCTGCAGCCTCCGCGGCAACGGGATTCTTTCTCGCCCCCCATTACCGGATCGCCGCCGTATTTGTTGTTTTCCCCGCGGTCTTTCTCCTGGCCTGTGCAGCATCAGCCTTGAACCAGTACCAGGAGCGAGATCTTGACGCGAGGATGGAACGGACCCGCAAAAGGCCCCTCCCGTCCGGAAGCATGACCCCGTCTCACGCTTTGTTTCTCTCTTTTGCACTGTTTCTGGCGGGATTGTCCTTCCTCGCGTACACGGGGGGCGCGAGGACGGCGCTCTTGGGGCTCTTCGCCCTTCTCTGGTATAACGGAATCTACACCTCTCTTAAGAAGACGACTGCATTCGCTGCCGTTCCCGGCGCAGCAGTGGGCATGATCCCTCCGCTCATCGGCTGGGTATCGGCGGGCGGTGCCCTGTTCGACCCCCGTATCGCCGCTGTCTGCTTCATCTTCTTCATGTGGCAGGTCCCCCACTTCTGGCTTCTCCTTCTGCGCCATGGACAGGACTATGAAAAGGCCGGGCTTCCGTCGCTCACGGTATTGATGAGCAGGTCACAGATCGCACACATCACCTATACCTGGATCTTCGCCGCAGCAGTTGCGACCTTGCTGCTTCCGCTCTATGGTGTTGTCAGGTCGCCGGTCCTGTATGTTGCTTTCATTCCGTCCGCCCTATGGCTTGTCTGGAGCGGGAGGTCTCTTGCGGCACGACAGCCGGTGCTCGCTTCCACCCCCCTGCTTTTCAGAAAAATCAATGTCTACCTCTTTTTAATTATGTCTCTGCTCGTCCTTGAGAACACGTTTTTAAATATGCCATGATAAGCGATCGCGCCGCCGTTGCTGCAAAGCTCAAGAAACTCTTGATCGAATCCTCACCGCTTATCGAAGAATATACCGCAGCGGTCTGCCCTGTCTGCACGGACGTCTGTTGCAGACAAAAGCACGGGATATATCAGAAGAGGGACATTGCGTTTATGAGAGCGCTGAATGTCGATGTGCCGCCGCGCGATGATGCACGGCCGCTGGACGCTCCTTGTGAGAGCATGGGGCCCCGGGGGTGTGTTCAGCAGAGATGGATGAGGCCGTTCAAATGTACGTGGTTCTTCTGCGAACCGCTCATCAAGACATTGAATGAAAGCCCCCAGCGAAAGGTCCGAAGGTTGTCCGCCATTATGCAGGAGATGATCCGGCTCTTTGATGCCTTTTGCTGACAAGGGTGGCACAAGAGCTCAAGGTCCTTTTTTTGGCCGCTGATTAAAAAAATGTTTTTTTCATAACCTTGCCCCAAAGGTCCGTTTGAGTGCTACTATAATAATAGATATTTAACCGTACTCTCTGAAATTTAACAATTTCCTGCGAGGGTTGGCTTTTCAAGAACAGATAGTTTCTGCCAGGTCAGCTTATCGGGAATCACGTTATTTAGCGTCTTCAACCAGTTCAAACACAGACCTGATCATTGCCGTGACTAAACTAGTTGTTATGGGGGCTACTCATATGCGTACATGTTTATATCTGCCTGCAACTCTGCTGCTTGCGGCCCTGGCTTTTTCATCGCCTGCCGCCGCTCTTGACTTCTCGGGCCAGTCAAGGTCGTACCTGCAGTCTCGGGAGGCAATCGACTCATCCAAGCTCCTGCCCTTCTTCGAATATCTCGACTTCAAGGCTGAAGACGTCGGCACGCAGAATGTGTCCTTCCATTTCGGCGGCTGGCTCCGGTACGATCTGAGGCAGGAGAGCGCGCCGGGCCAGAACAGGAACAACAGCGATCTTCAGTACGCATTCCTTCGCATCAGGGGGGGCCGCGCGAACGCAGCCATGGATCTCGGCAGGGTCCTTGTCAATGAAGGTGTGGCATCGGAGCAGATTGACGGCGTCTACGCGCGGACCGCACTTTTAGGCGGGTTTGGCCTTGCGGCGTTCGGGGGCAGCCCCGTGGAGACGACGTTCGATGACCGCAGCGGAGACTCGGTCTACGGCGGCAGGCTCAGCCACGGCGTACAGAACATTTACAAAATCGGGGTCTCTTACCTTAAGGAAAAAAACGGCAAAGAGATATTCAACGGGAAGGACGTGAGTAAGAATTTCAGGGAGGAAGAGGGCGTCGACCTCTGGCTCCGGCCCGTCAATGGCGTGGAGCTTCTCGGCTCGTCATTTTACAATGCCCTCACCACGGCGTGGATGAAGCATGCTTATTACCTTACGCTGGGGCCGTTCAGCAATCTCAGTTTCCGCACGGAGTTCACCGAGATCAGCTACAAGGACTTCTTTACTTCTGCCACGACTACCGCCTTCATGTTCGACCCGGCGGTCATCGACCCCAATGAGAAGGTCTCCACCGTCGGAGAAGAGGTGGTATTGAAGCTCGGGAGCGCAGCGCTCTCGGCTGATTACAAAAATTACAACTACAGCATCGCCGGCGACGCAAAATATTTCGGGGGAAGGCTTACGTTTGCGGGTGCACAGAATAATATCGGGGCAGGCCTCTCCTTCCACCGGATGGACGGCAGGACAGACACGCTGAGGTACCGGGAATACCGGGTGTATGGATACAAGAAATTCACCCAAGCCGATATCACCGTCGACCTTTTGTCCGTGGGATACGATGTGGATATCAATGGCGTGAAGAACGCATACTCGGCATCGCTCGCCGGCGGATACGCCCTGTCGCCCAGGGCGAGGCTGGCCGCCGACGTCGAGTACGCTAAAGACCCTTATTTCAATAGAGACGTGAGAGGGCTCCTGAAGTTGGTTTACAACTTCGACATGAAGTCCAGCGCCAAGGGGAGGAAATAAGAAATGAAGAACGTTTTTCCAAAATTGTTGATGCTCATCAGCCTCTCAATCACGTTCGCGGTGGTGCTCTATGCATGCGCCGGGACCGCAAGCCTTGCAAAGAAGCATCCCACGGAAATAGCGCAAGCACCCATCTGCTCCGACTGTCACAATGACTGGCGCACATCGATGAACCATACCTCTGACTACATTACGCGCCACAAGTTCTACGCGGCCCAGCAGAAGCAGGTCTGCGACCTCTGTCACAAGGAATCCTTCTGCGCCGACTGCCACGCGAACAAGGAAGAACTCAAGCCGAGCGACAAGTATAAGGATTCACCGGAGCGTGCCCTGCCGCACCGGGGGGACTATCTTACGCAGCATAAGATCGACGGCAGGATCAATCCGGCGTCGTGCTTCCCCTGCCATGGCCGCCAGAACAATGCGAGGTGCAAGGTGTGTCACTTGTAGTGAAACATAATTCCTGCAGTTCCCCTCTTTTCGTTGTCATTGCTCATCCCGCATATACTTACGGTGAAAAAGCCGCGTCCCCTCCCGGGGAGCGACTTTTTTTTCGCAAACAAGACCATATAAATGTTTCTTCATCCTGTCCTTCTCTTGACATATCGTGTAAATTATCCTATCGTTACCGCAGATTCTCCGGAGGGTATGACCATGAAACATCTTCTGTTCTTCTTCGCGGTTGTTTTGTTGCTCGTCAGCGTCAGCGCCTTTGCAGGCGAACTCCGGGAGATCGAGCTGAAGGACGGCAGTGTCATCACCGGAGACGTCGTGTCCCTGAACAATGGGATCTATGCGATCAGGTCCGAAAGCCTCGGTACGATCAAGATCGAAGAATCGAAGGTCAAGGTGATCCGGCCAAAGGCATCGTCTCAAGGCGTTCGGGCTCTGCAGAGCGCCGGCGGCGAGATACGGTCCCTCGAGAACACGATGATGAGCGATCAGGAGATTTTGGGTTTGATCCAGTCCCTGCAGAATGATCCTGAATTTAAGAAGATCCTGGAAGACCCTGATATTTTGAAAGCGGTCAATGCCGGCGATATCCCGGCCCTCATGGCCAATCCAAAGTTCACGAAGCTGCTGAACAACTCCACCGTTCAGGAGATCCAAAAGAAGGTCAAATAACACGTATCGGAACAGGCGTAACTACCGATCATCCCCCCGGAATGCGCAATTATCACCTGATATATTGACCGCTTGACCCCGTTATCGAATAGCTTCAAAGAGTATTCACTGAAAATAACGTGCCATCGAGCATAGGTACCCATTCTTTTTCATTTGCAATAACGGGGTTGACAACCCTCCGCATTACAGGTACTATCTCCGAAAAATCGAGAAGGGAAACAGTATGGCCATAACCTACAAAGACGCAGGTGTAGATATCGATGCAGGCGACCTCTTCGTCGAGAAGATAAAGCCCTACGTAAAATCCACGTTCAGGCCCGAGGTCATGACGCACATCGGCGGGTTTGGCGGGCTCTTTGCACTCAAAAAATACAAGGCCCCGGTCCTCGTTTCCGGCACCGACGGCGTTGGTACCAAGCTCAAGATCGCCTTTCTCATGAACCGGCACGATACCGTGGGGATTGACCTCGTAGCCATGTGCGTGAACGACATCATCGTCCAGGGAGCGGAGCCGCTCTTCTTCCTCGACTACTTTGCCATGGGCAGGCTGAAACCGCAGGAGCACGCCGACATCGTCAAGGGCATTGCGGAAGGCTGCAAGCAGGCCGGCTGCGCGCTCATCGGCGGCGAGACCGCGGAAATGCCCTCCTTCTACAGCGAGAACGAATACGACCTCGCCGGTTTCGCGGTGGGCGTCGTTGAAAAGCAAAAGATCATCAACGGGTCAAAGATCAAACCAGGCAACGCGCTCATCGGTCTCGCCTCTTCGGGACTCCATAGCAACGGATTTTCACTTGTACGCAAGGTCCTGCTCGAACGATCCGGCTATGGAATGAACGATACACTTTCCGAGCTTGCCAACAGGCCCCTGGGTGAGGTGCTGCTGACGCCGACGAGGATCTACGCGAAATCCGTTATGGCCCTGATGAAGGATTTCGACATCAGCGGTATGGCGCACATCACCGGCGGCGGCATCACCGGGAACACACCGCGCATGCTTCCGAAAGGGACACAGGCCCTGATCCGTAAAGGTACCTGGGACATTCATCCCATTTTTTCACTGGTCAGAAAGAAGGCCGGCGTGAACGACGAAGAGATGTACCGGGACTTCAATATGGGTATCGGCATGATCCTCGCGGTACCGGCAAAACAGGCCGAGGCGGTGATGAAGAAGGCAAAGAAACTCGGCGAGACGGCGTATCTCATCGGCGAGGTCGTTACGGGCAGGCAGGGTGTGAAGTACGAAGAAAGATAGGGTTCAGGTCCTGGCCCCTAATTCAAGGAGTTTTCATGCACAAAGTACGCATCGGCGTTCTCGTTTCCGGTCGCGGTTCTAACCTCCAGGCCATTATAGACAATATTGAAAAAGGCCTTCTCCCGGCTGAGATCGCTGTCGTGATCAGCGACCAGCCTGATGCTTATTCCCTCGAGCGCGCACGAAAGCACAACATCCCGCCCATTTACATAAGCTCCAAGGGGTACAGGGGGAAACGGGATGAGTACGACGCCTTGCTCATAAAGGAGCTCCAAAAAAGCACGGTGGAACTTGTTTGCCTCGCTGGTTTCATGCGCATCATCACACCTACGCTTATCAAGGCGTTCCCCAACAGGATCCTGAACATCCACCCTGCCCTCCTGCCGGCATTTCCCGGTCTCCATGTTCAGAAAGCCGCACTGGAACACGGCGTCAAGTTCTCCGGCTGCACTGTTCACTTTGTTGACGAAGGCATGGATACCGGCCCGATCATCATCCAGGCCGTTGTGCCCATCCTTGACAACGACACCGAGGACAGCCTGTCGGAACGAATCCTCAAGCAGGAGCACAAGATATATTCCCGGGCCATCCAACTGTACGCCGAGGAAAGACTGAAGATCGAGGGAAGGCGGGTCATCGTTATCGGCGGGAAAACGATCGCTGACGAATTTTTATTGAACCCCTGAGCCGGACCAACCAGGAGAAACGAATATCCCTTGTCGGTAAATAGTCGCTGATTGTAACCACGCATTCCCCTGCCGGGCAGTTTGTTGATCTAACCACGATCAGCACTCTGCTCGTTGTAGTGACCCTTCAAAACACCTGTCCTATTGCGATCAAAGCGTGAGATCGGTTTCGAGACGGAGACGCATGGTTGCCGCAATATCGATGCGGTGTTCGCATGGGCAGTCTAAGCAGAAGAAGATTAGCAGAATATCGATGTTCAGAGGTAACCGTGCTGTCAGCCCATAGAAGAGACGCTGGCGATACAACACATTCAAAAAGTCTAATGATATAGACGTGGCCCCCTGGCTTGGGCTTACCGATGCCGTGCAGGAACGCTCCCTGCGTACGAACACCGGCACGTCAAGGTCAGTTACTTTATGATTCTGACTTTACTTTTGTGATTTTAGTGTCTTATAGAGTTCTTCAAGGTCGGTTCTATGGCCCAACTCTGTAGCGGCAAATTCCTCAAAAACCTTTTTTGCCTCTACATTGGTGGACTCTCTGGCCGCCTTCAGATAAAACTCATATGCATTATGCTCATTGACTATCGCCGTTTTAAAAACTTCAAAAAGTGTATCGTTATCCATATTGCCTCCTCAGGTAAGATTTAATGCGCTCCCAGGTTAAATCTTTCCGGATACTCTCTTCCCTCTGTATTTTTGATTGCAATCGTCGAAATTATAGCATGTTCCTACGGGGCGTCAAGGACTTCCCGCACTTTATACAGTAATGTCAATGGAGATACCGGCTTGAGGATGATGTTGAAACGCTCCCCGTTTAAATGCTTTTTTTCGAAAATATCCCCCGCATAGCCGCTCAGAAAGATCGCCTTAATATCGGGGCGGATACTGCATATCTCATCATATGCCTCTTTCCCGTTCTTCCGCGGCATGATCAGATCGAGCACCAGGAGTTGTATCGCGTCTTTTTGCTCCCTGAATTTTCGGACCGCCTCCTCGCCATTCGAAGCCTCGACCACCTTATAACCCGCCTCCGTAAACAGCTTTACCGTGAGCGCCCTGACAGCCTCGTCGTCCTCGGCTACCAGGATCGTTTCGGTTCCGCCCGGTGCATCGGCCCTTTTCGACGTTCCCGTTTGCTCTATTTCAGCCTCGATGATGGGCAGGAATATTTTATACGTCGTGCCTTTGCCCGGCTCGCTGTAAACGGTGATATACCCTTCGTGCTGTTTGATTATCCCGTAGACGACGGCCAGGCCGAGTCCGGTCCCCTTGCCGACCTCCTTGGTCGTGAAAAACGGCTCGAAGATGCGGTCCTGCGTCTTCCGGTCCATGCCCTTACCCGTATCCGTCACGATTATCAGCACATAAGATCCGGCGGCGCCGAAGCCGTGGGTCTCGATAAAGTCCCGATCCAGCTCCACGGGCTCTGTTCTAATGGTCAGTGCTCCTCCGTTCGGCATGGCGTCCCGCGCATTGGTCGCCAGGTTCAAAAGCACCTGCTCGACCTGGCCGGGGTCCGCAAAAATTGCAGTCTCCCCGCAGCCCAGCTCCATGGTCAACTCGACATCCTCTCCGATAAGACGCGTAAGAAGGCGGCCGACGCTGGTGATGATCTTATCTATATTTACCGGATGCGGCTGAATTGCCTGTTTTCTGCTGAAAGCAAGGAGCCCGCTCGTCAGATTTGCCGCCCGTTCCGCGGACATCAATATCTGCTCGGCATAAGCGCGAAGAGGATCGTTTTCCGGCAGCTTCGTTTTTATAATGCTTCCATACCCTATGATCGCGGTAAGGATATTATTAAAATCGTGGGCCACGCCGCCGGCAAGCTGGCCGACGGCCTCGATCTTCTGGGACTGACAGAGCTGATTTTCGAGTTTCTTGCGCTCGGTCACTTCATATGCCGTGCCGAGCCCCGCTCGTTCTCCCTCAAACTCGATGATGCCCGACGTGAA
Source organism: Nitrospirota bacterium (assembly GCA_049793155.1). Lineage (GTDB taxonomy): Bacteria > Nitrospirota > UBA9217 > UBA9217 > UBA9217 > JALNZF01. Next base: position 12,850 of record JBARBN010000008.1, read on the forward strand.
ATCCACCCAGCGTTCCTCACCGGATTTGGTGACTATTTTGAATTCATAATGCGAAACAACGTCGTCGCCTTGCAGACGGGATACCTCGCGTTGCCGGAAGCTATCCCGATGCTCATGATGGACCGCGTCCCAGAAATTCATGCGCAGCAGTTCCTCCTGCGAGTAGCCGGTCATTTTCTGCGACGTAGCGTTAACATAGAGGAATTTCGTGCCCCGGTAAATGAAGATCGCCGCGGCCGCTGTATCCGACAGCATGCGGAACTTCTTTTCACTCTCGCGAAGCGTAGACTCGCCTTTCCGAATGAGCAGGTAAAGGACGATCGCAGTAACGGCAACGTACAGCCAGCCTTTCACCAGCGAGATCAGGGTGATCATCTTCGCGTCATGGACAAGCTCAGCGAGCACCGTGTCTGAAAATGTGATCCACAGACAACCTGCGGCGGTATAGAGCAGCGCGATCCGGGCGGGCGTTAATTTCAGCAAGGGTGCCTTTCTTTCTTTGCGCAGACGTGATCCGATGTAGCTGCAAATTCCTCAAAAACCTTTTCCTGCGGCTCATGATGTATCAAAAGCGATTCTTACGGTTAATGATGACAGAGGGGACAGTTCTTCTCATCCTTCACATCGAAGGCTATCTCACCATTATGGCACCTGCCGCAGAAGGCGCCCTTAGTCATTTTCGTCATGTCCATTTTGTATGCCCCTTTCGCCATTTGGAACGTATGATAATGGCAACCGCTGCACTTAAGCCCCTTTGCATTTACATGTTTTTCATGGCTAAATACAACCGGCGCCGCGTTTTTAGGTGAAAAGTTGATATCCCCGCCACCCACTTTTTGTGCGGCAGATCCGCGCGAAATAACGATGCAAATTGTAACCACCATTATTGCAAGCAACCTTTTCATTATTTTGTCCTCCCATTAGCTCGATCTCAGCGGTAAGGTGATGCCGTTAAAACGATATCAATTGCAACGAATATATCCCCGATTTAGAGCGCTGTCAACTAAGGTAAGCGGGCATTCTATGGATAACGTTATCAATTCCAGAATGGATTCTATCTTTCTTTTCAGTCTGGAGCGTGTGTTTGATTCAGAAAGAGTCGATAACCTTGACTTATTCCAAATGTCCACATTGTTTGTTGAGAACCTGTTGATTACTCGGTTAATAGCCTTCTCCTGCATGCGGTTCTCATGGAGAAAATGCAAACTGCACTGCTTTTAGGCAGACAAGAGGCAGGTAACTTCCCGTTTATTTCTCCAGCTCCTTCATTGAATCCAACATAAGTTTCTTGCCCTGAATCATCTTATTGACCAAGCACAGGTCTTCCGGGTGCAGCCTGAACCATTCGATCATATCGGTTAATTCAAGGATCGGCGTTACGCACACTGCTGGCGGAGCCTCTTTGACCGGCGCAGCTTTTACAGGTTCTTCTTTAAAGAGTTCTTCCTGGGCAGACTCAAGTGAGGGCTCGTGACCGGACAACATCCATTCAAGACTGAGATGATGCTTCAGGCAAATATTGTAAAGCAACTCGGCAGTCGGCCGGACTTCACCCCGCTCGATCTTGCTGACCTCAGCCCGTGTGATGCCGAATTGTTTGGCAAAGTCCGCCTGAGTAGCAGTACCCCGAACATGCTTGATTTTGGAACCAAGCGCTTTATAGTCGATCGCAACATATTCTCCTGTCAGATCGTCTGGCCCAATAGCTCCTTTTTCGTCCGTTGACATGGCGTACCTCCTGTCGATTTAAATCGCGGAATGCGAGTCCTGAAATATTCACAGCGCCATTGAAGAAAATCGCACAGCACTTCCGAATAGCATAATGAAAATTCAAGGATATTTTCAACAGATACGGAGTAATCAAGTTTACGTGGTTTACTCAGTACTATTGTGAGCTAGTTTATTCGCTTTTCCCGTCTTTGTCAATTTACCTGTCTTCACGTCCCACCGTGGCTTCCAAAGGTTAGAATTTATGGCCGAACACGAGGCCGCAAAGCCGTTCACACCCATTATGTTTAATAAGATGCCGAAGAGACATCTGTCGCGGTTCCTACTCGGCATATTTCGAGAACGGGTTAATAATCGGGATAAGGACACACAGCCGTTTAACGGACGTGTATTTGGAAGTCTTAAAGGCAAGGTACAAGGTCAGGTCAATTAAATCGAATCTTGTCTTTTATGACAGCGAAGGTAAATCGTTTGATAGCAGAAACGCATTGAAGGTTTTTACGCGTACGGTCAAGCCGGCAAAGATCGCGCATTGCAGGGATGCCTTGGATAGGACCAGCACAATTTAGCACAGTCCAAGTAAATGAAGAGAAAAATATATTGCAGGCAGTTGAATAATTGGTGGACGAGAAGGGGATCGAACCCTCGGCCCCCGCATTGCGAAAGGGTCAAAACGATTTTTCTTAATTCCTTGATTTGCGTCTGGTTTCCCGTTTTGCTTCAACAATCAAGCGATTAGCAGCGCTACATTGATTCTATCTATTCTGCCGGTTTTGAGCGTTTTGATATTTTCCGGAACAATATTGGAACAGTGCCGGACGAGCCGGGACCGCAGTTTTTCTGCGGAGGCTATTGACAAGAGACGTACAATCGTGTAAATTATGTACGTCAGGAGGTGAACACTATGGCAACGAAACTTACCCTGCGGCTCGACGAGGGTGTCATTCGAAATGCGAAGCGCGCCGCCCGTGTCCGGGGCGTCAGCCTGTCCAAAATGGTAGCCGGTTACTTCCAAGCCGTCTCCGAAGAAAAGAAAGGGCAAACGGAAGCGACGCCCGTTCTCGCGGAAATCTCGGGCGTGCTCAGTCCGAAGACCGATGAGAAAAAACTTATCGCAGGCTATCGGAAGCACATCGAGGAGAAATACCGGTGAAAACCGTTTTGTGCGACATAAACTTCATTTTGGATATCTTTCTCAAGCGAGAACCCTTCTATTCCCCCGCTGCGCGGCTATTCACTATGATCGAGGCGAAGCAGCTAAAAGGCTATCTGTGCTCGAACAGTTTCCCTACTCTCTTTTATATACTGGCTAAGGAACTCAAGCGGGACAAGGCAATGAAGGTATTGGAAAAGGTCCGGATCGTGTTCCGTGTGGCCACCGTGGATGAGAAAGTAATCGACCTGTCACTAGCGTCCGACTTCCGGGATTTCGAGGATGCGGTACAGTATTATTCCGCTGTCAGCGCGAAGGCAGACTGCCTCATTACCAGAAACAAAACCGATTATGTAACCGACGACCTTTCGATCATGACCCCTGAAGAATTTCTTGCAGCAATCGCAGCATAAATTCCAAAAGAGCGGTCGCCACATTATAGATGTGGCTCCAAGAACTGGCCCCAAGAAGTTCCGTATTGAAAGGGT
>JBARBN010000009.1:0-104393 GCA_049793155.1 Nitrospirota bacterium
GTCATGATAATTGCCTATGAGCTTTTTTTGGCATCTGGCGTGTATGAGGGCCGCGTGGCAGGACAGCTCGCGACGCTTGACGAGACCGAGGGTTTTTTTCTTCACTTACAGGAAACCCTTCAAACGACCGGATTTCTTGAACGCGACCACCCCGAACGGATGATGTTCTCGCTGAGGCAGCTCTTCGGCAGGGCACGGATGAACAGCAGGGATGTCAGCATCCTGCGGGGAATTTTGAGCAGCATCGAGAGAGACTCCCGCTCAAAATTCTAACAGGAAGGGTAAGTGCTCAATGGATGCAACGAATAGTTATGGAAGAACGCGGTTCACGCCCGTAAGGGATTCAACGGCAGACTTTATTCATGCCTGTTAGGCGGCGGTTTTCCTGCAACGGCTATTCTAGATTGTTCAATCCGCCTGCCGCCTGAGGAACGTGGGTTTGTCCAGGTCCTCATGGTCTATGCCGAACGATTCATTTCTGAAATCGAAGGCCTCTTGTTTTCGCTTCGGCTTTTCCAATGACGCCCTGAACTCCTTGAAGTTCGCCACCGGTTTTTTGATGCGGTCGCGCACGCCCTCCTCATCGAACCCCGTCGCTATCACGGTCACCATGATCTCCTCGCTCATGACCGGGTTGATCACCGCGCCGAAGATGATGTTCGCGGCCGGATCAACCTCTTCCTTGATGATCGCGGTCGCCTCGCTCAGCTCATTGATGCCGAGGTCATTGCCTGCAGTGATATTGATGAGGACGCCGCGCGCGCCCTTGATCGAACCGTCTTCCAGCAGCGGGCTTGCGATCGCCTGCTGTGCGGCATCCGCGGCCCGTGTCTCCCCGCGGCCGATCCCGGTGCCCATGACGGCCCTGCCGCGGCTCGACATCACGGTCCTGACGTCGGCAAAATCAACGTTGACATAGCCCGGCACCATCACCACATCGGAGATCCCCTTGACCGCCTGACAAAGAACGCTGTCGGCGAGCAGGAAGGAATCGAGCAGCGTGGTCCTTTTTTCGGCAAGATTAAGCAGGCGTTCGTTCGGGATCACGATGAGGGCATCGACGTTCTTTTTGAGCTCGGCTATCCCTTCGTCCGCCTTCTGCATCCGGGCCAATCCCTCGAAGCTGAAGGGCTTGGTCACCACGCCGACCACAAGGGCGCCAACCTCGCGCGCAAGGCCGGCAAGCACCGGCGCGGCGCCCGTTCCTGTGCCGCCGCCCATGCCGGCGGTGATGAAGACCATGTCGGCCCCGGCGAGCGTGGCCTTGATCTTGTCCGCGTCCTCAAGGGCGGCTGTCCGTCCGATCTCCGGATTTGCGCCTGCCCCGCGTCCGCTCGTGATCTTGGACCCGATCTGGAGTTTGATCGGGACCCGCGCACGCTCCAGGGCCTGCATGTCGGTATTGACCACGATGAAGCTGACCCCCATGATCTCAGATTCGACCATGCTGCTCACGGCATTGCTTCCTCCTCCGCCTACGCCGATCACTTTTATGACGGCGGGCAGTCTTTCATCCTCAAACTGGAACATTTCGTGTGCCCTCCCCTCATCGAGCGGTTTGTCCGCGGCAGCTTCGCACGGGACTTCGCTGTGCGCATTCGCAACAAATTCCATGATATCCTGAAATCTGAAATCGAGATTATCTTCCATGTTATTATTCTCCTTGATTCTTCTCGCCATGACCTGGCCCCCCTTACTGTTGACCCGAGTTAGACGAATCCTTCCACCCACTTCCACAGACGCTTCAGGCTCCCGTTGCCCCTGAATTTGCTCGGCGCCGTCTGCGCGTTCTCAGCACCGTAAAGGACAAGCCCCACGCCCGTGGCGTATATGGGGCTGTTCACCACATCCATGAGGCCGCCGATGTTCCTCGGGGTGCCGCGCCGGATCGGCAGGCCGAGATAGCGCTCCGCGGCATCCTGCACCCCTTCCATGAGGGCAGTACCGCCGGTAAGCACGACGCCGGAGGCGAACATGTCTTCAAACCCGGTCTTCTTGAGCCGCTGTTGTATCATGCCGAACAGCTCTTCGACACGGGGCTCGATGATCTCACACAGGATCTGGCGTGAGAGGAGCCGGGGCGGCCGCCCGCCGACACTGGGGACATCGAGGCTTTCCTCGTGCTTCACGAGGGACGACAGTGCGCACCCGTACTTGATCTTGATCTTTTCCGCTTCCGAGGCGGGTGTGCGCAGGCCGATGGCGATGTCGTTCGTGAGATGATTTCCGCCGATGGGAAGCACCTCTGTGTGCCACAGGCTGCCTTCGAGGAAGAACGCCAGGTCCGTTGTTCCGCCGCCGATGTCCACGACGACCACGCCGAGTTCCTGCTCCTCGGAGGTCAGCACGGCCCTGCTCGAGGCAAGCGGCTGCAGCACCAGGTCGTTCACATGCAGACCCGCGCGCGAGCAACTCTTTACGATGTTCTGAATGGCGGTCACCGCGCCGGTGATGATGTGTACCTTGACATCGAGCCGCGTTCCTGACATTCCGTGCGGGTCCTTGATCCCGTCCTGGTCGTCTATGATGAATTCCTGCGGTAAAACATGGAGGATCTGCTGGTCCATGGGAATGTTCACGGCCCGGGCACCGTCGATGGCCCGCGCCACGTCCGCCGGTCCGACCTCACGGTTCTTGATGGCCGCCACACCGCGCGAGTTCATTCCCTTGATGTGGTTGCCGGAGATCCCCACGTACGCCGCGTTGATCTCCACACCGGCCATAAGCTCGGCCTCGTGCACGGATTTTTTAATGGACTCCACCGTGCTGTCGATGTTGACGACCACGCCTTTTTTCAGTCCGTGCGAGGGACTGATGCCGATCCCGATGATATCCACCTGTCCGTCGTCTTTGACCTCCCCGACGATGGCGCAGACCTTGGTCGTTCCGAGGTCCAGACCTACAAGCACATTATTCGGTTTTTTTGCCACTGCGTCCTCCTTCATCAGGGTCAAGGGTCATGGGGCAAGGGTCAAGCATTAACTATGTGCCACGCTTTTTCTTGACCCCTGACCCCTGCCCCTTGCCCCCCGCATTTTTCACCATCACTGCAGCCTGCCGCTCGGGACGAAGGTCCACGTAGGCGATCTCCAGGCCGCGCTGTGTTCCGTCAGACAGGATCTCGGCAAGCCTGCGGAGCTTTTCCGGATAATTGCCCGTGCCGATCTTGAACTCATGGTCGGCATACAAAACGCTGAGCGTCTCGGGAGACCCTGCCTTGATCGTCACCTCATTCATCCTCCACCCGCCCCGTTCGGCGATCTCGGCAACGAGCGTCAGCGCTTCGGCCATGCCTTCGTACGTAACCTGCTCGCCAAGCCGTATGCGAGACTCCTTGACAGCCACGACCGGGAGCTGCCATTCTGATGCGTTTTCTTTCGCGACCTTGTCGATAACGACCCCTTCGCTATCCATCACATACCTGCTGTTCCCGGTATCCAGCAGCGCAAAGGCGACCCGCTCGGTAATGACCATGCTGATCCTGTTCGGCAGACGGCGGTATATCCTGACATCCTTCACCCAGGGGTTCGCGCGCGCTCGCCTGACGGGGGTCTCAAGGTCTACTCTGAAAATATTCTGGCCGGTGAAAACGCCGGCGATCTCCTTGAGATCTGCCTGACTCACCTGCTTCGCACCCTTGACGTCAACGCCCGCGATCTGGAACATCTCGGCGTGCAGGAGCATCTGGTACCCTTTCCAGGCCAGCAGGCCGCCCGCTGCGATCAGAATGACCGTGATGATCTGCAGTGCAACATGTTTGATCCCGGTTCCGCCTGCACGCGACCGTCCGGTGGTGCGGCCCACGATGGCCCGCTTTACGGTCGAGCGGTTCGAGCTTCCGCGATACGATCTCGGGACCTTGACGTTCTTATAGTCTCTCATAGTCGATTTCGGATTGATGATTGCGGAATGCGGAATAACTGATTCTCGCTATTCGAAAAGCTTCTCATCCGCAATCCGAAATCCGCAATCTAAAATTTATGCTTTCACAAGCGCCAATCGCAGAATTTCCTCCACCAGGTCAGGGAACGACATGCCGACACCTCGTGCGATATCGGGCAACAGGCTCGTAGCCGTCATCCCCGGCAGGGTGTTCACTTCAAGGATATACGGAGTGCCGGCGGCATCAATAATAAAATCGACCCTGCTGTATCCCCTGCAGTCCAGGGCGCGATGCGCGGCCAACCCCGCATCGAGCGTCCGTTTGTACACCGCTTCGGGGACCCGGGCGGGAAAGAAATGTTCCGACATCCCTTGTTCGTACTTTGCCTTATAGCTGTAGAAAACATCCTTGGGCACGATCTCGATGGCGCCCAACGCGCGCTCGCCCAGAATGCCGACCTGTATCTCCATCCCGCGGATGTACTGTTCGATCAGCACCTCGCGATCATACAAAAGGGCTTGTTTCACCGCAGGGGCAAGTTCGTCACCCGTGTTGACCAGACTCACCCCCACACTTGATCCCTCGGAGCTCGGTTTGACAACAAGGGGGAAACCGATCTTCGTCTGCGCTGTCGTGAGCGATTCCTTATCGCCGGCGGATGCAACCATGAACGGTCCCACGTGAAGACCGTAGGCCTTGAACACGGCCTTGGAGATGATCTTGTTCATGCCCATGGCGCTCGCGAGAATGCCCGAGCCCGTGTAAGGAATACCCATGACCTCGAGCAGTCCCTGGATCGCGCCATCCTCGCCGAATTTGCCATGGAGACCGTTGAAGGCGACCTCGATGCCGGTCTGCCGTATCCGTTCGGCGACATCCCGTCCGACATCAATTGGCACGGCGGCATATCCCTTTGCCACGAGCGCCTGCAGGATCGCGTTCCCGCTCGAAAGCGAGACCTCCCGCTCCGACGACAACCCGCCCATGAGAACACCGATCTTTTTCTTCGTCACCAATCCCATGCTCGTTTCACTCGCAGTCTTTTGAGTCTAAAGAGCCTAATGAGTCTAATGAGTCTGAAGAGTTTTTAGAGTTCTTGAGTTGTTAAAGATTCTCACTCGTTAGACTCGTCAGACTCGATGAACTCTATCGACTCTTTATCCGACTCGTTAGTCTTCGCCTATTATTTTTATCTCCGGCACAAGCCGGACACCCGATACCTCAAGGACTTTCTCTTTGACTATCTCCATGAGCGCAAGTACATCCGCTGCCTTCGCATTCCCCGTGTTCACGATCACGTTGGCGTGTTTTTCCGAAACCTGCGCACCACCGATCGTTCTGCCCTTGAGCCCGGCACTCTCTATCAGCATGCCCGCTGACTCTTCCTGCGGGTTTTTGAACACCGATCCTGCATTCGGGAGGCCCCATGGCTGGCGCTGTTTTCTCGCGTCGAGCAGTTCTTTCAGCCGTAATTTGATCTTCCCTTTATCATCGCGCCGCAGGACCACCCGCACCTCCAGCACCAGGTGCCCTTCGGGGATGGAGGCCATCCGGTAGCCGAACTCCATTTCCTCCGCGCTCCTGGTGCTCAGCTCGCCCTCGGGAGAGATCAGGGTAACGGATTCAATCACATCCCCCATCTCACCTAGGGACGTGCCGGCGTTCATGCAGACCGCGCCGCCGACCGTACCCGGGATGCCTGCGGCGAACTCAAGGCCCGTGAGCCCCTGCTCCACGGAAAAGGACAGCAGCTTGGCCAGCGACGCGCCGGCCTCAGCGTACACTACGACAAAAGAGCCGCCGATCGAGCGGTATTCCCGTTCGATCTTGATCGTATTCATGCGATGCAGGGCGATCATCACCCCGCGAAACCCGCCGTCCCGGACAAGCAGGTTGGTGCCCCCGCCGATGATGAAGTAGCGCAGGTTCCGGGTCTTGATCGTCTGCAGAAGGAGACGAAGGTCCTCCCGGTCGGCGGGCCAGGCAAGGACATCGGCCGGACCGCCGATGGTGTACGACGTATGCCTGCTCAGCGGCTCGTCACTCTTTATGTCGCCTTTAAAGTTATTTATCTCCACGTTTCAGTCTCTCCACGACCTGTTCCCCGAGCTTCCATACGTCTCCGGCGCCGAGCGTGATCATAAGGTCGCCCTTCTTAAGAACTGAGGCCATGTGTTCGACGATCTTTTCGCGGTCCGAAATGAAAGTCACATCTTTATGCCCGTATTTCTTGATCCCTTCGTACAAGGCCTGGCCCGTCACGCCGGGGATCGGCTTTTCACCTGCCGCATAGATGTCCATGACCACCAGGGCGTCGGCCTGGTTGAACGCGGTAAAGAACTCCTCGAGCAGATGCTGCGTCCTCGTATAGCGGTGGGGCTGGAACACCACGACCACACGCCGCTCCATGCCAGCCGCCGCCGCTGCAAGCGTGGCTTTTACCTCCGTGGGATGGTGACCGTAATCATCAACGATCGTTATCCCGCCTACCTCGCCCTTGATCTGGAACCGCCGCTGCACGCCGCTGAAGTTCTTGAGCGCTTTTCTGATGACCTCGAGATCGACGTCCAGTTCCCGTGCCACGGCAATAGCCGCAAGGCTGTTGTTGATATTGTGCACACCGGGCACCGAGAGCTCGAACCATCCCAGGTCGAGGGTGTGGTGCAGCACCTTGAACGCCGAGCCGAGCGGCTTGAGCGAGATATCACGCGCCTGGTAATCGGCCTGCGAGCTCATACCGTAAGTCAGATACCGTTTCTGCACGAACGGGATAAGGGCCTGGATATGCGGCTGGTCCAGGCATAAGATGGACACGCCGTAGAACGGGACCTTGTTGATGAAGGCAAGAAATGCCTCCTTGATCTCGTGGATGTCCTTATAATAATCAAGATGCTCTTCATCGATGGTCGTGACCACGCCGATGGTCGGGGAGAGCTTCAGGAAACTCCCGTCGCTCTCGTCCGCCTCGGCCACGAGGAACTCGCCCTGGCCCAGCTTGGCGTTCGTGCCGAGGCTGTTCAGTTTTCCGCCGATCACGACCGTGGGGTCGATCCCGCCTGCCGCGAGAACCGTGGCTACCATGGACGTTGTCGTGGTCTTTCCGTGCGCGCCCGCGATGGCAACGCCGTACTTGAGCCGCATGAGTTCGGCGAGCATCTCTGCCCGGGGAATTACCGGGATCTGCTTTTCCCGCGCTGCGATCACCTCAACATTGTCGCTCTTCACCGCCGATGAGATCACGACCACGTGCGGCGACGAGACGTTTTCGGCGCGGTGGCCGATGAAGATCTCGCTGCCCAGTTTTTTAAGCCGCTCTGTTGTGTCCGACTCCTTCATGTCCGAGCCGGTTACCTTATACCCGAGGTTCAGCAGCACCTCGGCAATGCCGCTCATGCCGATGCCGCCAATCCCCACAAAATGGATGTGTTTAATTTTTTTGAACATAATCTTTGCAGATCCTCACGATCTCCGCTGCCGCCGTATTCTTCATCGGAGCCGAGCCCGCCGCGCCGGCCCCCTCTGCACTGTACTTTTTGATGACGTTTGCCAGTTTCTCCGGCGTCAGGTCCTTCTGTATGATCACCTCGGCCGTGCCGCGCGCTGCCAGCGTCGCTGCATTGTACTCCTGGTGGTTGTCCGCGGCAAAGGGAAAGGGGACCAGGACAGCACGCCTCCCGCACACCGCAAGTTCAGCCACCGTGGTTGCTCCGGACCGGCTGACCACCAGGTCGGCAGCGGCGTAAGCCCCTGCCATGTCGTGTATATACGGGAGCACGACCGCGTTCACCCCCGCAGCGCGATAGCCCGCAGCGACCTCGACAACGTCTTTTTCCCCGGTCTGGTGAAGGACCTGAAGCTCGCTGATGTCTTTCAGATATACGGCGGCGTGCTTCATTGCCGTGTTGATGGCGTGAGCGCCACCGCTCCCGCCCATCACAAAGACCGTGAACCTTCCCGGTTCAAGGCCGAAACCGGCGAGCGACTTGGCGCGGTCGCCCTGTTCAATCCCCTGCCTTACCAGCGGACCGAGACTAACTGTTTTCGCGGGAGGGAAGAACTTCTGCGCCCCTGTCCCGGGAAAGCAGAGGATCACCTTGTCGGCGAGCCTCCCCAGGGTCCTGTTCGCAAGCCCTGCATAGGAATTCGGCTCCACAATAAATAAAGGACGCCGGAGCCCTAATGCTGCAAGGCCCATCGGACCCGAGGAATATCCACCCACTCCGATCACCACATCGGGCCTGATATCACGAAGCACCATCAAGGACTGGAATACGCTCATCGGAAGCATTCCTATTGTCTTGATGATGGACAGGAGCTTCATGCCTTTAAGCTTACCGACCGTGATATAGCGGACCGGTAATCCTTCTTTCGGAAGCACCTTGGCCTCGATTCCCTGACTTGTGCCGACGAACAGGACCTCGTTTCCGCTCTCCTTCAGCAGCTCACGGGCGATGGCGATCCCGGGATACAGATGACCTCCGGTCCCTCCGCCTGCGATAATGACTTTCATGCTAATAACTCTGCAAAATCCTTTTCACCGCAGAGGACGCAGTGACAGCGGAGAAAAAAAACGGACAAAATATATTGAATGTGGTAGTGCATCCCTCTGCGACCTCCGCGTTCTGCGGTAAAAGCCGTTGTCTTTTTCAACTCGTCTCTTTCGATATATTGAGCAGCACCCCGAGTGCCATCATGGTTATCACCAGCGATGAGCCGCCGTAGCTCATAAGCGGGAGCGCGATGCCCTTGGTCGGCAGCAGCCCGGTCACGACCAGCATGTTGATCAGCCCCTGAAAGCAGATCAGGAGCGTGATGCCGAGAGCGAGCAGGCGACTGAACGGATCTCCCGAGGCGCGTGCGATACGCACACCGCGCAATAATATGATGAGAAAGAGCACCAGCACCCCGAGCGCCCCGATCAGGCCAAGCTCTTCCCCGATCACCGCATAGATGAAATCGGAATGCCGCTCCGGAAGGAAGAGAAGCTTCTGCCTGCCTTCGCCCAGACCCCGCCCGAACACACCGCCGCTGCCGAAGGCAAGGAACGACTGGATGATCTGATGGCCCGCCCCCTGCGGGTCGGCCCAGGGGTCGAGGAAAGAGAAGATCCTGCGGGCACGGTACGCGCTGTGAGCCACCGCAATATAGACGAAAGGGAGCGCAGCAAGAACAGTACCGCCGAGCTGAAGCAGGTTCGCCCCCCCGGCGAAGAGCATGATCCCGGCCACGCCGGCGAGCGTCATGGCAGCGCCGAAATCCGGTTGACGGAGCGCCAGGAGCAGGAACATTCCGGTCACGAGGTAGGCCGGGAACAGTCCGTTCTTGAAATCGCGCAGCGCTTCCTGCTTTTTCACGATGTAAGAGCTCATGTACACCACGATCGCGAACTTCGCAAGCTCCGACGGCTGGAACGAAACAAAACCGAGACGCAGCCACCTCCTGGACCCGTTGACCATTCTTCCCACGCCGGGAACGAGCGTAGACGCGAGCAGCAGCAGGGAAACGACCAGCAGGACGAGCACGGCCCGCCGGTCCTGAAGCACGTGATGGTCCATGCGCATCGTACCGGCCATCAGCGCAAGGCCGAAGACGGCCCACATGATCTGGCGCTTCATGAAGTACGCCGGGTCGTCGTAGGTGGTAAGCGCAACAACGCTGCTTGAGCTGTACACCATGACGACGCTGCCCACCACGAGCGCCAGAATTGCGGTGAGCAGCGGTGTGTCGTAATGACCCTGATGGTGTTTTGAGTTCATAGAGTTCATAGAGTTCATAGAGTTCATAGAGTTCATTGAGTTTATAGAGTTCATTGAGTTCATAGAGTTGTCCAGGTTTTTACTCTTTAAACTCTATAGACTCTATTAACTCTACAGACTCATAACTGCTTCTTTGAACTGTCTTCCGCGGTCCTCAAAATCCCTGAACATGTCAAAACTCGCGCACGCGGGCGACAGCAGCACGACGTCCCCCTGACGGGCGCGAACGGACGAGACCCGGACCGCCTCTTGCAGCGTCCGCGCGAACACGGTCTCCGTGGAGGCGCCGAGCGTCTTTGCCATCTTGTCCGCGGCCTTGCCGATCAGGACCAGAAGCTTGACCTTGTGCCTGAACAGATCAGTGAGCGGGCCGAAATCGCTTCCCTTGTCCAGGCCTCCGGCGATCAGGATCACGGGCCGGGTGAAACCCTCCACGGACTTGAGCACGGCGCCGACATTGGTGCCTTTCGAGTCATTGATATAGCTCACGCCGTCTTTTTCACGTACGAATTCGAGACGGTGCTCAAGGCCGGGAAACTCCCTCAGCACCGCTGCCACGGATCGGACATCAGCCCCGGACAGGAGAGACAGCGCTGCTGCGGCAAGCGCGTTTTCGAGGTTATGCACGCCGCTGATCTTCAGTGCATCGACGGCAATGATGCGCCGTCCGTTGAACATGAGGTGTCCGTCAAGCACGCACGCGCCGGGGTTGAACCTGAGCTGCCTTGAAAAAGGAATGACCGTGGCGGCCGTGCGTCTGGCGTAGGACTTCACGAGAGGGTCATCGAAATTCAAGACCAGAAAATCGTCTTTTTGCTGGTTCATGAATATTCGCGCCTTGGTTTCTCCATACTCCTCAATATCGCGATACCGGTCAAGATGGTCCTGGGTCACGTTCAGGATGGCCGCGATCCGCGGCCTGAAGGTCTCGATGTCCTCAAGTTGAAAACTCGAAAGCTCTGCAACGATCCAGTCCATTCGGGAGAGATGCGAGATATCCCCGGTGAGCGCGGTCCCGATATTTCCCGCCACCAGAACGTTCTTCTTCGCTTTCGCGAGCATCAGCCCCACGAGGGTCGTGACCGTGGACTTGCCGTTCGTGCCCGTGATGCCGATGTACGGCGCACCAGAGAGCAGCCATGCGAGTTCGAGCTCGCTGATCACCTTGACGCCATGCCTCCGGGCCTGCAGGAGCGGGGTGATCTTAGGCACACCGGGACTGACTACGATGAGGTCGGTCTCGATGAAGATCCGGTCCGGATGGCCGCCCGCCTCTATCGTGATGCCGCTGCCAAGCGATGTTCGCTGAGCGGTAAGCTGTTCAATCGGCTTCTTGTCCGTGACCGTCACGATCGCGCCGAGCGCATGGAGGGCCCTCGCAGCGGCCACCCCGCTCCGCGCCAGACCTACTACCGTGACCCTTTTGCCCTTGAAGTCGGGCTTCACCGTACCTCCTGATAGATGCGAAGTTGAGAAGGTGGGATGTTAGGAAGTTATGAAAAATCGTCGGGAAAAACGCGTTGCTCTTGCGTTCTTATCATCCCCTCTTCCTCTCTTCTCAACTTCCTGTCTTCATCGCAACTTCAACGACCCGATAGAGATCAGCGCCAGGATGATGCCGATGATCCAGAACCGCACGATGACCTTCGACTCCGGCCATCCGATCTGTTCAAAGTGATGATGAATGGGCGCCATCCTGAAGATGCGCTTGCCCGTCAGTTTGTATGACGCCACCTGCATGGCCACCGAGACCGTCTCCATAACGAATATGCCGCCCACGACGATCAGAATGAGCTCGTGTTTGGTCACCACCGCAAGCGTGCCGAGCGCTCCGCCAAGCGAAAGAGATCCGACGTCGCCCATGAACACTTCTGCCGGATGGGTGTTGTACCACAGGAACCCGAGGCTTGCGCCGACCATGGCGCCGCAAAAGATGACAAGCTCGCCGCTCCCGGAAATATAGAGGATCTTCAGATAGTCGGCGATGATCTTGTTCCCACCCAGATAGACGATCACCGCGTTCGCCGTCGCTGCGATACCCACGAGACCGATGGCCAGACCATCGAGGCCGTCGGTGAGGTTCACCGCGTTGGACGACCCCACCAGGACCACGGCGACAAAGGGGATGTAAAACCAGCCGAGGTCCAGTAAAAAACCTTTCATGAACGGCACTGAAAGGTAGGTCGCCGTATGATCACCGGAAAATTTATAGAGAAATATCCCGACAGCGAGCGATGCCGCGATCTGAAGCCCGAATTTCTGATATGCCCGGAGACCGGTGGATCGCTTCTTCACCACCTTGAGGTAGTCGTCCCAGAACCCGATGCCGCCGAAGGCAAGCGTGGCGAAGAGCACCACCCACACATACTTGTTCGTGAGGTCCGACCATAATAGGACGGAGCTCACGAGGGCGGCAATGATCAGCAGTCCGCCCATCGTGGGCGTGCCCTGCTTGCTGAGATGGGTCTTGGGACCGTCGTCCCTGACCTGCTGACCCACCTTGAGCCGCCGAAGCCAGGTGATCATGGACGGAGCCAGCAGGAAACTTGCTATGAGCGCGGTCAGGACCGCACCCGCGCTCCGGAAGGTGATGTACCGAAAGACGTTAAAGCCGAAGAATGCATCCCGCAGTGGATACAAGAGATGATAGAGCATTAAAACGCCTCCAGGATCTTTTCCATCTTCATGCCGCGGGAGCCTTTGATCAATACCGCGTCACCGGGCCGGGACAGCTTTTTGAGAAGAACGGCGGCCTCGATCTGCGAAGCCGCCTCAAGCACCCGGTCCTTCGACATGCCCGCATCGATCGCCCCTTCACCCACGTGTTTCGCGAGCGGCCCCAGCGTTATCACCAGGTCCACCCCGAGCCGGGCCGCGGTCGCACCTATCGTACGATGCGCCTCGACCGAGACCTTTCCCAGCTCGAGCATATCTCCAAGCACGGCAATTGCCCGTCCGCCGGATCTCAGCGAGCCAAGTGTTGCGAGCGCGGCGTCCATCGACGCGGGGTTCGCATTATAACAGTCGACAAGCACGGTCCTTCCCTGGACCTGCCTGAGCTCTGAACGAAGGGCGGCCGGCATAAAATCATCGAGGCCGTATTTTACGGCATCGATGGACATGCCCACCGCGAGCGCGGCCGCAGCGGCTGCCAGGGCGTTATAGACATTGTGTTTTCCCACGGCCCGCAGCCGCACGTTCACCGTGGAACCGTCAGACCGGATCGTGAAGTCCGTGAAGTTCTGTTCCTGCCGGATGTCCGTTGCGCACACATCGGCCTTCTCCTCGATGCCGAAGGAAAGAACGCGTCCGCCGAACTTTTTTTTCAGCGTATCGAAGAAGCGGTCATCCGCATTCAGCACTGCCATACCATCGGACTTCAAGTGGTTGAACAACTCTCCCTTTGCCTGCGCCACCAGGTCCATGCTCTTGAGAAACTCAAGATGGGCCGGACCAATGTTGGTGATCACCCCGACATCGGGGCCGATGAACCGGGCGAGCGTATCGATCTCCCCCAGCGCGCTCATTCCCATTTCCACTACTGCGGCCTTGTGGCCGGCATTGAGCCTGAGAAGCGTGAGCGGCACTCCGATATGGTTGTTCAGGTTTCCCTCGTTCTTGAGCACCGGACCCAGTTGCTGCAGGATGCCGGCGAGCATCTCCTTCGTCGTGGTTTTGCCGTTCGATCCGGTGATGCCCACGACGGGAACAGCGAACGTCCTGCGATGGCTGTACGCCATTTCCTGCAGTGCTGTGAGCGTGTCTTCCACCGGCAGGATATTTTTCAGTCCGCCGAGAACGGAGAACTTGTCCTCAAGCACCGTCCGCTCGACCAGCGCACCCCAGGCCCCTCTTTTTATCACCTCGGGAACAAAGTCGTGACCGTCGAAACGATCGCCTTTAATGGCAACGAAAAGCTCGCCCTCGCGAATGGTACGGGAGTCTATGGATACCCCTTTGATCTCCACTCTTGCCATTTTCCCCACGATCTCCTTCAACAACTTTTTTTCAGATTCATCCATGATTCGTGACGGCGCAGGCGGAAGCAAGCTCGCAGGAGCTCGTATTCACGCCGACTTCCGGCTCCCGACCCCTGATTCCCGGCTCAGTCGTTTCCGTATTTCCTCCCGCGCGACCTCCCGATCGTCGAAGTGTATTTTCTTTTCCCCGACGAGCTGATAGTCTTCATGGCCCTTGCCGGCAAGGACGACCACATCTCCGGGCCCTGCCAGACCGACCGCAAGGGCAACGGCTTCAAGCCGGCCCGGTATAACCGCATACGGTTTTTTCCCGGGAACAACCTTTTGAGCAACATCCTGCGCCGACCTCTTTACGCCGCGTTCCGCGAGTCCTTGTTCAATGTCGCGGATAATGCTCATGGGATCTTCGGTCCTCGGATTGTCGGAGGTGATGATCACAAAGTCGCTCCCCTTGATCGCCGCCGCTCCCATGAGGGGCCTTTTGGCCCTGTCCCGATCGCCGCCGCATCCGAAAACAGTGATGATCCGCCCGGCCGTAACCTCCCGCACCGACTCGAGGAGCCGGACGATTGCATCCTCGGTGTGTGCATAGTCCACGACGACGCCGAAGGGCTGGCCTTCATCCACCTTTTCCATGCGGCCGGGCACGGCCTTCATGCTTTTGAGTCCGCGAGCGATCGAGTCGGCACTTACGCCGAGAGCGGTGCCGATGCCGATCGCTGTAAGGATATTGTAAACATTATATCTGCCGACGAGCGGCGATTCGACAGGGATCGTTCCCGCCGGCGAAGCAGCGTCGAACATCAATCCGTTGATGCCATGACGGATCGCCCCTGCCGGGCGCACGTTCGCGAGCTCGGAAAAACCGGTGGTGATGACCCGGGCGCGGGTCTTCCTGACGATCTCGACCCCGCGCGCGTCGTCACTGTTGATGATCGCCCAGGCTTCCGGGGAGAGACCGGTGAAGAGCCGCAGCTTGGCTTGAAAATAGGCGTCCATGCCCTCGTGAAAATCCAGATGGTCCTGGGTAAGGTTCGTAAACCCCGCGACGGCAAACGCACAACCCTCGATCCTGTTGAGCGAAAGCGCGTGCGACGAGACCTCCATGACGCAGTGGCTCGCCCCGAACCTCACCATCTCCGACAGCAGCCGCTGCAGCTCGAGGGATTCGGGCGTGGTATTCGGCGCGGGATACACCTTGTCGCCCACGCGGTAATCGATCGTGCCGATAAGCCCGGCAGTATGCCCCGCGGCCTCGATGATGGACTTGACCAGATACGAAGTCGTGGTCTTGCCGTTCGTCCCCGTGATGCCGATAAGCATCAGACGGCGGGATGGATGGCCGAAGAATTCATTCGCAAGGAGGGCAAGCGCTCTTCGCGAGTCATCCACGATGAGCAACGGAGTGCCTGCCGGGACCGGCGGCCCCTCCTGTCTTTCAGCAATAATTGCCGTTGCGCCCTGTTTTATCGCCTGCGAAATAAACTGATGGCCGTCCGAGTGAAATCCTCGCACGGCCACGAACAGCGAGCCCGGTTTTACCTTCCGGGAATCATGGGCGATGTCCAGCACCTCTCGTTCACGCCAGCCTGACGGAAGCGTCGTTCTGTATTCAAGCCCGGCCAGAAGGTCGCCGAGTTTCATCTTCCCACCAGGAGCATCCTGCTTCCCACCTCGTCCGGGGCAACCTGAAGGTACGCAAGACTTTGTTCAGCCACCGCCTTGAACACCGGTCCGGCCACACTGCCGCCATAGTGGACGGTGCCTTCAGGGGTATCCACCATCACCAGGATCACGAGCTTCGGGGAGTTGGCCGGAGTGAATCCCACGAAGGAGCTCACGTAATCCTTTTGCGAATACTTGCCGGTCCTTACGTCGATCTTTTGCGCAGTCCCCGTCTTGCCGGCGGCGGTGTATCCCGCGGGCCGCGCCTTCTGGCCAGTGCCGGTCTCAACGACCCTCTGAAGTATCTTGTTCATCTTGGCGCAGGTCTCCCCGGTGATCGCGCGGCCCATGGTCTGGGCCTGGAACTTTTTCCCTTCCCCCCCGGCGTCGACGATCTCCGATACGATGTAGGGCTTCATGAGCATTCCGCCGTTTGCGAGCGCGCAATAGGCCGATGCCACCTGCATCGGGGTCACCCCGATCTCCTGACCGATCGCGATGGAGCCGATGGATACACCCGACCAGAGATGGTAATCCTTGAGCTGGCCGGAGATCTCTCCGGGGATGTCCACGCCCGTCCTCTTGCCGAAGCCGAAGGCGGAGATGTATTTCGCAAAGCGCTCCTTGCCAAGGCGCAGGGCCACCGTGATGGTCCCGACGTTGCTTGACTCAGCGATCACGTCCGTGAACGTCAGCACGCCATTTTCATGCGCGTCCCTGATCACCCGGTCGGCGAGCTGAATTTTGCCTGCCGAGCAGTCAATCGGCTCGAGCGGGTGCACGACCCGCTCTTCGAGCGCCGCTGCTGCGAGGACCGGCTTGAAGATTGAACCCGGCTCGAAGGCATCAGTCACCGCGCGGTTTCGCCATTCCGCCGGCTTCGAGCGCTGGGGCTCATTGGGATTGAACGCCTGTTTGCCGTTCAAACCCGAGCGTACGGAAAGGGCAAGCACCTCGCCGGTTTGCGGGTTCATGACAAGGCAAACGCCGCCTTTTGCGCGCGAACTCGCGAGCGCCGCATCAAGCTCCTTCTCCGCGATGTGCTGGATCACTTCGTCGATCGTGAGGATGATGTCGTGGCCCGGTTTCGGCAGCCGGTACTGGAACCCCGATCCGCCGGGGAAAACCGTCCTGCCCATGGCGTCCTTTTCGGCGAGCACCCAGCCGCTCACACCGCGGAGCGCCTTGTCATAGGTGAGCTCCAGTCCCTCGAGGCCCTCGTTGTCCACACCAAGAAATCCAAGCACCGGCCCGGCAAGGGCCTTTTTGGGATAAAATCGTTTTGCTTCAAGACGAAGACCGATTTCCTTGTTGCCGAGTTCCCTGATCTTTTCGGCCCTTCCCGGCTCCACCTTGCGGCTGAGCCAGACAAACTGCTTGTTTCCTGCAAGTCGCTGCTCAAGGCCCCGCCGGTCTTCCCGCAGAATCCGTGAAAGCTGCTGCGCAACCGCGCGGGGGTTGTCGATCCCTGAAGGCACCCCGTAGACCGAATCCACATCAAGGCTCACGGCAAGCTCCCTGCCCATGCGGTCGTAAATGGTGCCCCGCTTTGGATCGAGCTTCACGACGCGCTCCTGCTGCCGTTCGGCACGAACGGTAAGCGCCGCCCGCTGATAGACCTGGAGGTACACGAGCCTCAGTGCCACGAGTGCGAAGCCCATGACCATCAGCAGCAATACCGCTATTACCCTACCCCGCCTGTTAATAGCTGCACGCTCCCCGAAATTGGTCAGCCGATGCTGTCAATTCCTTCACTCTACGTCATTCGGAAAAACAATACGCCCTTTTACGACGTTGTCAAAATTCAGTTCCTGGAGTTTGTCGCATCTCTTTTTCTTTTCACGATCACGACGTTCTCCTTCGCCGGCCTGATCATGCCCAAGCGATTGATCGCGATCTCCTCGATACGAGCGGGAGATGACAGACTCGATGCCTCGATCAGAAGCGACCGGTTCGCACGCTCAAGCTCATGCTTCTCGCGCTCGAGGCCCTCGATCTGGTACCCGAGTTTGACGATCTGCACCTTCCCGCCCACATAGAGGATCAGGCAGGAAATGACCAGGAGTGCGGCGAGAGCCCGGTGAAAACTTTCACGCTTGCTTCTCCCGAGTACAATGGAACCGATGTCACCTGTTCGGGTTGTCATGATGTCGCTATGCTCCAATTGGAAAATGAAGATTGGAAATTATATATTTTATGCATTGTTGCAACTCTTCACAAATTCACAGCTTCTCCGCAACTCTGAGTTTTGCGCTCCTTGACGCGGGGTTTGTTCTCACCTCTTCTTCCCCGGGCACAACCGGCCTGGGGGTAAGGATCCTGAGGGCCGGTTTCCTGCCGCAGGCACAGACAGGCATCCGGGGCGGGCACACACACCCTTTTGCCTCCTTCACGAAGAGCTGCTTCACGATCCGGTCTTCGAGAGAGTGGAACGTTATCACGGCGACCCTTCCGCCGGGCTTCAGGACCTGAAGGATGCCGGACAGCCCTTCCCGGAGGGAGCCCAGTTCATCATTGACCGCGATCCTGAGCGCCTGAAACGTCAGCGTCGCAGGGTGAATGCGCCGGGGCGGATAAGGGGGGAATACGCTCGAAACGATCTCTGCCAGCTGAACCGTGCTCGTGATCGGCCCCCGGACCCTTGCTTTCTCGATAGCTCTCGCTATGGAGCCTGCCCTGTGGTCCTCCCCGTAGTCACGGATGATCTTCACAAGTTCTTCACGGGGGAGAGTATTCACCAGGTCGGCGGCGGTCTGTGGTCTGCTCGTGTCCATGCGCATATCGAGCGGACCGTCCAGCATGAAGCTGAAGCCGCGCTCCGGGGCCTTGAGGTGGAACCATGACATGCCAAGATCGAGCAGGACCCCGTCGACAGCCGTATGCCCGAGGTCGGAGAGGACCTCGGGCAGGTCACGGTAGTTCGCCTGCCTGATGATAACGCGTTCTCCGTAAGGCGCGAGGCTTTTACCGCACCGCGCCACCGCATCCGCATCATGGTCCATGCCGATCAGCACGCCGTCGGGCGCCGAGCGTTTCAGGATCTCTGCCGCATGCCCGCCGGCCCCAAGTGTCCCGTCGACATACAAACCGCCTGCCTTTGGCGCGAGCAGGTCAACGGCCTCGTGGAGCAGGACCGGCACATGTTCCAATTGCGGATTTCGGATATCGGATTTCGGATTGGAATTCATACTTCAATCCTCAATAAACAATTCCACGCTTCACAATCCGCAATCTGCAATCCGAAATCTACAATGCTGCTCACAGTCCCAATGGCAGGTTCGTTTCCGGTTTTCCGCTCCCAAAGCTCTTTGCCGCCAGTTGAGCCGTGTCAAAGACCTGGAATTTCTCGAGCACGCCGGTTGTGCGGAAGATATTCTTGATATAATCCGACATGCCCGCAAGCCGGATATCGCCGCCGAAAGACTGCATCCGTTTTCGCTCGTCAACCAGCACGGAAAGGACCGTAAAGTTGACATGCTCTACGGACTCGAAGTTCAGGATCAGGCCGTACATTTCGCCCTTGATCAGCTGGCCGATGACGCGGTTGATCTCCGCGATCTTCGCGGCGTCGATCTCGCCTTCCAGGTTCATCTGATATACCTTGAGTTTTGGTTCCATGCTAAAGGCCCAGTGCGGCAAGCGTTTCGCCGATTTTGTCGCCGTTCTCAGAATTTCGTGCCTCCCACGCCTTGGCGTCCCATATCTCGATCTTATCGATGATGCCTACAAGCATCACGTTCTTCATGATCCCCGCATGATCGCGATGAGCAGCGGGGATCAGCACGCGGCCCTGCTTGTCGAGCTCGCACTCTGTGGCCGAGGCAAGGAGAAATCGCATGAAGTCCTTGACCTCTTTTTTCATCGAGGGCAGAGTCCTGATCTTTTCCTCCAACTTCTCCCATTCCTCGAGCGGATAGACCGTGAGGCACTTGTCATAGTCCATGGCAAGTACGAGCCTGCCGTCGTACCGGTCTGCGATGATATCGCGGAACCTGGACGGAACGCTCACCCTTCCCTTGGAATCTACCGTATGTTCAAAGCTGCCTCGGAACATAGCCCTCCCCAGCCATACCCACCGTGCCCCACTTTATACCACCTGCTGGGCAAAGTATATAATTCATATGGGTTGATGTCAAGGAAAATATTAATATTTTGAGATGTTACAGGGTGGGTGGGGAAGCGGGCTAAAAATGAATTTATGTTGTGCCTATAACTCAGGCAACCACAATATCTGGTATAACATAGAGCCGGATTCCCGATTAAAAAACTTCGGGAATGACGATTTATAAACGTGTTTATATCGTCCCGTATGCCTTTATAGGGGATGTTGTGTAAACATATTTGTAATTACTGAATGAAGGAGATATGCATTTCATTTTTTGGCGTGACAATCGGTGAAGAAGCCGGTAGTATAAGCGATGCAGGAGTCAGCAGTAAAAAAATAAACTGTTCCCCTTTTTCCTGACCCCTGACTTCTGGCTCCTGAATTCTTCTTCGCATTCTATGACCGATTATTTCATTACTGTCGATGACGAACACATCAAAAGAGAGAAGGCAAAGGCCCGCGAACTTCGCGGTTCCCAGTGGTGGAAACGGAAGCGCTCTTCCGGCATCTGCTATTATTGTGGCAAAAAATTCAAGGCGGTTGATCTGACCATGGACCATCTGATCCCGATCGTGCGCGGCGGGAAATCCGTGCAGGGGAACCTCGTGCCTGCATGCAAAGCGTGCAACAACAAAAAAAAATATCTTCTGCCCACCGAATGGGAAGAGTATCTTAACTCTCTCAAAAAAGAATAGCCCTAGCGTGCAACAAAGATCCACAACCGATGCAATTACATAAAAATTGAATAGAGAATTTGCATACTCAGTAGATTTGATATTACATGAACTGCATGTTGGTCCGATGCCTAGCTATAAGGATTCCTGTCGGTTATATCAATTATTTATAAGCAGCAATCTTGACCATTCATATAATCTATGCTACTGTAATCCGTCCCTATAATCACTTGTTAATCACAGAGGAATTCATGCCTTTCTGTCCGAATCCTGACTGTCCACATAGAAGAAGTTTAGGAGAACCAGCCGCGTTTAACAAAGGCGTGACGACCTGCTCCGACTGTGGCAGCACATTGTCTGAAACGGCTCCTCACTTTGAACCTTTACGAAAATCAAAAGTAATTATGGGTTGGAAATGTCCAGAATGCGGTTCCATGAATCATGAAGATATATCACTATGCTCTTGCGGTTTTGATTCAAATAGACCAGTTATGATTCGTAATCAGAGTGCACAGAAGGCCGTTCCTGCAGAAATTAATGAGTCAGCATTTGGAAGCGCAGTGGAACTGACAAAACAAGAGCGAAAGTTTGCAGAGATCTCCGCTAAGAAATGTCATCGTTTCTTTTATAGGAACAGCCAAAGGATTGGATGGGTTGGGGTTATTCTTTTTATGATAGGTTTATTTCGCATTCCTCCGTTACCTCCACGGAGTCATAAATTACTTGTTGATGTGGGTACTTTTATGACCGTTTCAAGTATGTTTACTTTTGCTATGACAGTAGCCGGAAAACTTTATATCAATCTTAAGGCTCTTGAAAAGAGTGCACGTGACGAAAGCGGAATAATCGAATAGAAGCAACAGCGATATTTTTAACAAGTCATTCGAGCCGCCAATTGCGGCTCAACTTGTCGTTATTCTAACTACTGAGTCCAAAAAATATCATAGTGATTCTTCATCAACTAAAAACTCTAAAAGAACACATGTCCACCTTATTTCTACCGGCTTCCCCTCTTCCTCTTTTCAAGCGCCACCATAAGAAGTGACAATGCCGCCGGGGTAACACCGGAGATGCGCGATGCCTGGCCGAGCGAGACCGGCTGTACCTGCTTGAGCTTTTGCCTCACCTCGCTGCCGAGGCCGGTCACCGCGTCATAGTCCATGTCCGCAGGGACGGCCTTCTGTTCCAGCGATGCAAAGCGCTCCACCTGCTGAAGCTGACGCTGAATATATCCTTCATATTTCACCTGGATCTCTACCTGTTTTGCCGCTGCCGTATCAAGCAGTGTTTCAGGTGTGCTGATCCGTGCAATATCCCCGTAACCCAGCTCCGGCCGCTTGAGGAGTTGATCGAGCGATGCTTCTCCCGGCAGTTCCGCGGAGCCCTGCTGTGCGAGCACAGCGTTGACCTCGGGTGTGGACTTGACCCAGGTTTTCTTAAGCCGTGTTATTTCACGCTCGATACTTTCCTTTTTCTCAAGGAATTGTTTGTACACCTCCCTTGATACGAGGCCGAGGTCATATCCCTTGTCCCGGAGCCTCAGGTCCGCGTTGTCCTCGCGCAGGATGAGTCGATACTCTGCCCGGGAAGTGAACATGCGGTAAGGCTCGTTCGTCCCCCGCGTCACGAGGTCATCGATCAACACTCCGAGGTAGGCCTCCGCGCGCGTGAGGATAAGGGGTTGGCGTTTCCGGATCTTGAGTGCGGCGTTTATGCCGGCCATCAGTCCCTGGGCAGCGGCCTCCTCATATCCCGACGTTCCATTGATCTGGCCGGCGAAGTAGAGCCCGCTCACCTTTTTCGTCTCGAGTGTGTGCTGGATCTGGGTTGGCGGCGCAAAGTCGTACTCGATTGCATAGGCAGGCCGCATGATCTCGACCTCCTCGAGACCTGAAATGGACCGGTACATCTGGACTTGAACATCGTACGGCAGGCTCGTGGACACACCATTCGCGTAGTATTCCTCGGTATCAAGACCCTCCGGTTCAAGGAAGACCTGATGTCGTTCTCGCTCTGAAAATCTTTTTACCTTGTCCTCAATGGAGGGGCAGTAGCGTGGCCCGACCCCTTTTATCATACCGGTATAAAGTGGGGACCGGTCAAGGTTATTTAAGATTATTTCGTGTGTTTTTGTGTTCGTATAGGTGAGAAAACAAGGCAATTGTGGGAGTGGATGACTATTTTCAGTAAAAGAGAAGAATGGGGCCGGATCATCGCCGTGCTGCATTTTCATCTTTGAAAAATCAATCGTTCTTCCATTCAGCCGTGCAGGAGTGCCGGTCTTGAGACGGCCTATCTCGAAGCCGAGTTCCCTCAGGCTGTCCGAAAGTCCGATCGACGGAAACTCCCCTGCCCTGCCCGAGGGATAATGCGCCATGCCGATGTGGATCAGGCCCTTCAGGAAGGTACCCGTTGTTACGATCACCGCTGATGACAGATACTGTACGCCGATAGCGGTCTCGACCCCGATGATCCTGTGGTCCTCAACAAGGAACTTCTCGACCGTCCCCTGCTTCACATCCAGGCCCGGCTGCTTCTCAACCGCTTCCTTCATGGCGAGCCGGTACCGTTGCTTGTCTGCCTGGGCACGTGTTCCGTGGACGGCCGGACCCTTGCTCTGGTTAAGGGTGCGGAACTGGATGCCGGTCCGGTCGATGATCTTCGCCATCTCGCCGCCGAGCGCGTCGATCTCTTTCACAAGGTGCCCCTTGGCCAGGCCGCCGATGGCCGGGTTGCATGACATCAGCGCGATGCTGTCGAGGTTCATGGTGAGCATGAGTGTGGAGCAGCCCATGCGCGCTGAGGCCAGTGCGGCCTCGCAGCCGGCATGCCCTGCGCCGATCACGATGACGTCGTAGGTTTTATCTAAAGACACCAGTCAACTCCAAATATTTTTAACCACGGAGACACGGAGGCACGGAGAAAAAATTACCTGAGAAGAGAGCTGACGGCGACTCGCTTTCAGAAACCCAAAACAGATTATTATCATTGTATCAGTTTTTTTTTGCACTTCTCCGTGTCTCCGTGCCTCTGTGGTAAAGCCTGCTATTGTTTTTCTCTATTTCCCAATGCAGAAATCATTGAATATCCGCTCAAGGATGTCTTCCGTATAGATCGCCCCGATGATCAGTCCCAGGCTGTCGAGCGCACCCCGGAGGTCCAGGGAAATGAACTCCGGTGAGAGGCCGGACGTGATCGATTCGAGTGCTTTTTGAAGGCTATCCTTTGTCTGGTCGAGCGCTGTTTTGTGCCGCTGGTTCACGGCCCAGACATGCTCCCGCGAGCTGATCGTCCCCTGCTTCACCCGGTCTGAAATTGCGCGCTTCAGGTCATCAAGCCCCTCGCCGGTTCGGCACGATACGGAAACCTGCGCCACCGGTTCTTTCAGCTGCTCGAGCCTTCTCGGAAGGTCCGATTTGTTGATGATCGCGATCACGTGTTTGCCCTGCAGTTCGTCCATCACGCGCCGGTCCTCGGCAGTGAACGATTGGGAACCATCGAGAACAAAAAGCACAATATCGGCGGACGCGATGGCCCCGATGCTTCGGCGAACTCCCTCTTGCTCCACGATGTCATGGGAATGCCGTATGCCGGCGGTGTCCAGAATTCTGAGCGGCACGTCCGCGATGTTCAGGTATTCTTCCAGCACGTCACGCGTCGTTCCCGGGACCTCGGTCACGATCGCCCGGTTTTGTTTCAAAAGCGCGTTCAGGAGCGAGGATTTGCCGACGTTCGGCTTGCCCACGATGGCGGTCGCGAACCCGTCCCGGAGTATCCTTCCATAAGCGTAACTGGAAAGCAGAGAGTCAACCGCGGCCAGCAAGCCGTCCGCTTCGTCCGCGAGCGGCTGTCCCGTCCCGGTCTCAATGTCCTCCTCGGGAAAATCGATCCCCGCCTCTACTGCGGCGATGAGCGACAGCAGCCGATCGCGAAGCGCGGCGATCTCCCCTGAGAGGCCGCCAAGCAGCTGTTCATTCGCCGCCCGGAGAGAGAGATCGGTCTTTGCCCCGATGATGTCCATGACAGCCTCGGCCTGGGCAAGGTCTATCCTGCCGTTCAAGAACGCCCGCTTGGTGAACTCTCCCGGTTCCGCCTGTCTCGCGCCTGCCGAGACACACAGGCCCAGAGTCCGCCAGAGCGGCATCATGCCGCCGTGACAGTGTATCTCGACCACGTCTTCCCTCGTATACGTTGACGGCGCGCGCATTACGATGAGCAACGCTTCATCCACGGTCTCGCCGGAGTCCGGATCAAGAACATGACCGTAGAGAACGGAGTGCGAAGGGGCGGTTGTGAGGTTCTTGCCCCTGCGCGGCTTGAATATCTGTAAGGCGGTCCCGATCGCCGCCCCGCCGCTGATGCGGATGATGCCGATACCTCCGGCGCCCGGCGGTGTTGAGACGGCGCAAATGGTGTCCTGTTCTGACATGGCGGTATATTACCATAAACAGGGGAGGGGCGAAAAAGAAAATATGTGACTGCCCAGGTCTCTGTCAAACAAAGCCACAAAGACACTAAGAACGGCTTTAAAACTTGGCGTAAAACCAAAAGCTAGTTAATCTGGGTCTCCCGGGTTTTGTGTGGGTCGCTTTTATCTGTTTTTCATTCGCACATGTCACGATCCTATTTTTTCTGCACCCCAGTTCACAGCTTCGCGCAGGGCATGATTGCCAGTACTGATAACAAGCCTTTCGAGCATCGCAGCACTTTCCCTCGCCCGGGGGAACGGGCTCGGCCGTGTCTGCCCGGCTTTGTGGCAACTTCGTTCTTTTCCGCCTTGGCATGCTTGTGCGCGAACCTGTTCATGGGATGCAGGGGCTTCTGGAAAGGCACATAGTTCTGCCGTTCCCCTGCGCCTGCGGGTATAATCATCGGCGTTGCTCTCGCAATGATAAATTGCGTGCATCCTCAATATTTTTTATGATACAATTCACTAATTGCATATTCCTGAAAGTAAGTCGCGTTAATTCGAGCTGATGCACGGCAGGGGAGAGGGTATGAACGACAAACAGCTATGGGAGCGGTACAAAAAATATCTCTGCGAGTGTCCTTCGATCGGCATGACGCTCGACATCAGCAGGATGAACTTTGCTGACGATTATCTCCCGCGCATGGAACCCGATATCCAGAGGGCGTACGCGGCCATGGATGCGCTCGAATCAGGGGCGATCGCCAACCCTGACGAGAACCGCATGGTAGGCCACTATTGGCTCAGGGCCCCGGGGCTCGCGCCGTCGCCGGAGATCAGGAGAGAGATCGAGGACACCATCAAGGCGATAAAGGACTTCACGTTCACCATCCACGCGGGAAAGATCTTTCCCCGGAAGCGTGCCCGTTTCACGCATGTTCTGGGCATCGGCATCGGGGGCTCGGCCCTGGGACCGCAATTCATCGCCGATGCGCTCGGGACGACTGCGGATAAAATGAAACCGCATTTTCTGGACAATACAGACCCGCAAGGTATAAGCCGGGTGCTGAACGAGATCGGGAAGGATCTGGCGGATACGCTTACGGTGGTGATCTCAAAAAGCGGCGGAACTATTGAGACCAGGAATGGGATGCTGGAGGTTGCCGCAGTCTATAAAAAGGCCAAACTCTCCTTTGAGCGGCACGCTGTTGCGGTGACTGGAGTGGGAAGCAAGCTCTATGAAACTGCAAAAAAAGATGCTTGGATAACAATATTTCCTATGTGGGATTGGGTTGGTGGGAGAACATCGCTGTTTTCGGCAGTTGGCCTGTTATCGGCATCATTGCAGGGAATTCATACAGAAGGATTATTACAAGGCGCTAAACTCTGTGACGAGCTAACTCGGGGAAAAGAAACCAGCTCCAACCCGGCAGCGCTCCTCGCCCTTGCCTGGTATCATGCAACAGGTGGCAGTGGAAAGAAGGACATGGTGATCCTTCCTTATAGGGACCGTTTGATGCTCTTTCCAAAATATCTCCAGCAGCTTATCATGGAGTCGCTCGGCAAGGAAAAGGACCTGGACAACAAGGTCGTTAACCAGGGGATCGCGGTCTACGGCAATAAAGGCACCACTGACCAGCATGCCTATGTGCAGCAGCTCCGGGACGGAGTGAATAATTTTTTTGCCACCTTTGTCGAAGTGCTTTATGACCGGGAGGGGTCTTCCCTGGAGGTTGAGCCCGGAATTACGAGCGGGGACTATCTGAGCGCCTTTCTCCACGGAACGAGGAGCGCCCTGCACGAAAGCAAGCGCGAGTCGATCACCATCTCGATCGACAAGCTCGATGCACGATCCATCGGCGCGCTCGTTGCGCTCTATGAACGCGCAGTAGGGTTTTACGCCACGCTGGTGAACATCAATGCATACCACCAGCCCGGGGTCGAGGCGGGGAAAAAGATGGCCGAAGCGATCATCAAACGCCAGGTCGAGGTGTTGACCTATCTGCGGAACAATACCGGGAGATCTTTTACCGCGGACGAGATAGCGGTAAATATCGGAGCAGAAGAGAATGCGGAGTCGGTATTCAACATCCTTGAACATGCGAGCGCGAATGCGGACCATGGGGTGAAGAAGGAAGCGGGGAAGAATGTTTTTGAATCAAGGTATGAGGCGCTGTCAAACAACTGAACAGAGAAACGGCGTTTGTCCCGGATTAATGCGGATAAGTTAAAATCCGACGCTTCCGTGTCAAAATGTTCTTTGCAGGATAAATCGCTACCGTACCATATCGTCCAGGGCATGGAAAAAAACTGAGATGTCCTCCGCGGTATTATAAAAATGCGGTGACACGCGGATACCGCCGCCGCGGGCATTGACCATGATCCTCTTTTCGCGCAGCGCATCCCGCACCGCGGCAGGATCAAAATTACCCGAAAAAGTAACGTTCCCGCCACGCTCATGCCGCTCTCCCGGGGTCAGGATACGAAAATCCCTTTTTATTGCTTCCCGCATGATCAGATCGCCGAGGTCGAGCACGCGTTGCTCGATATGTTCGATCCCGACCTCGAACAGGAGATCCAGCGCCGCACCGAGTCCGATAATGCCCATAAGGTTCATCGAGCCTTCCTCGAATCGCAGGGCATCTGTTTTCAGCGATAGATCCGGTCGATCGAATTCGAACTCGTTCTGGACGCTTTTCCAGCCCACGAGGGGAGGGGAGATCTGCCGGGCCAGTTCTTTTCTGCAATAAAATATCCCGATGCCCTCAGGACCAAGAAGCCATTTATGCGCATCAGCCGAGAGAAAGTCGATATGAAAGTCCCTTACATCCATCGGGATGATGCCCAGGCTCTGTATCGCATCAACACAGAATAAAACCTGTTTTTCCCGGCACCGGTTGCCTGCTTTTTGTAGATCGATCCGGAAGCCGTTCGAGAATTGAACGGAACTTATTGCAAGAAGTCGGGTTCTTTCATCCATCAGCCGCTCGATGTCATGCATGAGGATCCTGCCGTTCCGTGAAGGAATGGTGCGAACTTCGACTCCCTTGCTCTTCAGATTCAGCCAGGGATAGATATTGGAGGGAAACTCTTTTTCATGGATAAGGACATTGTCGCCAGGCCTCCAATCGAGCCCCTGGGCAACGATCGACAGCCCATGGGAGGTGCTCTTTACAAAGGCGATCTCGTCCGGCCCCGCGTTGAGGAGCCGTGCGCAGGCCCCTCTGATCTCTCCGATCCGCAGTGTCCACCGGGGATATTGAAACGACCCGCCCTCCGTCAGCTCGGCCAGAAACGTCTCGATCGCGGCCTTGACCCTGAGCGACATCGGTGCCACGCCCGCATGGTCGAGGTAGATGTATTTTTCCGCAACGGGAAATTCGCGCCGATATTTCTCGAAGAAGTCAGTGTCCATTGTCCCTGATGTATGCGATCTTTTCTTTCCGTGATAATTGCTTCATGGCATATTCTCTTTTAAGTGCCTGCGAGCGACCACGGCAGGGCTCGCTGAAGATGAGCTTCACCGGAAGCCGACTGCGGGTGTAGCGCGAGGCAGTGCCGTCGTTGTGCTGTCGGACTCGTCTCGACAAGTCGGTCGTAATGCCGGTATACAGAGTGCCGTCCCTGCATTTCAGGGTATAGAGGGACCAGGCAGAAGCCCTCCGCGTTCTTTTTTTCGTGGGACCCATTCAACTACGATTGTATCCGAGACCGGGGCCTTTATCAAGACCATTTACCAGGATCCGATCCTTGACGCCCCGGTTGCTTTCATTCGCGCCGCTGTGTTATAGTATTTTTTCCATGAAGACCCTGAGCGACATCATCCGGCCAGTGTTGAGCGATATTCAGGCCGGGCACAAGACCGTCGAAGTGAGCGAACTCTGGGGGGCCGCGAAGGCCCTCTTTTTATTCGGCTTGAACGATGAAGCCCGTTGTCCCGTGATCGTGGTCACCGCGAGCGAGGAAGAGGCGGAGGCGCTCGCGGAGGACCTGCGTTTTTTCGTTCACATGATGGGCCGGGAACGGGCAGGGGAGCACGCGATGGAAATCCGCACGTTCCCTGCCTGGGGAGTGCTTCCCTTCGAGGCGGATTCACCCGACAGCCGCACCGTGGGCGAGCGCATGCGCTTCCTGTACAGCCTCATCTCGGGCAACCCGGGGATCTTCGTTGTACCAGTAACGTCCCTGATGCAGAAACTCCCGCCCTGGGAGCTTTTTGTTGATTCGATAAAAACCATAACCGTTAAGACGCAGATCGGCCCTGACGGCCTTATTGCCGCGCTCGTGGCCACGGGCTACGAGTCAGCTTCTCTGGTCACGCGCGTGGGCGAGTTCAGCAGGCGGGGAGGTATCCTCGATTTTTTCTCGCCTTTGCATGAGAACCCGGTTCGACTGGAATTCTTCGGCGATGCCATCGAATCCCTGCGCGAGTTCGATCCCGAGACCCAGCGGTCCACGCGAGAGATCGCGGAGGCAGTGGTGCTGCCGGTGCGGGAACTTATTCTCAATGAAAAGGGGCTTGAGAAATTTGCAAAACGATTCAATGAAACCGCGCATGGCGGTCACCGGGGAGCATCGGGTCGAGATCTTATTGATCAGATAAAGCAGGGTATCCTGCCGCCGGGCGGTGAGTTCCTTGCCCCATTCTTCTATGATATGGAGAGCCTGTTCCACTATCTGCCCGTAACCAGCGTCTTCGCGCTTATCGAGCCCGATGATCTGATAAAAGAGCTCCAGGAGCATATCGGAAAGAGAGAAGAGGGCAGACAGGAAGAGGGCGAAGAGGGGAGAACCCTGCCGGAGGTTGGGGATCTTTATCTTGATCAGAAGGGCATAGATGCCGGGCTTTCAAATTTCCCGGCCCTCACCATCCGCCTGCTGGGCACCGGATCGGGGTATCGCATGGACACGAAATCCTCTTCCTGGCTCAGTGTCCGCCTCACGAAACCGATCGAGCGCGAGCAGCGCGAACAGACGCAGCTCCCTGTTGAAGGCACGATGGCGGGGCTTGTTGAAAAGCTTAAACGGCTGCGAGAGTTCAACCGTGTTGCGATCGTATGCGGCACGGGCGAGGCAGCCCAGCGGCTCAAGAAATTGCTCATCGAATACGGTGTTGGCGTGGCACTGAGCCCGCACCTTCCTGATCAACAGGCCGGGCCATGGCCTATCGTGGCAATGGTCGGCAGGCTCTCGGATGGATTTGCCTGGCAGGAGCTGGGCGTTGCTCTTATCACGGAAGAAGAGATCTTCGGCAGAAAAGTACACCGGCCCCCTGCATCAAGATCGAAAGTTGCCCCGTTCCTTTCGACGTTCAAGGAGCTCAAGCCCGGCGATTTCGTGGTCCACACCGACTACGGTGTGGGCGAATACCAGGGCCTGACGCACATCAGCGTTGACGCGTTCGAGACTGACTTCCTGACGCTCCGCTATGAACCGGATGCGAAACTCTATGTTCCGCTCTACAGCCTCGACAAGGTTCAAAAGTACATCGGAATAGAAGGCTCGGCCCCGAAGCTCGACAAACTTGGGGCTCCGGCATGGGCAAAGACGAAAGAGAAGGCACGGAAGGACATCCTCGAAATGGCGCAGCAGCTGGTGGCCATCTATGCCGCGCGCGAGGCCCTGCATCGTCCGTCCTTCTCGCCGCCCGACAATCTTTACCGCGAGTTCGAGTCCGCATTCCCCTATGAGGAGACGCCGGACCAGCAGAAGGCGATCGAGGATGTGCTCGCGGACTTGCAGCGCCCGCGGCCCATGGACCGGGTCGTGTGCGGTGACGTGGGGTACGGAAAGACCGAGGTCGCGCTCCGGGCCGCGTTCAAGGCCGTAGAGGACGGTCATCAGGCGGCAGTGCTCGTTCCCACGACGCTGCTTGCGGACCAGCACTTTCGCACCTTCTCCCAGCGGCTCGCGCCCTTCTCGGTCCGCGTGGACCTGCTCTCCCGCTTCAGAACAAAGGCAGAACAGCAGGAAACGCTCAGGGGCTTGAAGAGCGGCACCGTGGACATGGTGATCGGCACGCACCGCCTGCTCCAGAAGGATGTTGTTTTCAAGGACCTTGGCCTGCTCGTCGTGGACGAAGAGCACAAGTTCGGCGTCAGGCACAAGGAACGGATCAAGGAATTCAAGAAACTCGTGGATGTCCTCACGCTCACGGCCACGCCGATCCCGCGCACGCTCCATATGTCGCTTGCGGGCATCCGGGACCTCTCGATCATCCAGACACCGCCCCTCGACCGCCAGGCCATTCAGGTGGTGCTTGCTCACTTCGGCAAGCGCGTGGTCCGCGAGGCGATCACACACGAGCTCGAGAGAAACGGCCAAGTGTTCTTCGTACATAACCGGGTCCAGGGTATCGAGCGCATGGCCGACTTCATCCGGAACCTTGTGCCGGGGGCAAAGGTCGGTGTGGCGCATGGTCAGCTCAAGGAAGACGAGATCGAGGACGTGATGACGAAGTTCCTCTCCGGGGACCTGAACGTACTGGTGACCACGACGATAATCGAATCCGGCATCGACATCCCGACCGCAAACACGATCATCATCAACCGCGCGGACCGCTTCGGTCTGGCAGACCTGTACCAGATCAAAGGCAGGGTCGGCCGGAGCAGAGAGAAGGCGTACGCCTATCTGCTGGCCCCGGAGGACGAAGCGCTTTCTGATGTGGCCCGTAAACGGCTCCGCGCGATCCAGGAGCTGTCCGAACTCGGCGCCGGTTTCCGCATTGCGGCGCAGGACCTCGAGACGCGCGGCGCCGGAAACCTGCTCGGCAAGCAGCAGTCCGGCCATATCGCGGCCGTGGGCATCGACCTCTACACCCAAATGATGGAGGAGGCCATCACGGAGATGCGCGGCGAAAAGGTTACCGAAGAGACGGACACGCTCATCAGCATGCGCGCGTCGGCCTTTATCCCCGAGGACTATATCAGCGACGTGAGCCTGAGGCTCGCGGCGTACAAGGAGATCTCGAGCATGGCCGGCGAGACGGAACTGAAGGACCTCGCAGACGAGCTTCGTGACCGCTACGGAGAGCTTCCCGAGCCGGCGTCGAATCTGCTCGAGATCATGTCCGTCAAGCTTATCGCCAAAAAGGCGGGTGTTGCGAGGATTGACGCGGGCAAAGAGATCGTGAACATCACCTTTGCCAGGAACGCAGGCATTGCGCCTGACCGGGTCATGAAGCTCCTCAAGAGGAACAAGGGGCGCATCAAGCTCATCCCGGAATACACGCTTCAGATCGCCCTGCCCGACCAGTCGCTTCGGACCGCGTCGGAAGCGGTGAAAAAGTGCTTGCAGGAACTAAGGTAGTGTGTTATAAGAATGTGGGTTTTCTGAAGAGAGAGAGCCTGACCCAAGAACGTAAATTCAGTCACCGGAGGAGATCATTTCATGAATAAGTTCCATGCGATACCCACGTTATTAATCCTTGCGCTTGCCATCACCGTGTCCGGCTGCAACAAGGGCCAGGATGGCGCTGTTCTGGCCAAGGTGAACCGCGGTACCATCACCGTATCGGATTTCAAAAAGCAGATCGAGGAACTGGCGCCCCAGATGCAGCAAGCCGTAGTGTCCGATCCCAAGGCCCGCAAGGAATTCCTTGAAGACCTGATCGGGATCGAGCTTGTGATCCAGGAAGCGAAGCGGCAGGGGCTGGACAAGGATGCGGATTATAAAAAGCGGCAGGAGCAGCTCAAAAAGGAACTGGAGCGCCGGGTCCAGGAAGAGGCGAAGAACGATCTCTTCAACAGCCTGTTAAAGAAGGAACTGGGCGACAAGATGAGCAAGGTGACCCCGCCTACGGACCAGGAAGTGCAGGATTATTACACCCAGAACAAGGAAAAGATCTTCCAGGCCGCGGGTAAGCAGGTCAGCCTCAAGGATATCGGGCAGCAGCTCAAGTTGAGGATGACGCAGGAAAAGCGGCGGGAGCTGTATGTTGAGTACTCCAAGGGACTAAAGGCCAAGGCCAAGATCTCGGTGGATGACAAGGCCATGGACACCGCAATGGCCGAGCTTGCCAAGCCTGTGGACCTTTCCGGTCTGACGGTGACGAAGGTCCCGGCAGCGGGAAAAGAAGAAACAAAAAAATAGCGCTGCAATGAATATCACGCGTCTCATGAAATATCTGGCCCCGGTGCTTCTACTGGGGCTTCTCTTTTTTTCCTGCAAGAAAAAGGTCGAGGAGAAACCACAAAACAGTACTGTCGCAGCGGTCTCTCCCAACATCAGGGTCGTGGCGACGGTGAACGGGGACCCGATCACCCTCGCCGAATTTGAAGAACGGTTCAGCCGTACGGGCATCAAACCCGAGCGCGAAGCTGAACTTCAGATCAAGGTGGAGTTCCTCAACGGGCTCATCGAACGCAAGATGATGCTGATCGAGGCCCAGCGCAAGCGGATCAAGGTCGGGCTGCCCGAGATCAACAAGAAAATGGAAGCGCTTCGCGTGGAGTACGGAAAAGACATTAAGGACCTGCTCGCAAGCCAGGGTGTTGACTTTGAAAAGTGGAAGTCGGACATCTGGGAAGACATCATGATCGAACAGCTGATCGCCCGGGAGGTCAACCGGCATATATCCGTGGCGCCTTCAGACATAAAGCGGTATTATCAGGCCAATTCCCAGGAGTTCGAGAAGCCCGAGCAGGTCCGCGTGCGCCAGATCGTGGTGGCCACCGAGGACGAAGCCAGAAAGGTGAAGGAGCGCCTGCAGGCCGGGACCGACTTTGCCGCGCTCGCTCGCGAGAAATCGACGGCGCCCGAGGCCGAGCATGGCGGTGAGCTGGGCTACTTTGCCATGGGAGAAATGCCGGCTGAGTTCAACGTTGTCTTCGGACTGCCCAAGGGCGGTATCAGCGGGATCGTGAAGAGCCCGTACGGGTTCCACATCTTCAAACTTGAGGAGAAGCGGGGTGCGGGCAGGATAAGCCTTGCCGAAGCTTCTCACGGCATAGCAGAGAAACTGCGCCGGGAAAAAGAGGACGGGCGGTACAAGCAGTGGCTCAAGGAGCTCCGCGCACGGACAAAATTCGAGGTGAATTACCCGGCGCTGCAGAAGTAGAACCGGCGGGAGGCCGGCACGCAGGAAGACATAAAGACGAGCATGCGAGCAGTTTGATTATTTCGGTCCTTCACGTTCTTTTTCACTTCCCCTCTTCTTATCTTCGAGGATTTCTCCGCGCCCTCGCGGGGCGAGCAGGATCGTCCCGCGGTCATTCTCAATGTCCAGTTTCGTCTTGAACCGTTCCGATGCGGTGTTGATGCCCTCAAGCACCGCGAGGGCCGGCTTGCCCCGCAGAACGCGGGGCCGGTATTTCACCCGGTAGTTGTTCACATCCAGCGGCACGGCCTCAACCCGCGAAAGGTCCTTGCCCTGAAACGTCAAAAGGAGTATTATGCCGTCGTTCGTCCGGTTGCTCTCGGAGCCGAACACGAAATTGCCGAGACTGTAAGCGATGAGACGGCCCTGGTACACTTCGAGCTCCTGCAACACGTGGGGGTGGTGGCCGAGCACGAGGTCGGCTCCCCAGTCGATGGCCTTTCGGCCCAATTCGATCTGATAGTCCTTGGCCGCGGTCATGAGCTCGGCTCCCCAGTGAAACGAGACCACGACCAGGTCCGCCGCCGAACGTGCTTTTTCGATATCGGACCTTACAAAGTCCTCATATCCGGGAGCGGTGCCGGGCCTGCCTGCCGATGCGATGAATTCGAGCGGAAAGGTGAGCGAATAGGAGAGAAAAGCGATCGTTCTCCCCTTGATCTTCAAGAATGCGGGGGTGCGGGCGTCATCGAGGTCCATGCCCGCGCCGGCGTAGAGGATATCATGGTCGTCCAGGGCCGCTAGCGTGTCCCTCAGTGCGAGAGGGCCGAAGTCCATTGAATGATTGTTCGCGAGTGACACTACGCGGATGCCGGCCTTCTTAAGCGCCTGAGCGGCGATCGGCCCGGCGCGGAGCGTGAACTTCTTGTTCTCCACGGCGGTGCCCCGGGTGGAGATCGAAGACTCAAGATTTCCCACGACCACGTCGGCTCTCGAGAGAAACGACATCACGTCGGTAAAGGGGTAATCCGCGCCGAACTCCTTGAGCAATGGCTCGGCCCTTCCGCCAAGCATCAGGTCGCCGACCGCAGCGATGGTGATCTCGTTCTGCACCGATTGTTCGGCAGCAGCGGCGGGAAAGACGAGAGCGAGAACAAGACTGAACGCGATAACTATTTTTTTCATAACAGATGATAATAATCAACTCACCGCCAAAAGGCAACAGGAAAAGGCGGTAATAAAAGAGCAGGGAGCGGAACCATGAAGAAAAATCTATTTGCCGTCATCGCAATGGTCGGCATTCTTTTCGCGAACGCCATACCGGGCAGTGCGAGCGGATCGGTTGTCGTTGACCGGGTGGTCGCGGTCGTGAACGACGAGATCATCACCTTGAGCGACCTCCAGCGAGAGGAAGCATTGAAGAAGGGTGAGGCCGCGCGCGATGACCGGCTTGTCCTTGAGGACATGATCGACCGGAAGCTTCAGATGGCGGCTGCGAAGCGCGCGGGCGTGGACGTTACCGACAAGGAGCTTGACGAAGCGGTCGCCGATATCATAAAGCGGAATAACATGGATATGCTGCAATTCGGCATGGCGCTGGGAAAAGAGGGGCTTACTCTCGAACAATACCGGGCCGAGCTCAGGGAGCAGATCACGCTCTCGCGCCTGTTCAACAAGTACGTGCGCTCCAATGTGAACGTGGACGAGGCAGAGGCCCGCGAGTTCTACCAGAACAATCCGAAGACGTACTCGTTGCCGGAGGAGATCCGGGTGCGACAGATTTTCCTTGCTTTGCCGGACAAGGCAACGCCGGAACAGGCAGCGGCGGTCCGGGAGAAGGCACAGGCCGTCTATGCGCGCGCACAAAAAGGAGAGGATTTTATCCATCTCGTCCGCGAGGTCTCGCAGGGAGCCACTGCTTCTGAGGACGGCGATCTGGGATTCATGCGGCGGGGGGACGCCCTGTCCGAGATCGAAGAAGCGGCGCGCGCGTTGAAGCCGGGCGACAGCTCAAGCCCTTTTCTTTGCGCCGGCGGCTATAATATTATCAAGCTGGAAGAGTTACGCACGACGGTCAAGCCTTTTGAAAAGGTAAAGGACGAGATCATGAAGAAACTCTACGAACAAAAGATGGAAAACACCTACCGAAGCTGGCTCCAGGCACTCAGGGGAGATTCGCATATCGAGAACAGGCTGTAAATCAAGGAGTCGGGAGTCAGTACTCAGGAGTCCGGAAAATTCTTCTGGCTCCCGGCTTCTGACCTCTGACTAATTCTTCCCATTTTTTTACCCCCTCATGAAAACCGTCAAACTCAAAAAAAAAGAAGAACGCCGCATTCTGCGGGGACACCCCTGGGTGTTCAGCAATGAGCTCGATCGCTCCCCTGTTGAATTCGCACCCGGTGAGATCGTCGATGTGCTGGATAATGC
This sequence comes from Nitrospirota bacterium, assembly GCA_049793155.1. GTDB lineage: Bacteria > Nitrospirota > UBA9217 > UBA9217 > UBA9217 > JALNZF01. The sequence goes on from JBARBN010000009.1 coordinate 35,939, forward strand.
GGGCCGCTTCCTCGGCCGGGGCTACATTAATCCGCACTCGCTCATCACCGTGCGTCTTCTCACGAGAACACAAGAAGAGATCGGGGTTGGTTTTTTCACGAGGCGGATCGCCGCTGCCCGCAGTCTGCGCACCATGCTCGGATTCGGCGATTCTTTTCGCGCGATCTTCAGTGAAGGCGACAATCTTCCCGGTCTCATTGTTGACAAATATGCCGACACGCTGGTGGTCCAGTCTTCGACCGCGGGGATAGACGGGATGCTGGACGATATCCTGGCCGCGCTCAGAGGAGAATATTCGCCGAAGGCGATCGTGCTCAGGAATGATACGGCATCGCGCGAGATCGAGGGTCTTGCCCGGGAAACGCGGGTAGTGCACGGGGCAATTTCCGGGCCGGTGATGTTTGAGGAAGCCGGCATCAAATATGGCATCGACGTACTTGAAGGACAGAAGACAGGGTTCTTTTTCGACCAGCGTGAGAACCGGCTGGCACTCAAAGAGCATGTGCAGGGCAGGCGCGTACTCGACTGCTTTTGTTACGTGGGCGCCTGGGCGCTTTCGGCAGCGCGCTTTGGCGCAAAGGAGGTCCTTGGGCTTGATTCGTCGGAGACGGCGATCGCAGCGGCAACCGAAAACGCCGCAATAAACGGACTGTCGGCGCATTTTAAAAAGGCGGATGTCTTTGATGAGCTCCGGGCCTTTGAAAAACAGAGGGAACGCTTCGGCTGCATCATCCTTGATCCGCCCGCGTTCGTCAAGAGCAGGGCAAAGGTGCGCGAGGCGTTGAGAGGATACAAGGAGATAAACCTGCGCGCCATGAAGCTGCTTGAGCCGGGCGGCACGCTCGTGACCTGCTCCTGCTCGCATCACATCGATCAGGACCTGTTCCGGGAGATGCTGATCGATGCGGCCTACTCGGCAGGGCGGCAGGCCAAGCTCCTGGAAATGCGCTCCCAGGCCAGGGACCATCCAGTCCTGCTCGCAGCGCGAGAGACGCAGTATCTGAAGTGCGCGATATTGATCATTGATTGAAGCAAAATGACGAAAAGAGATTTTGCTTGACGAACCAGCGTTCGCTGTGTTAAAAAGTATCCGTTCCCGGGCGATTAGCTCAGCGGGAGAGCACTGCCTTCACACGGCAGGGGTCGCAGGTTCAAACCCTGCATCGCCCACCATGACCATTCAAGGAGTCAGCTGATATTTGCTGACTCCTTTCTTTTTTCACATTTCTTCTCTTGTTTTTTACACTTTCCTATTGTATTTTTAAGGAGCGAAAGGCTCTCTGTTCAAAGGTTAGAATTGAATCGCGAACGTGAGATTTGAAATTCACCAGCCCATTTTTTTTTAATAAGGACTGAACCATGTGTGACCTCTGCACCAAACACGGTGAAGGTAAGATCTGGTATAAGAACGCAAAGAATTATGCTGATGATCTCCTGTCAGACCTTGAACGACGCCGGTATATCGAGAATTTTCTGACCACCGCGTTCAGTGAGGGGTTCCAGACCCTTGGAAGGCTCGAGACCATCTACAAGAAAAAGGGCAAGCTTCCGGAAGCGGTCAAGATCGCCATGGTTGCCAAGGCAAAGGCGGAGCATTTCGGACAGGTACTGCCGATCGAGGAGATCGGCGAGGTGGTGCGCAAGGCAAAGACCGTGGTGCGCATGCCCTGTGCCTGCAGGTGGAACATCGGGAAGAAAGAGGAACGCTGCTGTTATGCGGTGAGCTACGGACCCGAGCCCTGGTACCAGGGCATTGATATGGGTTATTTCGGCATGGCATCGGATGAGGGACTCGAACCGCTCTCTCCGGACACGGCTATCGAGCAGATGAAGGAAATGGAAAAAGACGGGTCGGTCCATACCATCTGGACCATGATGACGCCGTTCATCGGGGCGATCTGCAATTGTTCTCCTGATGAGTGCCTTGCCATAAGGACCCTGTCCCGGACCAGAGTAGAGACCATGGAACGGGCCGAGTATGTGGCGGTCGTTGACGAAACGCTCTGCACAGGGTGCGGGCTCTGTGACGCCCGCTGTCACTTTCACGCGATCGGGAGAGTGACCCGGAGCGGGGCATCCCGCGCACACATCGATCCGCACGTTTGTTTTGGCTGCGGTCTGTGCCGAGGGGCATGCGGTGTTGGAGCGATCTCACTGGTATTGCGACAGGTCGGTGCGGGAAAAGAAAAAAAGAAAGCAGGCCCTGAATGAACAGGACCTGCCTAATAGGTTAACGTGCAGACTTAAAGCTTTACAACATTGGCTGCCTTGGGGCCTTTGGGCGAGTCGACAACGTCGAACTGCACTTGCTGGCCTTCAGCCAACGACTTAAAGCCGCTGTCCTGAATGTCTCCGAAATGAACGAACACATCGCCGCCCTTTTCGCGGGTAATGAATCCAAAACCTTTGGAATCATTGAACCACTTTACCGTACCTGTTTCCATATGAGCTACCTCCTTCTTGGGAATTGAAGCTCACGGAAAAGGCCAAAAAAATCCGCAAAGCCTAACGTACTTTGCGGTTACCCTACAAATACATCCGGAACTTCTAGACCAGATAATCGCATGTTTGCATCGTAAAGTCAAGGATTATTATTAAGAAAAAATGGGGCTCTCTCCGCGAGCGGCGGACGGAGAATTCAAGGTCCAATCTGCGCAATCATGCGCATGCCGAGCTTGAAATACACGGCAGAAAAAAAGTGACCTGGTAGGAACCTGCTATCTATGCGTGTTGTTTTTGACCGATTGAAGTAGCGAGGTGATGATGTTATCCGGGTCCTGAAGCGATTTATGGGGCGGCGACTGTTTAACTTGTTCCTGTATGTAAACTTCTTCTTCGGGAGAAAGGACCACGAATTGAATGCCTGCCCGATACCCGCCGCTGCTCAGCTTGCTCCAGACGAGAACGCCATACTTCTGGCCGCCGATTTGCTCTTTGAAACAGATCAGGCCGGGCTCGATCCGCTCGTTTGATTCAATCCCAACGCCGATCACGCTGACATCCACGATTCGGACAACGTGTTCTGTCCGCATGGGCTGATCGAAGGCAATGAGGTCCAGGGAGTGGGTACGGTTTGAGGTAACGTGATACCGCTGGATCCCCTGAGTTCTTTTTTCTCCCCACTGTGTCACGAAAACGAGCCCTCCGCGGGTCACATACCCGCTGTTTGTATTGTATATCAAAAAAACGACCTGTTGTGAAGAAAATAATGCGGCCTGTTCTTTTTTTACTGTATCCGATGTCCGGCAACCCCCTTGACCCCGTATCGACAAATCGGTATGATGTCATTCGGGCGTCCCAACTGGAACCGCGCGAAAGTAACGACTTGAAGAAAGGTCGAAGAGTGGAAGCGAGCCTTTGACCCGCAGAAACGGAGCAATTAGTAGTCGCCTGCTTTTGATTTTACCTGCGACCGTTTCGAAAACCTGGCCGGAGAACAAGGGAAACGATGAAAATTCAGAAAGTGTTTCAATCTAGTCGCAGGTTGGGGTATGCACTGGTGCTTTGCCTGGTGACCCTGGAATGGATGTTTGCTCCCCTCTCGTTCAGTGTGGAAGAACGAACAACAACTGTCGCTATCTTTCCGCCCATCCAGGCATTCATGCCGGGAGAAACATTGACTTATAAGATCAGTTGGTCGAATATCGTCACGGCGGGGATCGCGGTCATGGAGGTCAAAGAGGAAAAACTGCCGGACGGGAGAAAGGTCTTCAGGTTTATCGCAACATCCCACTCCGTGGGTTTGGTGGACACGGTCTATCCGGTGAACGACAGGGTAGAGAGCCTCTTTGACCCCCGGATCAGACAAAGCCTCTCGTTCAGTATCAACGAGAGTCATGGGAAGAGAAAGAGACGCCGCTCACTGACCTTCGATCATGCAGGCCGAACAGTCGTCAGCAAGGTGAATAACGATCTGCCGCAGACCATGACCATTCCAAACGGGGTGCAGGATGCCTTGTCGTCGCTTTTCTATCTTCGAACAATGACGGACTTTACGATCGGCAAGACCCATACCATCGAAGTCAACGACAGCGGAAAGAACTGGTCCGTCGAGGTCTTTACCCTGGGCAGGGAGAAGGTGAAGACGCCTGCGGGGGAGTTCAATACGATCAAGGTCAAGACCTTTCCCCGTTATGAGGGTGTCTTCATGAACAAGGGGGAGATCTTTATCTGGCTCACCGACGACAGCCGGAAGATTCCGGTTCTCATGAAAAGCATGATCTCGATCGGGTCCATCATGACCACCCTGACGGATATGAAGCTGGGAGAGGTTTCGCATTGATGTCATCTTTGATGGTGCTCGCAAAAGAGCCGGTCAGCTGTTTTGCATCGAGGGTCGGCTTAACCGTCGGGTTAGCAGTGCGCAATGATCGGTCTGGCAATCAGCGTTCACGGTGAAGCGTTTCGGAATGCATGGAATGGAGGTGTATTATGAAGAACAGGGTTTTTAAAAGAGGGTTCTCTTTGAGCGTCGTCCTTTTCCTGATGGTTTTGCCAGTGCTTGTATCCGGCCAGGAACACCACATGCATGACACCTCAGCATCACCGTCGGGACAGAGCGACAGTCCGCTTATAGAGGAGATGGTGAGGCTCGACGCTGTCTTTCGTGATGTCGTGTCAGGAGTGTCGCTTGGAGACGGGGCGCGGGTCCATCAAGCATTGGAGGCCATGCATGGAACTATGGAAAAAACCCACGAGGGCATGCGCCACGGAATGGTGAAGGTCCCGAAGAACGGCGAACGGGTGAAGGAATTCGTGGATCTGGACAAGAAATTTCATGCCAGACTGGAAACCCTTTCCGCGGTGGCGCGTAAGAACGACCAGCAGGCCATGCTGAAGCTGACAAAGGAACTTCTGGACAACTGCGTGCAGTGCCACCGCACGTTTCGGAATCAATAGTCTCTGATTGCGAAGAATATCACTGCGTCAGGTCGATGAAGGGTGAACTGCACCCGATTGCGGTGGAGCGGTCCGGAATGGTTCAGGTCGTGAATTACTTTTCAGAAAGCAACAAAGGGGTCAGCCGACGATCGGAGAACCCCTTTTTCATTGGAATTTATGGAAAGATATTAACGGGACTGATCCGCGCCGAAACTCCTACCCAGCCTGCATCTTCTCTTCTTCTTCCTGGCGGGTCTTGCAATCAATGCACAGGGTGGTTACAGGCCTGGCCTCAAGCCGCTTCATGCTGATCTGTTCTCCGCAGGACTCGCAGACACCATATACGCCGCTGTCGATCCGCAAAATGGCATCGTCGATCTTTTTGAGCAGTTTCTGTTCTCTCCCCCGGAGTCTGAGGACGAAGTTATTGTCGAGTTCAGCCACGGCCTGGTCCGTGGGGTCGGGAAAGCTTTCTTTTTCCGAGCTTATCTTGCTTGTCAGCGTATGTTCCGCCTCGGTAAGAAGATCCTGTCGCTGTTTGATGAGCTTCTTTTTTATTACCAAAAGTTTCGAATCAGCCACCATAGCACAACCTTTCCATACATATAAAAGGGCTGTTACCGCCTACGTGGCGATGCAGCCCTTTGAAATTTAATGGGGTACTATATCAAAAAAGATCACATGAGTCAATTGTTAAATAGCAGTGTGCTATATTCGTTGATTGACAAAACAGGGCCGTATCGATAATATTAATTATGCCGAGCGAAAAGCAGAAGCTCAATATGGTCATGAGACTGGGGGTGGAACTCACCGAGGTGAAGGATGTCGACATGCTTCTTGAACGGATCCTTCGCGTGGCCCGCCGGCTTGTTTCGGCTGACGCAGGTTCGATCTATATCAAGGAAGATGTCAAGTTGAAGTTCAGTTATACCCAGAACGATACACTGCAAAAAAAGCTCTCACCTGGCGGGAAGCTGATCTACTCAACCTTTTCTATCCCCATCAACAACCAGACGATCTCCGGCTATGTGGCGAACACCGGCGAATCCGTGAACATTCCGGATGCCTACAGGCTCAACGCGGGTCTGCCCTATTCATTCAGCCAGTCATATGACGACCTCTCGGGGTACCGGACCAGATCCATGCTGACATTCCCCCTGAAGACCAACCGCGGAGACACCATCGGTGTTCTCCAGTTGATCAATGCGAAGGATGCCAGGGGTAGGGTCGTTCCATTCTCGAAAAAGGACGAGCCCCTGATCCTGCACTTTGCTAACATTGCCGCGGTGGCCATCGAACGGGCACAGATGACCCGAGCTCTGATCCTCAGGACCATCAGGATGGCGGAATTGCGCGACCCCATGGAAACGGGCCCCCACGTGAACCGGGTCGCGGCCTATGCAGTTGCACTATATGAGGTGTGGGCCGCGAAGCAGGGTGTTCCCGATTCCGTGATCGAGAAGAACCGGGATATTTTTCGTATGGCGGCCATGCTCCATGATGTGGGCAAGGTGGCGATATCCGACGCGATTCTGAAAAAGCCTGCACGCCTCGACCATACTGAGCGCGCGGCAATGAAACAGCACACCATTATGGGTGCGCGGCTGTTTTCTGATAGATATTCCGAGTTCGATGAAATGGCAGCGGTCGTTGCACTCACGCACCATGAGAAATGGGACGGGACGGGATATCCGGGGCATGTGAACATAACGGACGGCAAAGTGCTTCCGGGCTACGAGATCAGCGACGGAACGGCTCGGCCGAAAAAAGGGGAGGAGATTCCCGTTTTTGGCAGGCTCGTCGCCCTTGCCGACGTGTATGACGCCCTTGGATCGCCCAGGACCTATAAAGAGCGATGGGAGGAGACAAAGATCCTTGAGGAGTTAAATGCCTGTTCCGGCACATTCTTCGATCCGGAGATCGTTGAATTGTTTTTCTCCAGCATCGAGACAATCCGCAGCATCGGCGAACGATATCCCAACCATTAATGCCCTGACAATAGAGGACTAAAAGAAATTGACGTGGAGACCGGTATGTATGACCGATCTTTATCATGAACGGCCCGTCGGAAAGAAAGTGCATGGATTCGACCCGGCGGCCTGGTTACGTAACCCGCATATGAAGAAAAAAAAGCCGCCAAACCAGCCACACGCTGATTTCAAGAACAAACCCTTCAAAGCCCTGAAGGGAATTGTTTCCGCAGACACCGAGCCTGCAAAAATAAAGACACGTGCCCAGTTTCGAAAAACGATAAGCAGTAACGATGACGACGATGCTGCGCTTTTTCTTTCCGCAGTTGAAGATGCAAAAAAATTCGGCAATGATCCTGCTGCTCACAACGAATCTGCTCCCGGACGGATGCCGGAGAGAACCGCTGTTCACGCACCGGAAGACAACCAGCTTTTTCTCGCTGCAATGCAGGAGATCGGCTCAACCTTTAGCAGTACATTTACCGAGCGGGTAAATGAGGATGCGGAACGGCGGTCACCGACGAGCAGGATGCGACAGTTAAAGCGCGGTACACTTCGCATCAGTCAGGAGCTTGATCTGCATGGATTTCTCAGGGAGGAGGCCTTGACGCGGCTTGAACAATTTATTGCCGCTGCATTCAGCAGGGGGCAGCAGGCGGTCCTCGTGATCACGGGCAAAGGCATCAACTCTCCCGGGGGGCCAGTTTTGCAGGGGGCGGTTGCCGAATGGCTAAGGAAGAAGGGGAAGGGGTTTATTGCGGAGTTTTCACCGGCGCCGCGTTCGCTTGGCGGAAGCGGTGCTTTTGTGGTGTTCCTGAATAAATAATTTTCATGACTCGAAATCTTACGAATAGGGAGATAGAAACCAGCGCGCAATGGATCTTGAACCGCAGGGAAAACCAGGTTTTTGCCCTTGACAGGTGCCTGTGATTTGGATATAGTGCTGGGGCTGTGACTGACTGGGGGATCGTCCAGTGGTAGGACGACAGGCTCTGAACCTGTTTACGGGGGTTCGAATCCTCCTCCCCCAACCATGTAAGGACCTATTGTAAAATAAGATTGGCAAATGCAAATTGGAAGTTATACAAACCAGTCTGCTCCAATCATTTTGCAATTTCAAATCTTTAATCTGACGACACATCAAGCAGGTCCCATCGTCTAGCGGCCTAGGACGCTGGCCTCTCACGCCGGAGACACGGGTTCGATTCCCGTTGGGACCACCATTATCAACACCCCAATCTCAGCCCCGCACAACCCATCGCCCGCTTCAATAAAGAGTTCCATGTTCCGTAAAAAAAACATTTCATCAGTTGACATCCGGCACAAGAGATATTATGATTGCTCAAGTTTGTTGCATGGCGCAACACGTCGACGCATCTGCACTGGGCTGTATTTTTCCGATTTACAGAGGGCATTTCTGATCATATCAAGTGATTTATGGAAGGAGATTACGCACATGCCTGAAATCTGTCCAACAATACGGGTTGAAACGTTGCTTCTCGCAACAGACGGGTCTGAGTTCAGTGAAGGGGCCATAGTCGGGTCGATCAGGCTTGCCAGGCTATGCTCGAACAGGTTTGCGGCAATATCCGTGATCGAAACGAATCCTGAGCTGGAGACCATCGCACCCCAGATCACGGAAAAAGCGGAAAAGTCTGCACGGGAACACCTTGAGTCGATCCAAAAGCGGGCTAAGAAAGACGGCGTCGAGTGCGACATTATCATTCGTGCAGGCGAGGATTCCTATCGTTATATTGTCGATGAAGCAGCCAAGAACAATATATCGATGATTATCATGGGCAGGCGCGGCCGTTCGGGGTTAAAGCGGCTTATGATGGGAAGTGTTACTTCGCGCGTAATCGGCCTCGCGCCATGCAACGTGCTGGTCGTGCCAGAGGCGGCGCGGGTAGAGTTCAAGAGCATCGTGGTTGCGACGGACGGATCCAAATACTCTCTTGCTGCTGCATCCGAGGCCATTGGGCTTGCGAAACAGAACAAGAGCGAGCTGACGGCCATCAGTGTGGTACCATCAGAGCTCATGACCCCCACGGACATCGACCTTACCATGACCAGCAAGGAGCTCATCTCTGATAAAGAGATGCACGAGGCAGAGAAGAACGTCAAGGCGGTTAAAGAAGCGGCTCTGAAAGAAGGTGTAGCGGTAAAGGCCTTTGTCATGAGCGGCAGGTCCGCCGACGCTATCATAGAAATCGCCAGGGACAGGAACGCGGATCTCATCGTTCTGGGCAGCCATGGCCGGACCGGCCTGGAAAAACTCCTCATGGGCAGTGTGGCAGAGCGGGTGATCGTGCTGTCATCCTGCGCGGTGCTGGTAGTGAAGGCGAAGTAATATTATCCGCAACAGGAACGCGGACTTTGAAAATGTCTTCGACAATGAAGGTTTCTAAATGAAAGTATAAGATTATTCGATTGGGTTTGTCGCTCGTTTTAAGATCACAGGTACGTGAGAGAAGATTCGTGTCACAGAAAGAAACGTCTCTCTACTATCAGTTACCGCTCATTTCAGGTGTTTCCAAACCTATGCTCAATATCCTGATCATATCTGATGAATCGAAGAACATTGCGGCCTTGTTCAAGGTTACCGGGTTTACCGCTGATTTGCGGAATCCGAACAAGGCGAATGAAACGTCGGGGACAATTCCGGTCGGTACTGAAGGATATGATATAGCCCTACTGGATCTCGATACGGAAAACTGGCAGCAGCGGCTTTTGGAAGTGCGACAGAGCATGCCTGTGATCGCTTTCTCTCATCCAGACCTGAAGAGGGCAGTGGAGGCTATGAAGCTGGGGGCAAGCGATTATCTGGGGAAACCGATAACCGCGGAAACCCTCAGTCAAGTCATAGAGAAACACAAAAAGCAGATTCTGAACCATAAGTTTGGATTCGACGAGATCATGGGGATGAGCAAGCCCATGCAGGAAGTATTCGGTCTCATCAAAAAGGCCGCGGCGAGTGAGAGCAACGTGCTAATCACTGGCGAGAGTGGGTCGGGTAAGGAGCTTATCGCCCGCGCGATCCATCGCTGGAGCCCGCGGAGCGAAAAATCGTTCATGACCATAAACTGCAGCGCGATACCGGACACGCTTCTTGAGTCGGAGCTTTTCGGATTTGAAAAGGGCTCGTTTACCGGTGCACAATACATGAAGAAAGGCCTCCTTGAACAGGCCGACGGTGGAACGGTCTTTTTCGACGAGATCGGCGATGTTTCGCTGTTGTTCCAGACAAAGATCCTGCGGGTTCTCCAGGAAGGAGAGATCATGCGGATAGGCGGAATGCGGCAAATGAAAGTGGATCTGCGTTACATAACCGCCACGAATATTGACCTCAAGACGGCTTGCCAGCGCGGCACCTTCCGGGAAGACCTCTTTTACCGGCTGAACGTTATCAATATTCATTTACCCCCGCTCCGTGACCGGCTGGAGGACGTGCCGCTTCTCGCGAGACATTTTATTAACGAACATGCGGTAAAGCGGAAAGACATCTTGATAAAGGGTATTTCCAGCGATGCACTGAATATCCTCATGGGCCACACCTATCCAGGCAATGTGCGCGAACTCGAGAACATCATTGAACGTGCGATATCCTTTTCTAACACGTCTGACATTCTGCCGGCCGATCTTCCCCCCGACCTCATCCAGGTAACTCCCGCTAAACCGAGGTCCACAGTACAGCGGCTTCGAGATGCCGTTGTGGCAACAGAAAAAGAGACAATCGTTTCAGCGCTTCTGGAGGAACATGGAAACATTTCCCGCGCCGCAACCGCCCTCGGTATATACCGCCAACAACTCCAGAGAAAAATAAAACAATATAAAATCGCAACATAATGAAATTTAGTGCAACAAAAATGTGCACTAACTCTCCTTAAAAACCCCACAATTAGATTAACCACAGCAACTTTTAATTGCACCACAGCATCGACTTAAATTAAATAATAATTAATATCAATTAGTTGTGATATGGCATGTCTTTTGTAATATTGGTGATATGTATTTAGGAGGGGCTATATGGAAAAACTCATAAAAATGATAGAGGATGTCATGGTAGCAATCACCTTTGCAGAGGCAGGAGAATTTGACGAAGCGAACAGGATTGCTGGAAATGAGATGCCTCAGGATGAGAAAATAGCGGAGCTTGTTTCTGTTAGGAAATAATCTGTGCTGACATTCTAACGTTGCACATGAATCTTAGATAAAGAAAACATTTGGATCATTCGGGATTTCCTCAAATAGAAAACCCCGAATTTTTTTAATCACTTAAACTCATTATAACGACCTGAAGAAATAAACTTATGTTGACTAACAAAACGGTAGATAGAGAAAGCCAGCAAAAGCTCTATGTTCAGATGTTCTCTATCATCAAAGAAAAGATTGAGACTCGCGATTGGCCTGTGGGATCGCAGATCCCTACTGAAGACGAGCTTTGCAAAACATATGATGTGAGCAAAGCAACGATCCGGATGGCCATTGCTGATCTGGTTCGGATCGGATATCTCAAAAAGCTGCAGGGCAAAGGCACCTTTGTCAAGCATTCAATTCCAGACCTTGGCATAACCATGAAAACAAGATTGTCCGAGGATATGTTCGGAGAGGGGGTGAGCGCACGAAAGGAGCTTCTGGTGAAAGGGATCAAGGCGCCGCCTGAGGATGTGAAAACTTATTTGAAGGCCGAAGGCGACATCTACTATATTCTCTGCAAGAGAGTCGTGAACAGCGAGCCTGCATACCTTGAGGAGTTGTTCATTCCGCTCGAGACCGTTCCTGAAATAGAAGAGGCTGATGTCTGTCAGACGCCTTTTTATGAAATGGTGCAGCAGAAGTCAACAAAAAAAATCTTCAAGGTAATTCAGATGATCGAGATCACCGAAATGACCGACGACGCCGCTTCAATTCTTAAAACCGGCGTTGGCACGCCGGTGCTCCTGCTCCACCGGCTTCTTGTTGCTGCCGATGGGAGCCCGATCGCCTATTCCCGTATGATGGGATGCGGCAGAAAGTACAAGATACAGACTGAAATGATACAGATTACCTCGTAACTGGTCACATAATATACAAAGGAGGGTTTGACATGGGAGTCTTGAGAAACACCTACGAATTTTTCAAGGCGGCGTCCGTAGCGCACGCCAAATGGGACTATGAAGTCTCCATGAGCATCATCCATAACCGAAAGAAGATGTGGATACTGTTGTTGCTGCTTATGCCGATCGTGATCGTATCGTGGGCAGGTGCAGGAAGCATGCTGGGAGGGAAGACGGCATATGCGCCGGCGTTCTATTCAACGACCATTTTTGTCGCCTCGATAGCCATTGGCCTTGCTGCGGGGCTCATTACCGGCTGTATAGGCGCAGGTGGCGGCTTCATCATCACTCCGGCGCTTATGGCGGCGGGAGTCAAGGGCATCCTGGCAGTTGGCACGGACGTGTTCCATATCTTCGCCAAGGCCATCATGGGTACAACGGTCCACAAGAAACTCGGAAACGTTTCAACGAAGCTGGCACTGGCGTTCCTTGTCGGTTCGGGTGGCGGAACATTCATCGGCGGCTGGATCAACAGGCTTCTCTATGACAAGGACCCGCTCCTGTCCGAGGCGTTCATCAGCCTGGTCTATGCGATTCTTCTCGGCTTCCTCGGACTGTATGCCATGATGGACTTTTGGAGGTCACGCAAAGGTACGAGCGGCGGTGATGCCCACGGCGGGCCCACAGGCACCACGGGATTAGCGCTGAAACTCCAGAAGATCCAGATACCGCCGATGATCACGTTCGACGAGGACTACATCGAAGGCGGAAAAAAGATCTCCGGCGTGTTCATTGCGATGGGCGGAATGATCGTCGGCATCTTGGCGGCCATCATGGGAGTGGGCGGCGGGTTCATCACCTTCCCCATGTTCGTCTACACCTTTGGTGTGTCCACGGCTACAACGGTGGGCACGGACATTCTGCAGATCATCTTCACAGCGGGGCTCGCCTCAATTGCTCAGTACGCCATTTACGGGTACGTGTTCTACACTTTGGCTATGGGTATGCTTATCGGCTCGCTTATCGGCATCCAGGTCGGTGCGCTCACGACCAAGGTGGTGAAAGGCGTCCAGATCCGCGGGTTCTATGCATTGTCCATCATAGCCGGGTTCATCAATAGGGCGGCAACTCTCCCTAAAAAGATGGTGGAGCTCGAGATGATAAACATGTCCAAAGGCACGATCAATGCCATTGAAACAGTCGGTAACTACGTTTTCTGGATTGTGGTCGCCGCCTTCGGACTATGGATATTCAGCAAGTTTTTTGGAAACATTAAAACACTCAGGGAGGAGGGATAGCCATGATTGTTAAGAATAAAAAAATGTTTTCCGTGGGAGCTTTTCTTGCAATAACGTTCGTCGGCGCGCTTGCACTCATCTTCTCACCCGTCTTCGGGAATGGGATGAACGGACTCACGTATGCCGATGACATGTTCAACAAGCTCTCGAAGGGATCGTCATATTTTATCCCCAAGGTCGCCAAGAGCAACGAGAAGTTCACGAACACGAACTTTGCTGTTACGGTAAAGCTTGAAAAGCCTGAACAGAATGAAGATACCATGAAAATGTTGACCGCAGCCGGGGCCGTGGTGAAAAACAATGGCCCCGCGCTCCAGATAAACGGAAACCTCGGCGCCCTTATGTCAAAGGTCCTCCAGGACGCGGACGATATGTATAAGAACGACGGGAAGAAGGTCGCCGATCGCTATGGCGTTGACGAGAAGGCGGCTATGACCTCCTGGTGGAACGTGCTCAAGCTCATGGACAAGGAGCTCAAGAAGGAGGGTAAGATCGAGGATTCGAAGATCGTCTCCGACGTGATGAAGAAGGCCGTTGAGCCAGCCTATAATTATTACAAGATCGAGGCGCAGCAGGTCGCGGACAAGGCTGGTATCATGACAGGGCTCCTTGTGTTTTATGTGATATACACCATGTGGTGGGGATTTGCTATCTTCTACATGTTTGATGGAATCGGTCTTACTATGAAAAAAGCCAAAGTAAAAAAAGAGGTATAGGAGGATACATGAAAGTATTGGTGCCGGTTGACGGATCCAGGTACTCATTAGAAGGCATTAAGGTCGCATCCCACTATGCCAAGACAAAGAATGCCCAAGTGTATATTATGACGGTCATTCCCTCGGTCGCGGACATCGAACTCGAGCTATCCGCTTCCGAGCGGGACCGGCTCCTTGAAAGCATGAAAAAGCGCGGGGAAGAACTCCTGGCGAAAGCAGCGGAGCTCATCAAATCACGTGGCGTTGATCACGTGAACACGGTTCTCGCTACAGCTCCGTCGCCTGCACAGGAGATCGTTGCCTTTGCCGAGAAGGAAAAGGTGGATCTTATCATTATCGGGAGCAGGGGCCGGAACGCCACACAACGATTTCACATCGGGAGCGTGGCTGCGAGCGTCGTCAGCCACACCCCCTGCTGCGTGTACGTCGTGAAGGAGCCTTGTTGGTCCTAATCACTAAGCAGCCAGCAAGGGTCCGATAGTATCATCGAGCACCTCTTTTCTTTTGAAAGGGATTACGCTATAATGGCGAACTATGAAGATTCGGGACAAATTTTTTCTTGTTTTCGGCCTCTATATTCTTTTCACGGTTATCTTCGGCTTTTTTGCTTACCGGGAGCTTCGGACGATCAGTACCAGACTACTCCTTGTTGAGAGGGCGGACGACATCACGAATACCATCCTTGAAGTCCGCCGGTATGAAAAAAACTTTCTCCTGTTTAAAGATCAGGAAAGCTTCGAGGAGTTGCTGAAATATCTCGGTATCTTTAAAAACAACATTGATACGGTGAAGGCTGAGATCGCCGCGGAGATTGACAGCCGCAATGCTGCCATGATGAAGCAATCCATTGCTGATTACGAGCACCTGATCTTCGATGTAGCGGGGAAGTTTGCCGAGCAGAAAGAACTGGAGGAACAAGCACGAGCCAAAGGGAGGAAAGCGGAGCGAACGCTCGTCAACCGAGAACTCGAGCTATTTCTCGTCCTCAGGCGGTATGAGAAGAATGTCATGCTCTATAAAAATCGGGATTCTTATGCGGATTTCAGGCGGTCCTTCGAATCCTCGTCCTTGCTTTCCCATCCCGATATTCAGGATTACCAGGCCCTCGTAACCAAGTTGTATCTGCTCTATGATGCCGAAAAAGATACGATCGAGAGGATTCGCATGGCGGCACGGTCGATACAATCTTTTACACAGAACCTCTCAAAGCACGAACGTTTAAATATTGACGCAACGATCGCGAGGGCAATCACGCTGCTCGTTATCGCGCTGGTCGTGATTATCATCGTGGGGACCATCATCAACATCAGGCTCGCGACCAGCATTACAACGCCGATCCGCGCGATCGAAAAGATAACCAAGAAGATCGCCCAGGGTGATTTTTCGGAAAGCGTAAATGTCAAGGGAAAGAACGAGCTGTCATCACTTGAGGCCTCGTTCAACCTGATGGAGGAGAAACTGAAAGACGCCCTATGGTCACTCGAACACACTATCGAAAAGCTGCGTGAGAAGCAGGCGCAACTTGTTGAGGCTGAAAAGCTTGCATCGGTCGGAAGGCTTGCCGCCGGCATCGCCCATGAGATCAATAATCCCCTTACCTCAGTACTGACATTTTCGCATCTTATCCTCGAAGAATGTTCAAGAGATAATCCGTGGTGCGACAAGCTTAGAATCATGGTTCGTGAGACGGAGCGGGCGAGGAACATTGTCAGACAGCTCCTCAATTTTGGGAGAGATGCGAATATCAACCCCGAAAAGATCAATATCAATCGGCCGGTGGAAGAGATCATGGACTCACTTGTTGCGCAGGAAGCTTTTAAGGGGATCGAGCTCTCGCTGAACCTTGCTGAAAATCTCCCGGACGTATATGTCGACCCGGCCCAAATCGGCCAGGTTGTTCTGAATCTTGCCTTGAACGCTATCCATGCAATTACTCCACCGGGAAAGATCGAAGTGTCCACCAGGGTCGTGGATAAGTTTGTCTCGATTATATTCCACGACACAGGCTCGGGGATAGCTCCGGAGCATTTGAGCAAGATCTTCGACCCCTTTTTTACGACCAAGGGTGCGACGAAAGGGACGGGACTCGGCCTGGCCGTGAGTTATGGTATCATTAAAAAACACTCGGGAGATATCGAGGTCGAGAGCGTCATGGGACAGGGGACAACATTTACCGTGAAGGTGCCGATCCATGGATAAGATCAGAGCACTCGTCGTTGACGACGAATCAAGTATCTGTGAGGCAATGAAGGCTATCCTTGAGATGGAAGGGATTGATGTTGCAGCGACGACGAGCAGTGTCGAGGCTGTCGATATGGTACGAAAGAGCTCTTTTGACCTCATTGTATCTGACCTAAAGATGCCGATTATGGACGGGTTTCAGTTCTACGAAAAGGTCCGGGAGATCGAGACCGACAGCATATTTATCATTATTACAGCGTTCGGCACGATCCAGTCGGCCGTTGATGCAGTAAAAAAGGGGATATATGACTACATCCCCAAACCGTTTACGCCGGATGAAGTGCGGATCCCGATCCGGAGGGCTCTGGAAAAGAAACGGCTTGAGATGGAGAATGTCGTTCTTCGTACGCAGATCGAGACGCGATATTCGTTCCAGAACATCATTGGCAACAGTCCGGAGATCCGCGAGACATTCCGAGTGATGCGCCATGCGGCATCGAGCGAGAGCAATATACTCGTGACCGGCGAGAGCGGCACGGGCAAGGAACTGGTGGCAAGGGCGATTCACTCGAACAGCGTGCGGGCCCTCCGAAAGTTCGTGATAGTGAATTGCGGAGCTATTCCCGACGGGCTTATCGAGTCCGAGCTCTTCGGTCATGTGAGGGGGGCGTTCACCAGCGCGATTGCGGACAAGCGGGGGCTTGTGGAAGAAGCCGACAAGGGGACCCTGTTCCTTGACGAGATCGGTGAGCTTTCACCGCCGCTCCAGGTAAAACTGTTGCGAGTCCTGCAGGAAGGGGAGTTTGCACGCATCGGCGATGTTAAACCGCGAACGGTGAATGTGCGCGTCATTGCAGCTACAAACAAAGATCTGAAGAAGGCCATTGTTGAAAAGAACTTCCGAGAGGACCTTTTCTACCGGCTGAATGTGATCCCCATTGAAATGCCACCTCTTCGCCGGAGGAAGGACGATATTCCCCTTCTCGTTAATCATTTTATCGACAAACATAAGAACAAGGCGCCGGAAAAGAATATCGCCGGTATCGACAAGGACGCCATGCAGGCGCTTCTGAATTACCATTTTCCGGGTAATGTCCGGGAGCTTGAGAACTCGATAGAGTATGCTATCGCTTTCACGGCTGGGCCGGTAGTGCAAAAAGACGATCTGCCGAAGTACATTCTTGAGGGTAAGCAGCTCAGCCAGGATGCGCAGAAGATCCCGATCATGCCGCTCAAGGACGCGAAGGGCCAGTTCGAAAAAAGCCTCATTATCGCCGCTCTGATTGAATCAGGCGGTAATATCTCCGAGGCGGCGCGAATGCTTAATGTCCACCGGCAGAATCTTCAGCAGAAGATCAGATTGCTTGGTATTGACATGCCTTCTGTCTCTCCCATTAAATAATTGAATGCCCCATAGAACCTCGCGGGTTTTCCCCCGTCACCGCTGCCCCAGCATGTGCAGTAATATCTTGCGCCCCCTTCTGCAGTAAAAAAACTGCACTTCATCTTCTAACATATTGAAAAATAACATGTAAACATCTGGCACGCCGCGTGCAATGTAGTTATATCAGAAGCGAGAAGAAAATTATGGAAATCTATAAGGAGGTAGGAAAAATGAAGATCATGGTCGCCTATGACGGAACATTGCAGGCTAAAGAAGCTCTGGTGTATGGTTTGGACAAAGTTCGGGAGAAGGGTGGTGAGGTAGTGGCTCTGCATGTGTTCAACAGCGGTATGTTCATAGATTACGATGCTACCGTTTATGCGCGGGGTATGGCAAAGGCTGAATCGGAACAGTTTATTAATGAGGCGAAGGCGATCATCCGCGAGAAGGGCAAAGGTGTGAAGGCGAGCTTATTCAGCACTGAAGGAAATCCGACCGAGGAAGTTATCGGTTTTGCAAAGTCAGAGAAAGTGGATGTTCTGCTCTGCCCGCCAAAGTTCACGAAGATCATCAACAAATATCAGAGGGCTGTGGCTGAATCCGAACTCGCGAGCGAAGCGGCAAAGCTGCACGTTGCCGCAGTTTCCACGAAGACGATGTAGCCTTGCGAAATACCAGCTAGAATGAGGTGTTTTCACCGGGAGAACTACCATGGAATTTGAACACGCATATATACAATCGAATTTTTTTATGATCTTTCAGATGTTGTTCATGGGATCGCTGATCGTGCCAAGCATTATCGGGAGGATAGATCTTTACGGGAAGGTTATGAGGGTGCTTGCGTCGAATGTCATAAGTTTTGGACCAGTTGCCCTTCTTGTGTATATTCTCTATCACGTTTCGCATTTAAACTGAAGAGAACTTGATCAGGTTTAGGGTTCGAACTTGGTCATGTCGATCTCCCAGAATTTATGAGACTTGTGGTTGGTTTTGGGTGATTTTAATTGAAGCAACGGGGTCTTGAACCACTTCCAGATTCTGAGCAGCTCCCGATGGATAATGGGTGCTTCAGCAGCAATAGCCAGAGCAGCCAATAGCTGAAAGATAAGGATGTTTCTGAGGTTAATTGCAAGTGTCTCGATATGCATATTGCCTCCTCGAGATAAAAAAATTAAGATGCTTGGATATTGACTGTATCTTGACAATGTGGTTGCAAATCCTGCACGGCAACAGGTTCATAAACGCCTGCTTCTGCGAATGTAATAGCAACCCAAAGGTCTTCGAGCATCGCGATAAACTTTTTCATAGGAGCCTCCCAGGCATCTGAATTTTAAACATTGCTTCTCTTGTTTGATGTAATATATAGCAATGGGCATGCCTGATTTTAATATATTGAATTCATTGTATGTTTAAGTAATATTATTGAAGTGGTGCAATTTATATGTGCTCTTATAAGGATATGCTTAATTGAGATGCAAATAATTGCTAATAAAATAACAGGTTATTAATGCATCTATATGATGCACCAATAGTGCATGTTGAACATACTGTAGCAGTCTGGTTGGCAGAAATGAGGTTGCTTATGAAGATCCTTACGATATTTGATGGCACAATTCAGTCCAAAACCGCCCTTCGCTATGGGATAAAGAAGGCAAAGGAAAAGGGTGGAGAGGTCATAGTCCTGCATGTATTCCAGAACAACTTGTTCATTGACTACGACGCCAGTCCCAAGGCAGAGGAAATTGCCCGTACAGAGGCAAAGAGGCACCTGCAAGATGCCGAGAAAATTATAAGGGATGCCGGTCAGGATGTGAGTGTAAAGATTATTTCTGTGGAGGGAGATCCCGCAGAGGAAGCTTTGCGTGTTTCAGCAGCCGAGCATGCAGGACTGATCCTGACCTCGCCGCGCTATAGGTCGATCGTTAAGAAGGCCTCCTGCCCGGTATACGTCATGCCCGGAACCATCCTGGTCCCCATAGGCAGCTCTGACATGCCGCTGGCCAACAAAGAGAACATTATTGAAGAGACAAAGGCCACGATTTCGAAGGTATTGCTCCTTGGCATTGTTCCTGTTCATCTCTACAGCGCTGGAGAAAAAGCGGAGCTTGAGCAGGTGAGGAAGTCGACAACCGCGACGCTAAAGAAGATCAAAAGCGCATTGACCAAAGAGGGTATCGAGGTTTCAGAGGCGATCAAATCCGGCTATCCGGACGAGGAAATACTGAAGGCAGCTGAAGAATACTCAGTGTCTTTGATCATGCTGCCGGCAGGCGGAAAGACACCGTCCGAACTGACCAAGGCCGCGGCTATTTTACTCGATGAGCCGGAGCGTGTGCGCATGCCGATCCTGCTCATGGGCGAGGCAGGGACATAAGGAAAAGTCTTTAAAGATCTTACTCGTCCGTACCTGTTATTCACTAAACACGGGTTGTTTGCGAATCGCGCTTTTTCCCTGTGATTTACAGGTCTTTTTAACAGCTATTCTGCCTGCATGTACTTGCCGTGTTCGCCGTACATCTCTCACGCTCCCCCACATGAAAACCCAAGATTGTATCGTCGAGGGTTACCCCATTAACACGCTTAGTTTTGACCTATGAACTTGCGATCCGCCGGCGAATTTGATCATACTAATTTTAATAGAAGTACTATTCGCGTTCCGGCTGCCGGCCGAACGCGAAAATTATATGCGCGGCATCCGGATAAGCGGAGGCCTGGAGAGCACGATGCAGCTTCTCTTTGTCAGGCGAGCCGCGCATCATTCGTCTTATTTCGTCTGAGTTCTTGTGTAGTTCAGCATCCCGCCTGCCAGAAGAATGTCACGCTGTCTCACGCTCAATGCGCATTTCAGTGGAACGCTCCTGCCCCTCGTCGTGTCTTTGAGCATCAGGTCTGTTCCCGCCTCGAGCGCGGCTTTGATCGTGCCGATCTCGATCGTATCATTTGCTGCGATAACATCATAGTCCGCATCGTTCGTGAAGGTAAGCGGCAGGATGCCAAAGTTAATGAGGTTCGCAGCATGGATGCGCTCAAACGATTTTGCGATCACCGCCTTGACACCAAGGTACATGGGACAGATAGCCGCATGTTCACGGCTCGAACCCTGACCGTAGCTTGCACCTGCGATCACAATATTGTGTTTCCCGGCCTTTTTGTTCTCGAGCGCTTTTTTCGCAAAGGACGCATCAACACCCTCGAACACGAATTCCGCGTACTTCGGAATATTCGAGCGATACTTTAGTCTCGACCCCGCGGGCATGATGTGGTCCGTGGTGATCTTGTCGCCGACCTTGATCGCCACCACACCCCGGATGAAGTCAGAAAGCGGTTCCGCTGCGGGCGGATCACCGATGTTCGGACCCCGGTAGACCGTCACCGACAGCGGGTCTTTGGCCGGAGGAAGGATCATCGAGTCGTCAATCCAGAATTGCTCGGGCATGGAGATCTCGGGATAGGGGATGCTGAGATCGCGGGGATCCATGATTCCGCCGGTGAGCGCGGCCGCAACTGCGGACTCGGGGCTTGCGAGGTAGACCTTTGCGCTCTTGGTGCCCGAGCGGCCTTCAAAGTTTCGGTTGCTTGTACGCACCGAGACTGCGTCGGTCTTCGGTGCCTGACCGCTTCCGATGCAGAAACCGCAGGTCGATTCGAGGACCCTTGCTCCCGCGGAGACGATATCCGCCATTGCCCCGTTCCTGGCAATCATCTCGAGCACCTGGCGAGAGCCAGGCGCTACGCCAAAGCTTACATCGGGAAAGACCCGTCTTCCCTTCAACATCGACGCCACGATCATCAGGTCACGATATGAAGAGTTCGTGCATGAGCCGACCATAACCTGGTCTACTTTCGTTCCTGCTAATTCCTTCACCGTATCGATATTATCGGGGGAGTGCGGCTTTGCCATCATCGGCTCGATGGAGCCCAGGTCAAGGTCGATCACTTTATTATAGTCCGCATCAGTATCAGCCGTCAGTGCTGACCAATCAGATTCTCTTCTTTGCGCCTTGAGAAATGACCGGGTGATGTCATCGCTCGGAAAGACTGATGTGGTCACGCCGAGTTCAGCGCCCATGTTTGTGATGGTCGCGCGTTCGGGCACGGAAAGCGTTTTGATACCGTCGCCGCCGTATTCTATCACGGTGCCGACGTTGCCCTTGGTCGTGAGCACTTTGAGGACCGTGAGGATGACGTCCTTGGCCGAGACCCAGGGCCGGAGCTTTCCAGAAAGGCCGACCTTCACCACCTTGGGGCAGGTGAGGTAGAATGGTCCGCCGCCCATGGCCACCGCTACATCGAGTCCGCCTGCGCCGATGGCGATCATGCCGATGCCGCCGCCGGTGGGTGTATGAGAATCAGACCCGAGCAGCGTCCTGCCGGGCCTTCCAAAACGCTCGAGATGCACCTGATGGCAAATTCCATTCCCTGCTTTCGAGTAGTAGATTCCGTATTTGGATGCGACGGTCTGCAGATACCGGTGGTCGTCGGCGTTCTCGAACCCGTCCTGAAGCGTGTTGTGGTCCACGTAGCTCGCCGAAAGCTCTGTCTTGACCCGCGGTACGTCCATGGCCTCGAACTGCAGATAGGTCATGGTGCCGGTTGCGTCCTGCGTCAGCGTCTGATCGATCCTGATCGCGATTTCAGTCCCCGGCTCAAGTTTACCCGTGACCAGGTGGGACTCCAGAATTTTATAAACAAGATTATTCCCCATGCTCATTTGACTCCCATACAAGGATTGAATATCCGCGACATTATATTTCAAGAACGCAGAGAAGACAACTGGAATTTTGAAATTTGCGTGGGCCAGTCTGCAAACCTCCTGGTTCTGTGCTATATTAACAGCAGTGCTTGACAAAGGCACGCGCTGCTATAATCACTATCACTTTCGAAGGAGGCACAAGCATGGTACAGAAAGCGAGTCCAAAGCTGACGGAAATGATGAACCAGGCAATAGCGGGAGAGCTCCAGGCCATCGTCCAGTACATGTGGCACCACATCATGGTGAAAGGATTGAACTCTTCTTCCCTCATGGATGTGTTCGAGGACATCTCAGTGGAGGAGATGAAGCATGCGGAAAAGATCGCAGAGAGATTGTTTTATTTTGATGTCAATCCCACCATCAAGCCAAACCCCATTGCAGTGGGCGGCACCGCCGAGCAAATGCTGAAGGCCGATGTAAAGGCCGAGGAAGAGGCAATCACTCTGTACAAGGACATCATCAAGCTGGCGGCTACCGAAGGGGATGAGACTACGCGGCTCCTCTTTGAGGAAATCCTTTCGCAGGAAGAGGGCCACCACGACACATTCACCACGCTTTTGGGACAGTAAATGAAAAAGGCAGGCGCATGCCTGCCTTTTAAATCCCAAGTATCGAATCTCAAATAAACCGCCTATTGAAATAGACCAACCTTCGAACGTTTCGGTTATTGGAGATTGTTTCGGGATTTGTTATTTCATGTCGGGGCCGGTGTCCGTCATGGCATTTTGAACTCTTTGCCCGCAATCCGCACGGTAAGAACGGGGCAGGAGGATTTACGCACGACCTTCTCCGCGGTGCTGCCGAAGAGCATATGGTCTATGCCCGTCCTGCCGTGGGTGCCGATGACGATAAGATCAGCGCTCCTGTCCTTTGCCGTCCGGATGATCTCGACGAACGGCACACCGCGTACGACCGCCTTCTCCACGTCCTTCACCTGTTGAGAGACCTCTGCAAACCATTTGTCCATCTCCTGCCACGCACTCTTCTGCATATCCTCCAGCAGATCGCCCACGGAGAGCGACGAAGGGATATACCACTCCGCAATGCTGATATCCTGAATCACATAGAGCAGGATGAGCTTTGCCTGGTAATCCTTTGCAAGCGAGCTCGCATGGTCCATGGCCGCACGGGCCCCGTTCGAGAAGTCAGTTGGGAATAAAATAGTCTTGATCTGCATAGGACCTCCTCGGGCTTATTTTAGTGTAAGTTTAGCTCCGGTCAGGAGCACTGTCAAACGAAAAGAAGAGGTAATATCAGACTACCGTTTAATTAGTGCAGATGTCCGAATGCGTTGAAACAAGGAAAAAAATCATTGACAATTTTCCATCAGGCTGTTATAAATGTCGCCTATGCTAGAGGCAACAGAAAAGATATGGATGAATGGAACGTTCGTGAAGTGGGACGACGCGAAGGTGCATGTCCTTACACACACGCTCCATTACGGGACCGGTGTGTTCGAGGGCATCCGCTGTTATAAAACCGATTCGGGTTCGGCAGTGTTCAAGTTGCAGGAGCACGTCGACCGCCTCTTCGACTCGGCCCATATCTGTCAAATGGATATTTCTTTTACCCGCGGGGACGTGGCCGAGGCGATCCTCGAAACGATCCGTATAAACAAGATTGAGGCGTGCTACATCAGGCCACTAGTGTACCTGGGCTACGGCGCCATGGGCATTCTGCCCAAGGATAACCCGGTCCAGGTCTCGATCGCGGTCTGGCCATGGGGCAGCTATCTTGGCGAAGAGGGGCTTAAGAACGGCATCCGTGTCAAGATCTCGTCCTTTTGCAGGCCCAATGTGAACGCGACCATGGTGCGTTCCAAGACCACGGCGAACTATGCGAATTCTCTGCTTGCCAAGCGCGAAGCGCTCAGTGACAACTACGACGAAGCGATACTGCTCGACACTGACGGCTACGTTGCCGAGGGAAGCGGTGAGAACGTATTCATGGTGCGGAAAGGTGTGATCAAGACGCCTCCGCTCACGTCCATTCTGGAAGGCATCACCCGTGACACGATCATGCAGCTCGCTGCCGAACGCGGGATGCGTCTCGTGGAAGAGCGGTTCACGCGGGACGAGCTCTATGTCGCTGACGAGGCCTTCTTCACCGGCACTGCGGCAGAGATCACGCCGATCCGTGAAGTGGACAATCGCAGCATCGGTGAAGGCAGGCCGGGACCGGTTACGAAGGCGCTGCAGTCAGCGTTCTTTGATGTCGTCCACGGCCGTGACGGCCGTCATGCAGACTGGCTCACCTCCATCACGGCGTCGCAGCCGGCGATGAAACAATAACAATCCTCTACAGAGCAGACAGAGGTTGCAGCGATATTATAAAATGCTTGATTTCGGCCTTCTCTGTGTTCTTTGCGAACTTTGCGTCAAAAGCGTTCAACAAGTGCCGAAGTGGTGGAACTGGTAGACACGCACGTTTGAGGGGCGTGTGGGGCAACCCATGGGGGTTCGAGTCCCCCCTTCGGCACCAATTTTTTTCGCATCGAATTGCATCTAAGCACAGCATGCCCTCTCGCAGTCCTGAATCGATCTGATGAAAAAATACATCTCCATAATACTGCCCTGGTTATTTACTGTTCTCCTCCCCGTCGTTTGTTTTGGTCAGGAGCCTGCAAACGGTGAGCTGGGGATCGTGTCTGCGCCGCTCGCAAATGTGCACGAAGGGCCGGTATCGAGATCCAGGCTCGAGACGCAGGTGCTTATGGGCGATGAGGTGCTGATCCTTGAAAAACAGGACAATCGATACCGGGTGACAATACCGAGCCAGGAAAACCGGGAAGGCTGGATCCAGCAGGAAGCTGTCCACATCCCAAAGGACAAAGGCCGATCCTACCTGAAGGCGAATCGTCAGTGGATTGTCATTACGACGCCGAAGGCCGAGGCTCTGATCCTGGACAGGACCGGTGACCACAAGGTCTCACTGTATGCGGGCACGCGGCTGCCGGTGCTCCAGACCACCAAACAGGGGCAGAAGGTCCAGTTCCCCGACAAGTCGGTTGCGATCATCGACGTTGCGGAAACAATGCCCGTGAAATCCTCAGATCCTCTCGTAAACGATACCACGCCCGAGGAAATTGCAATGACCGCAAAACAGTTCCTGAACGTGCGGCATCTTACCGGCGGAATCTCGGAACAGGGCATGGACGTCAGCGGTCTGATCTATGTCGCTTACCGGATCCACGGAGTGCCGCTCAGCACGGACCGCGCCTCGTTCAAAGGGAAAGCCGAGCGCGTGTCGAAGAAAGAGCTCCATCCTGGCGACATCCTGTTCTTTTATGGCGAAGGCCTCGGCTTGTATCTTGGAAACGGGCGGTTTATCCATGTGCCGAAAAAAAAGGCGGCCCAGATCGCCGGGATATCCGATCGACGGTTCGTCAACTCACTTCAGTATGGCCTCCGGATCATCGGTTTCGGGCAGCCTGACGATAAAAAGAACATAGCTGCCATGACCGCCGACGAGATCCTGCTCACGCAGGCGCGGGTGGCGAAACTCCCGCTGAACAAGCGGATAGCCTCCTGGGCCAGCCGCTTTATCGGCACACCCTATGATACCGACCCTTTGGGCATTTATGTGAGGACGAACCGCATTGTTGCTGACGAAAAGGTTGACTGCATGTATCTTACCTTTCGCTCGGTAGAGCTAGCCCAGACCAGCACTCCCGGTGAGGCCATTGACCGTGCGCTCAGTCTGCGGTTCATCACCAAAGGCAAGATTGCGGACGGACTCGTAACGAACTACGACCAGCGTTTTCAGTACGGCGAGGACATGGTTGCGAGTTCCAAGTGGGGGAAGAACATCACCGCCGATCTCGGCGAGACCATACAGATCGCGGGCTCTCGCGGCAAAGATTTTGTCGACATTCTGCCGAAGAATGTTCTCACGGCGCGGGTGTTCCAGACGAAGCTGCAGGACGGCGATATTATTTACTGGGTCAAGGACCCGAAGAAACGCGTGGTCGAGGAGATCGTGTCACACCTTTCCATTGTCCACATCAAATCCGGCAAGCCCTATCTCATTCATGCCGCCGGCGACAAGGACCGCGAAGGCCGGGCAGGCGGCGGCGCTGTCAAAGAAGTTCCCTTTTCCGATTACGTGCGGACGATGCGGTTTATCGGCGCATTTGTGACGCGGTTCGAGCAGTAATCTTATTTCCAACCAGATCCCCTACCGACAAGTTCGACTCAAAAACTCTATAATTTCGGTTTGACATCTCTCCTCGTTCTCTGCTATTCTCAGCTGAAATGATAACACCAACGGGAATTAAGATGCGAGAGACAAGAGATTAACAGGCAGTGGTTTACCGACGTACTATCAGGTTATTCTCCTTTTATTTTCCCTCAAACAAAGAGGTCTTATGCTCTCCAAGGTCATCAGCGCTGCAGTGTTGGGTATCGACGCCTACCCTGTTGAGGTTGAAGTCGACATTGCGAGCAGAGGGCTTCCTTTTTTCTCCACGGTGGGATTGCCGGATGCTGCCGTGAAAGAGAGCAAGGAGCGCGTGCGCGCTGCGCTCAAGAACACGGGTTTCGATTTTCCCTTGAAACAGGTTGTCGTGAACCTCGCGCCGGCTGATATAAAAAAAGAAGGATCTGCCTTTGACTTGCCCATCGCCATCGGCATGCTGATCGCCGAAGGAGTGCTTACCCAGGAGATGGTGAACGGCTATCTGATCGTGGGCGAGCTCGCGTTGGACGGCAGGGTAAAGTCCGTGCGGGGCGCGCTGTCTATGGCGGTGCTTGCAAAGAAGGCAGGGCACCGGGGCATGGTGATCCCCGCGGACAATGCACAGGAGGCGGCGGTCGTTGAGTCTGTCAAGATCTTCGGCCTGCATACCCTTTCGCAGGTGGTGGAGTTCCTCCTTGGCCGTGCCGCTGTCGAGCCGGTGAATATCAATATCCAGAGTGCTTTCGAAACGTACTCCGCGTATCAGGAAGACTTTTCTGAGGTAAGAGGGCAGGAGCACGCGAAGCGTGCGATCGAGGTCGCCGCAGCCGGCGGGCACAACATCGTTATGATCGGACCTCCGGGATCGGGCAAGACCATGCTCGCACGCCGTCTTCCCTCGGTCCTTCCCCGGATGAGCTTTGACGAGTCCATTGAAACGACCAAGATCCACAGCATCATGGGCTTGCTCAAGAAAGGCCAGCCGCTCATCGCGACGCGGCCCTATCGTTCTCCGCATCACACGATATCCGACGCCGGTCTGATAGGCGGCGGTCAGGTCCCGAAGCCCGGCGAGGTGAGCCTGTCGCATAACGGGGTACTTTTCCTCGATGAGCTGCCGGAGTTCAAGCGGAACGTGCTCGAGGCGCTTCGCCAGCCCCTTGAGGACGGCCAGGTCACGATCTCCCGCGCCATCACCTCGCTCACCTATCCTGCGTCAATGATGCTTGTCGCCGCCATGAACCCGTGCAAATGCGGTAACTGGGGTGATCCGGCACACCAATGTCAATGCACGCCGCACCAGGTACAGACCTATCGGTCGCGCGTGTCCGGTCCGCTCATGGACCGCATTGATATTCACATCGAAGTGCCGGCCATCAAGTTCAACGAGATCTCGTCGGACAAACCCGCGGAAGCATCACTGCTGATCCGCGAGCGGGTGACCAGGGCGCGGGAAAGACAGTATGCACGATTCAGAAATGACGGCATATACGCCAACGCGCACATGAAGCCGAAGCATATCCGGAAATATTGCAAGATTGACGATGACAGCCTGCTTCTCATGGAAACAGCCATGAACCGGCTCGGTCTCTCAGCGAGGGCGTATAATCGAATTCTTAAAGTAGCGAGGACGATCGCCGACATCGAGGGCAGCGAGAAGATAGCGACAGAGCATATCTCAGAGGCGATCCAGTATCGGAGTTTGGATAGAAGGATGAATTAAGTGATAACCGCATATCAAACTCGATGATCTCTGGTTCTCTCCTTGCTCTGAAACCCCGCTCCCAAATACCGGCAATGGTTCAGATCAAATCCTGGCCCCAGATTGAACAGATTTAACCCATCAAACCAGACTGTCAGGTCGAAAATTTGCTCCAACAGTGAAAACTGTGAGGACGTATCATTTTTCTCATATCCTGAGGCTTTGCTTATGGCTGGCATTCGAGCAGCTATAGCTCAACGGCAATCCAATAAAAAGTTAATTTAATCAATATGTTATGTGTTGGTCCACTCCGGAACCATTCCGTTTCCGGAGGTATTTTTCTCTGGTTTTCAGATGCAGTGGGGTTAATCAATTGACCGGGGGCAACCTCTGTTCTGGCATTTGACAAGAAATACTTAACAGAGTACATTGCAGTACTATTAAGTCATGATGCAGGACGCTCTTTTTTCAGGGGAAGACCTTAACTCAAGGCGCGAAGGGAAGAGAGGACCAAGAACAACAGTGAGTACCACATGACCCCGCGGGAATTATTAAATAGCGGCGCAAAAAAGCTCAGTATTTCACTGACCGTCGAACAGGCTAATTCCCTGTTCATTTATCTGGCGGAGCTCAAAAAGTGGAGCCAGAAGATCAACCTCACCTCTATCAAAGATGAGCGGGATGTTGTTATCAAACATGTGCTGGATTCCCTTTCCTATCTACACGGTTTCACCGCGGTGCCGGGATTAAGATTGCTGGACATGGGGTCAGGGGCCGGCTTTCCGGCGTTGCCGATAAAAATAACGCATCCTGAGATATCGATCACCATGGTCGATTCAGCAAAAAAGAAAGCGTCCTTCCTGCGTCATATCGTCAGGACCCTGAAGTTGACGGAAATCACCGTCATCGATACAAGGACGGAAGAGCTTTCTCTTCAACTCCTTGCCGCGTTTGATGTTGTAACTGCTCGCGCTTTTGCTGACATGAAATCAGCAATTGCAGAAGGAATGCCTCTTCTCAGGCCTGGAGGGCTCATGGTCCTGAGCAGGGGACCGGAAGAGACGATCAGCAAACAGGACCTGATAAAAGCGGATGTTTCGCTGGAACGCCGGACCGATCTGATCCTCCCGCATTCGGATTATAAAAGGACGATCTGGGTCTTTAAGAAGGCTGGTTAAACCTCCAGGCTTTAGACACAGGGGCCTGTTCTGAGCGCAGCCGAGGGCAGTGGAAGTGCGAAAAAGCTTAGGCTTCGGGTAAAAGGAAGAGAATGTTCCACGTGGAACATCGTTACCGGTTCGTTGCAGAGGCCTCATCCCATCCGGCTGACAAAGAGTGCGTTTTCATTGGTCCAACCGGCCAGCTTTATTTATTTCACTCCTAGAAATCGTGAAAATTCGCATTAATTTGCAGTTGAAGAAAGATTATAATGGTAGAAAGCCCACTCACAATCCCCAACGAATGGCGTGGAATTGCCCAGGAGATCCTTTTGCACGGTGGGCCGGCGCTTGCCATCGGCACCCAGGGTTCGGGAAAAACCACTTTTTGCCTCTATCTCGCCGGTCTCTTCTGCCGGTCAGGTAAAAAGGTCGTTTGGATCGATGCGGACCCGGGTCAGCCCTTCATTGGTCCGCCATCAGTAATATCGCTCACCGCGTATACAGCGGCCGCCGACCTCTTGAGTCGAAAGAACCCCATGATCATGAGCTTTATCGGCAACACATCGCCCGTCGGCCGTTTGCTTGAGATGATATCGGGTCTTCAAAAGCTTTTTTCGCTGGCCCAGTCGCTCGATCCCGGCCTTGTTCTTATTAATACTTGCGGACTCGTGAATGGCGGCGCTGCACGGGAGCTTAAATGCCATGAGATCGACATGCTTTCGCCCCGCTACGTGATCGCCCTTGAGAAAGGGAACGAGGTAGAGCATTTGCTCGCCCCGCATTCACACCGGGCCGGCTTGCTCATTCATCGGCTCCCCATATCACCGGATGCAAAGGCCTCAACCAGAGAGGCCCGTCGGGCAGCTCGCGAACAGCGCTTTAAGGAGTATTTCCGGGGCGCGGATTTTCAGGAGATCTCACTCCACGATGTCGGAGTCCTTGGTCCTGGCCTTGGCACGGGCGAGCGGCTGGGATTCCGGGATATCAACCGGCTTTCGAAGATTTTCCAGGCGATCGTAATACACGCTGAGTTGGCTGCTGACCGGCTCTTCCTCATTATTGAGGGCGAGTATTTGGAGGAGGAACTCTACACGGCAAAGGAACAGTATAATGTCAGGGAGGTCATGGCTGTTAAACGCTCGGAGCTGGACCATCTGCTCGTGGGGCTGAATGACGACCGCAACCTTTGCCACGGCCTCGGGATCCTTCGCTCCATCGATCTGAAGGAACTGTCCATACGGGTTATTACCCCGCTCCGGGATATTTCCGGGGTACGACATATCTCGCTCGGGTCGATCCGGGTCAGCCCTGCCGGAGGAGAACTGGGGCCCGTGTAATTGTTCCATCCGCTGCAGAAAAACGCTGAATCGCGCTCATACCAGTGAAGATTCTCCGTTATCAGACTGGATGAAAGAGACTTCAGAACAGGGAATTGAACAAGGTTCCACGTGGAACATTCAAATACAGCTCCGTTCACCGCAATTTTGTCTTATAGAGCATACGAAAACCGGTGAGCTTTAAACGAGATTCGCCGGTCTATCCGAATTGAATTTATTTCCCGGTGTTCCCTGTCGCAACCGCGGAAAAATAAAGTTTTTTTCTTCCTTTTATCATCATGCTATGGTACATTAACCAGGTTTTGGACCGGAGGGTGTCGAGGCATGGGCAGGGTCATAGCAATTGCCAATCAGAAAGGCGGCGTGGGTAAGACCACGACAACGGTGAACGTCGCTGCATCGCTCGCGGCTGCGGAAAAGAAGGTACTGCTCATAGATTCAGACCCCCAGGGCAACTCCTCGAGCGGCATGGGCATCAACCGGAACGAGATCATCGGCAGCACCTATGACTTGTTTACAGGCAAAAAAACGCTGCAGGAAATAAAAAAATCAACGCATTTTCCCTGGCTTGACGTTGTCCCCGCAAAGATTGACCTGGTGGGCGTAGAAATAGAGCTTATTCAAATGATCGCCCGCGAGCGGGTGCTGAAGAAGGCGATTGCAAACTTCCGGAACGATTATGACTATATCCTCATCGACTGCCCGCCGTCGCTCGGCCTGCTTACGGTCAATGCGCTGACCGCGGCTGACGGGGTGCTGATCCCGGTTCAGTGTGAATACTATGCCCTTGAGGGGCTGACATCGCTCATGAACACCATCACACTCATAAAACAGGACCTGAACCCCGACCTCGCCATCGAAGGTGTACTTCTCACCATGTTCGATAGCAGGAACAACCTTGCTTCTCAGGTGGCTCAGGAAGTGCGCACCTATTATGGAAAAAAGGTCTACACTACTGTCATCCACAGGAATGTCGCCCTTTCCGAGGCACCGAGCCACGGCAAGCCGGTGCTTCTGTACGATATCCGGTCCCGGGGCGCGCAAAGCTACCTGGAACTTGCCAAGGAGGTCATCAATAATGCAAAAGCAGGCGCTCGGTAAAGGACTCGGCGCGCTTATTCCGGACTTGTCCTCGCTTGATGACGGGGAGCGAAAGGCACTCGGCATCCATGAGATCGAAGTGGACAAGATCGTGCCGAACGAGTACCAGCCGAGAAAAACGTTTCAAAACGAGAGTTTGAAAGAGCTTGCCGCCTCGATAAAAGAGCACGGGGTGATCCAACCCGTCATTGTCCACCGGATCGGAACGAATTACGGACTCGTTGCCGGTGAGCGCAGGTGGCGTGCGGCACGGCTGGCCGGGCTCAAGACCATCCCGGCGCTCGTAAAAGAGGCGACCAAGCGCGAACTCATCGAGCAGGCCCTCATAGAAAACATCCAGCGCGAAGACCTGAACCCGCTCGAGGCTGCCGAGGCATACAAGCGGCTCCAGGACGAGTTCAAACTCACGCAGGAAGACCTCGCCAAGCGCGTGGGAAAAGAGCGATCAACGATTACAAACTATCTCCGGATCCTTGGACTTCCTAAAGAACTAAAGCTGGGCCTTGCAAATGGCGCGCTTAGCATGGGCCATGCCAAGGCACTTCTCTCGCTCGAACGTGTGCGCGACCAGATCCAGACAGCCGCAGCGATCGTGAAGAAGGGTCTCTCGGTACGCGAGGCCGAAGCGCTCGCCAATCGACTCAAGAAACCCGCGAAGGAAAAAAAGACGCGGCAAAACCACGAGCTCAAAGCCCTGGAAGAGAAGCTTAAGAAGGCGCTCGGCACCAAGGTGAGCATCGCAGCGAAGGCCAAAGGCGGAAGGATCGTTATCGAGTATTATACAGCGGAAGATCTGGACAGGATCCTGGAGAAGATCGGGTGAGAAACACGACGGAATCACCAGGCACCAAGTCTGATGAGTGCAAAATGCAAAATTAAGGGACATAATCATGGCCTAAGGCCATACCGCAATCTTGCAATTTGCATTTTGAAATTTGACTTGTCTTTCTTCATCTTTCTTTGTGTCTTAGTGTCTTCGTGGTAAAGTAGATAACGAATTTTAAAGGAGGCCCCACCATGTTGAAGAGAGGTTCAGGCACACCGGAGCAGTCCGAGATAACGGCATTTCTCGGGAAGGGCACGGAATTCAAGGGGGTGCTCAGTTTCGAGGGTACCATTCGTGTTGACGGAAAGGTTGAGGGAGAGGTCATTTCCAAGGACACGCTCATCGCCAGTGACGGCGCATTTCTTCAAGGCGAGATCTCCGTGGGCACGATCATAGTGAGCGGCAGGATCGTCGGCAATATCAATGCAAGCCAGAAGGTGCACCTCCTCGCCCCGGCCAGTATTCAAGGCAACATCAAGACACCCAAGCTCATCATTGAGGAGGGCGTCACATTCGACGGCAAATGCGAGATGGCCGGTGAGAAAAAGACCGCCGAGCAGAAGGTCGTGTCGCTGAAGTAACTGGTCAATCGCACGCGCAATCATGAGACGGTGCGGAATATCTTGACTATCGTTACTTTTCATGTTAATGTTACGAAGGTAAGAAAAGAGGATGTTTACATGAAAAGCACCGTATCTACAAGAGGTCAGGTTTCAATTCCCGCGGAACTCAGAAAAAAATTCAATATCGAATCGGAGACGCAGCTGGAGTGGATCGTAGAAGGCAATGCCATCAAGATCATCCCGCTCCCGAAAGACCCGATCAAGGCCTTCCGGGGGGCGGGGCTTGGACGGTATTCCTCTGAAAAGCTCATAAAGGACCGGAAAAAAGAACGCCTGGAGGAAGACGACCGTGACCGGAAAACCTGAGGCCTTTGTTTTAGACACTTCCGCGATACTTACTCTCTGGAACGAGGAGGACGGCGCTTCCGTTGTAGAAAAGATACTCCGCGACAATCCGCATCATCGAAGAATCTATATCTCATTTATGACCTTCATGGAATGCCGGTACCGTTTATGGAAAGACCATGGCCGGGATGCGGCGGATGAACTATTCCGGACCCTCAGTCTTCTTCCCGCAACCCGTGTTGATGTCGACGACACGCTTATCATGATTGCATCAGAACTCAAAGCGCAGCATAGGATTTCCGTGGCGGACAGCTGGATCATTGCCACGGCAATTACGCGCAATGCGACGCTCGTGCACAAAGACCCCGAATTCGACGCCCTGTCAGACAAGGTGAACATGAAAACACTGACATATAAGAAGGCAAAATGAGCTTCTGCTAAAATCCCGCTTTGACACTGTCCTTTGCCAGCGGTGACTGTACGGGGTGGAATGCCATCAAGGTCTGCCCAATAATTTTATTGGGGATATCAGTTCGCTATTCCGTTCCCCTGATATCGGGTTTTTCGGACTTACCGGGGTGGGTCTTTTCAGATAATAACTGGCTACAAGGATCGGTACTCAAGGAGAACAAAGGAACTTCATACTATGATCCTCTTTCATCTCTACCGCACGCCGGCTCTCTCCAGTTACCAGACCGCCGACCTGCTCACCACTGCAAAAAAACAAGTCTTTCCGGCGATCCGGGAGATCAAGACCGAGTTTTGTTTCAACATCGCAGCCACAGAGCCATTGTCAGCTGATGAGATGCACCTGCTGCGCTGGCTCCTGGCCGAGACCTTCGAACCAGACAAGTTTTCTGACAAGACTTTTTTTTCTCCGAACTCCGCACTCCAAACGCTGAACTTGATCCTCGAAGTCGGCCCCCGCATGAACTTCACCACTGCCTGGTCCACGAACGCCGTCTCGGTCTGCCATGCCTGCGGCCTCAGAAAGATCTCGAGGATCGAGCGCTCCCGGCGCTATATGCTCCAATTTGATGATGCCTCAGTGATGAGCATTGAGCAAAAAAAAGACTTTCTTTCCCTTGTCCACGACCGCATGACAGAGAGCCCGTATCCCAAACCGCTCAAAACATTCGAGACCGGCATTAAGCCGGAACCGGTACACATAATCCCGCTCATGGAACAGGGGAGGGCGGCGCTCGAAAAGATCAACCGCGAGATGGGGTTGGGGCTCGATGACTGGGACCTTGACTACTACACCGGTCTTTTTGTAAGGGACATCCGGCGTGATCCCACGAACGTGGAGTGCTTCGACCTGTCTCAATCCAACAGCGAGCACTCGCGCCACTGGTTTTTCCGCGGCAAGCTCATCGTCGATGGGAAGGAAATTCCCGGGAACCTGATGAAGATCGTGAAGGCCACGTATGACGCGAACCCGAATAATAGCGTTATAGCCTTCAGCGACAATTCGAGTGCCATCGCCGGCCACGAAATCGCCACCATTATCCCCGAGACGGTCGGAAAACCTTCAGCATTTCGCGCATCGCTGCGTAAATACCATATCATTTTCACGGCCGAGACCCACAACTTTCCGTCCGGTGTGGCGCCATTTCCCGGCGCCGAGACCGGTACGGGTGGCCGCATCCGCGACGTGCAGGCAACGGGCACGGGCGGTCTCGTGGTCGCGGGCACGGCCGCCTATTGCGTGGGCAACCTCCGCATACCCGGCTACGAGCTTCCCTGGGAAGACAAGGGATATTCCTATCCGACCAATCTCGCATCACCGCTCCGGATCGAGGTCGAGGCAAGCAACGGCGCGTCGGACTACGGCAACAAGTTTGGAGAGCCTGTGATCCAGGGTTTCACCCGCGCCTTCGGCCTTCGCCTGCCTGACGGCGAACGCAGGGAATGGCTTAAACCGATAATGTTCAGCGCCGGCGTGGGCCAGATGGATTCCCGCCACACGGTCAAAACAGAACCACGGCCGGGAATGCTTGTGGTCAAGGTCGGGGGCCCTGCCTACCGCATCGGCATGGGCGGCGGCGCTGCCTCGTCCATGATCCAGGGAGAGAACATCGCCGAACTCGACTTCAATGCGGTTCAACGTGGGGACGCAGAGATGGAGCAGAAGATGAACCGCGTGATTCGTGCCTGTGTCGAGCTTGGGGAGAGAAATCCGATCCAGAGCATTCATGACCAGGGCGCGGGAGGCAACTGCAACGTGGTGAAAGAGATCGTTCACCCCGCGGGCGCGAAGATCGAGATCCGCAGGATCCAGGCGGGCGACAACACGCTCTCGGTCCTCGAGCTATGGGGAGCGGAATATCAGGAACAGAACGCGCTTCTTTTGAAACCCGAACACGAGGGACTGTTCCGGTCCCTGTGCGTTCGCGAGAAGGTGCCGATGGCTATCATCGGGACGATCACCGGCGACGGATATATCGTTCTGCATGATGAGATCAACGATACCACACCGGAAAAGCTGGAGCTCGCCAGGGTGCTCGGCGACATGCCGCAAAAAATATTCACGCTTGACAGACAGAAACGAATGCTCAAGCCGCTCGAACTTCCGGAAGGCCTGACTATTCGCGCCGCGCTCGATCGTGTGCTCCGTCTGGTCTCTGTTGGCTCCAAGCGCTTTCTCACGAACAAGGTCGACCGCTCGGTCACCGGTCTTATCGCGCAGCAGCAGTGCACGGGCCCGCTCCAGCTCACCGTGTCCGACGTCGCGGTGATCGCCCAGTCCCACTTCGGTCTGACCGGCGCCGCGATCTCCATCGGTGAACAGCCGATCAAGGAATTGCTCGACCCCGCTGCCATGGCCAGGATGTCCGTGGGCGAAGCGCTCACGAACCTCGTCTGGGCCCGGGTAAGCGGGCTCGGCGATATCCGTTGTTCGGCGAACTGGATGTGGGCGCCGAAGCTTCCCGGCGAAGGTGCAAGACTGTTCGATGCCGCCGTTGCCATGCGTGACGTGATGATCAGGCTCGGCATGGCGGTGGACGGCGGCAAGGACAGCCTGTCAATGGCTGCCAAGGTCGCGAATCCCGACGGCTCTCACGAGACGGTGAAATCACCCGGCGCACTCGTGATCTCGACCTACGTAACCTGCCCGGACATTACAAGGACCGTGACCCCGGACCTCAAGTCGCCGGGAAAAAGCAAACTTTTGTTCGTCGACCTCGGCTCGGGCAAAAACCGGCTCGGAGGTTCCGCGCTCGCGCAGGTCTTCGGCCAGGTGGGCGACACGGCGCCGGACCTCGACGACCCCCTGCTGCTGGCACGGGCATTTCATGCGGTTCAGCAATTGGTTTCTGAAAAGCTGATCCTCGCGGGCCATGACCGTTCTGACGGCGGCTTGATCACCACGCTGCTTGAGATGGCTTTTGCAGGAAACTGCGGCATTGAAGTGGATTTAGGCAGACACGGGCAGGAGGACGAGATCTCGCTGTTGTTCTCTGAAGAACTTGGACTCGTGATCGAATATCTCCCGTCGCATGAGGCACAGATAATCTCCGTTCTGTATAAAGGCGCGTTGCCGTACCGGGTGATCGGCAATACTGTCCTGGAAAAACAAATCGTCATTTCACTTCGAAATCCGGACACCAAGCTCCGAACCGTCTTGAACGAAGACATGCGCGTGCTCAGAGACATCTGGGAGGAGACGAGCCACCAGCTTGACCTGCTCCAGAGGAATCCCGAGAACATCCGCGAAGAGCGCAAGAATATCTACGACCGGAAGGGACCGGCCTTCGAGTTGTCGTTCGTACCGAAACCTACAGCCGCATCGATCATGAATCGCAAGGATAAACCAAAGATCGCGATCATCCGTGAAGAGGGGAGTAACGGCGATCGCGAGATGGTCTCGGCCTTCTTTCTTGCCGGCTTCGAACCCTGGGATGTGACCGTTACGGATCTTCTCGATGGCCGTATCACGCTTGACCGCTTCAGGGGAGTGGTGTTCGTGGGAGGGTTCAGCTATGCTGATGTGCTCGATTCGGCAAAAGGTTGGGCCGCTTCGCTCCGCTTCAATAAAAAAGTCTGGGATCAGCTCGAAGCATTTTATCACCGTCCTGACACCTTCAGCCTCGTCGTGTGCAACGGTTGTCAGCTGATGGCGCTGTTGGGATGGGTGCCCTGGCGCGGAATCGCAGATGAGCTCCAACCGCGTTTCATCCACAATAGGTCGGGCCGGTTCGAGTCCCGCTTCTCAACAATCAAGATCCTGAAAAGTCCTTCGATCATGCTGCAGGGGATGGAAAATTCCGTGCTTGGCATCTGGGTGGCCCACGGTGAAGGAATGGCCTACTTCCCCGATGAGAAGATGTTCAGAGAGTGCGAGTATGGACTCGCCCCTGTTCGCTTTGTGGACGATGAATCAAAAATCACTGAAGCTTACCCATTCAATCCCAACGGCTCCCCCGCGGGCATTGCCGGCCTCTGCTCCACCGATGGCCGCCACCTTGCGATGATGCCGCACCCCGAACGCTCGGTGCTCACCTGGCAGTGGGGTTGGATGCCTGAAGACCTTAAAAGATCTCTCAGTTCCGCACCGTGGCTCACGATGTTCCAGAATGCGCGCGAATGGTGCGAGAAGGGGAAAAGGCGCTGAACGGCACCGTGTCGACCGTGTCCCCGACCTCTGTCCTTTCCGCATCATTGCTGGAACGCCTTCGGCAGTTCGCATCCATCGGCCATGATGAGAATGCCAGTTATCTTGACACCAGGTTGTGTATAAAGTTCGACAAAAGATGCGATGCAGCCTGCTTCGTTCGGGTTCGTGTGTACAATGATGATCAGGAAATAAAGCAATAGAGGACAAATGCATTGATAACTTCCCTTCCTGAAACCGAGGTCCTGCGGGCCTGCCAAACACTTTTTGGAACAAGGGTTCCCATCAACAGAGGTTTTTTGTTCAATCTTCAACCCGAAGGCCTCAAGGCCGCCTACCGGAAACAAGCCAAACAGATCCATCCTGATTTTTTTGCCTGCGAATCTCCGAATATTCAACAACAGCAAACCGCGCTTTTTCGGGATGTCGTGGATGCCTATGACGTCGTCAATCGGTATTTTAAGCAGCGGGAAAAAAGAGCGTGCGCATCGTCATCATCACCGGCGCCCGCGCACCGCAGCCCGCGGAAACCCAATAAAAAGTCATGGGATCCGGCGAACAACATGGATGGGCCTGCCGGTCCCTCAGTTCACGAGGCATTGCCGCTTCGCTCCCTGCAATTCGGACAATATCTTTATTATCGGGGATTCATCACCTACCGTGCGCTGATAGATGCCGTAGTCTGGCAGCGCAGACAACGACCGGTCATCGGAGACATCGCACTTCGATGGTGTTGGTTGAATCCTGCATCAATCGAATGGATCCTCCAGGCAGGGGGCCTGCGCGGCCGCTTCGGAGAAAAGGCATCGGCCCTGGGTCTGCTCACACCATTTCAGATAAGAGTACTGCTCTCGTTCCAGCGATCCCGACAGAAACGCCTGGGGACCTACTTTGTTGAGCACAGGATAATGAAAGCGGAGAAACTCGAACTCCTGGTTCAGGAGCTGCACGCATACAATATGCGCTTCCGGACGAGCCTCTCCGCAAGAAACAAGTCCGAGGCGTAAGTTTATAAACACCTGAACATGTTTCGCGCTGACAACCGGCGCATCACTCCAGCGACACCGTAAAGCTCCCCGGGTAACCATGCTCTGAGAAATCCAGCTCTGCGGCTTCCGCAGCAGTCAGCGAAGTATACTTGCCCGCGTAGACCCGGTGAAAGATCTCTCCATTGATGTTCGTCGTGTGGATCTCCGAGAAGCCGACCATTTTTTTCATCTCCGCAGACAGACGGTGCGCATTTCCATATTCCTTGAAGGAGCCGACCTGAACGGTATAATTGCCTGCATCATAGTTCTCAGGCGTTTTGTACTGATCAACACCTGTTCCCCGGTACCCCAGCGCCTCGATCCTCACCGGTGCGGTTCCCACGATATCTACTCCGAGCATCTTGGCCGCTG
The DNA here is from genome assembly GCA_049793155.1 of Nitrospirota bacterium. Classification (GTDB taxonomy): domain Bacteria; phylum Nitrospirota; class UBA9217; order UBA9217; family UBA9217; genus JALNZF01. The sequence continues at coordinate 75,383 of JBARBN010000009.1, forward strand.
AATAGGACAGGTCGATGACCCTGCCTTTGACAAAGGGGCCGCGATCGTTGACGCGAACGACGGCTTCACGACCGTTTTCCCTGTTCTGGACCTTGACATACACACCGAGCGGCAGCGTTTTGTGCGCCGCGGTCATAGCATGCATGTCGTATGTCTCGCCGTTGCTCGTTTTTTTTCCGTCGAAATCCGGTCCGTACCAGCTTGCGATACCGGTCTGAACGAACCCTGCATGGGTTTGCAAAGGCTCATACCGCTGACCCAACACCGTGTAGGGCTTTTGATATGCCTTTAGCCTGGATGCGGGCGGCTGCGTTACCGCAGTCTTTTTCGGCGCGCAGGATGCAACCAGTATAACGCAACAGATGACCAGTATGAACCGCTTTATCATCCCTGCCATACCCCTTGCTCTTTTAATTAACCCCGTGTATTATCCTTCGCAAGACCGCTCGCCAGGGGCAGCATGCGGTGATATCATACAAACTATTGAGCGGGAGAGCAACAGAAAAAAGCCCGCTGTTCGGATAAACAATTTTTTTACGCAAGGGGGCGCGCCCATGATCAAACATGTGGTGATGTGGAAGCTGAAGGATTTTGCGGAAGAGGCAGACAAGGCGCGGAACGCAAAGAGGATCAAGATCGAGCTTGAGGCATTAAAAAACACTATCCCGCAGATATTTCACCTTGAGGTCGGCATCAATTTTCTTGAATCGGACGCCGCCTACGATGTGGTGCTCTTTTCAGTATTTAAGAACGAGAAAGACCTCGAACTCTACCAGAACCATCCGGACCATCGCGCAGTCGCCGAGTTCATCGGCAAGGTGAAAGAAGACAGGGCAGTTGTCGATTACAAGACGCTTTGACGTTTTCAAGGAGCACCGAATGGAACGGACCATACAACCTGCGGACCTTCAGGAGCAGCTGGCATCCCGGACAGACCTTGTCCTCCTCGACGTCCGGCGCAAGCCAGACTACGATGCCGACCAGGATAAGCTTCCGGGTGCAGAGTGGCGCGATCCCGACAAGGTGGATGAATGGAGCACGACCCTTCCCGGGGACAAGCAAGTGGTTATCTACTGCGTGCGCGGCGGCTCGGTGAGCAATCGGGTGCTCGATTATCTCCGGGAACTGAGGGTTCAGGCCCGTTTTATCGAAGGCGGGATCGAAGCGTGGAAAGCGGCCGGCGGACCAATTATCAAGAAAAGCTAACTGCCGGGGACGAGCAGAAATCACCGTTCAGCCAATAGCAGGGACAAAGGTCGCTTCACGAAGCACGGCCTGAATTCTTATTCACGGGTTTGAACCCGTATCTTTCCGGTGTCTAAGGAATCCCGCTTCGCCAGCCTGAAATGCAAGGACGCCATTGTCATCTGAGGTCCGTGTTGTGAATCAAGAGAACGAAGCTGCAATACCCTGATCAGGGCCTGTCCATGGATCGCTTTTCCTCAATAACACACTGCCATCCCGGTAAGCGCCCTCGCCGGGTTTTGCCTCTGCCTGCCGGACCGAACACGTGCGTATCTTATTTCGGGTCAGCGGTAAGCCATTTTGCAATACCCGCGAAGACCAGTGCGAGTATGAGGGCCAGAAGAGCAACGAGGAGAGACGCGGCTCCCGGGGACAGCGGTGATGAGGCAAGGTATTGATATATACCCATCAGAAAATAAAATGCCGCGATCAGGACGAGAAGGGCAGCAAGTGCAGCACTCGCAAGTCCCCATCCCATGTTCGTTATCGCCCTTCTCAGGACCCGCCCTTCCGTTTCCAGCAAACGCAGTATGACCGTAGCAATATCAAGGAGAATCGTCAGTATCTTCATTGTTTGTCTCCCTGGTGCCAGAGTTTGGCGACCAAATAGCCGAATCCGAATGCGGCCAGGACGCTGACCAGGGGATGCTGCTCTACCTCATCCGCAAGGCCCTTGACGACTTTTTCACCCTGGACCCGCGAGGTGGCGAGCTTATCTAAGAGATCCGCAAATGTACTGAAGCCGTGCTCGTCATGGTCTTGACCTTCTTCCCCGGTGGCAGCTGTTTTTGCTCCGGCGTTTGCCTTCGCGCCGGCAGCGAGTGAAGTGATCTCATCACGCAATCGCGCAATATCCGCTTTCAGCGCATCCAGTTCTTTATCGTGTGTTTTTTCCGTCATGTTCTTTTTCTCCTTTGCGCAATTGTATCGAACGGTCTTGTCTCGTCTATTTCAGGATACCGGATCAACACCCGCAATCCCGCCGTCATAATGGTCTTTCCCCGGATGGACCTTGTTGATAAGTTCACGGGTAAAGACCCTGTCCTCGTCAATATCCTGTTGAATATATCCCAGCTTCCTTAAGACCGGCACGAACTTCATGGTCGAGGCAATATAGCCATCGGTGAGTCCGGCACAGTACTTTGGCGATACCGCAAGTGTGTCGAGAACGAACTTTTCATCAACCACGCCGACAAAATCAGCAATCAAGCGCGCCGCTTGCATCGGTTCCCGCCGGATGAAAGCAGTGGACTCCTCGTGAAGTGCCAGAAAACGCTCAACGATCTTGCGCTCCCGGTCCAGGAACCCGCGATCGACCACGATCCCGTAGCTCGGGTTCTTCGGCCACAGCCGCGACGGCGGATAAAGGATCTTCCCGCCTGCGAACCGACTGATTGCGATTGCCAGGGCCGGCGTCCCCACCGCAGCAGCAACTTCGCGCCTGGCCATCGCCTCGGTCACTAGGTCTGCCCAGGGATAGTTGAGGACCTTGATCTGGTTGTGCAGGCCATGCTGCTCAAGGCAGTCCCTGAGGATGACATCATGAATTGACCCTGTCCCGGGCACCCCGATGGCCAGCCCCCGGAGCTGCCGCAGAATGTCACTCAGGTCGCTGATCTCCGGAAATCCGGCACCTTGCGAACTCCCTGCCAGGACCGTCCCTTCCATATGACCGCCCGCAACGCAGATGACATTGATGCCCTTACTCATTCCGATAATCGCGGGCGGCAGGCCAATGTAGGCAAGATCCAGTTCGTTCTGTTGAAAGGCCTGCATGATCGCCGGGCCGGTGCCCATAAGCCTCCACTCGATCACTGCCCCGAGCCTCGCATCCGCGTTACCCTCCGCCATAAGCAGGATCGCCGTGTGATAGAACGTAGAAAGGTGTCCGATCCTGACCTTCACCGGCCACTCCGCATCCAATAGACGCTGTTTAGCAACATATGACAATAATAGTCTCCACCTTCGGCGTAGTCAACCCCCTTCCGGTGGAAATGTTTATTCGGAATTTACCTGCGCCCACGAGTGCAGGGCGAAACGCGCGATCCGCGACCCCCTTTCCTGTTGCCGGTCTTCGGACAGTGTGTTAGTATATTAAAGCATGACGATCTCGCTCGAAAAAGACAGCTCGGAGCTGCTCAGAACGCTCGATGTCCTGAACATGCCTGCTTTCATCGTCGATGCGCGGTGGACCATCCTCTCGTGCAATGACAACGTCCGTGCCGTATTCGAATATGACCGGGCAGAGGTCATCGGCCGGCATGTCGAGAAGTTCGTGTCTCTTGACAGCCTGGTCCGGGAGCATGGTGCATCCAGCCCTTCTCTCCCCGGTGACGCGTCCAAAGGCAGCGGAGGAACGGTGTTCCGGGCCTTCTGTTTCCGGAAGAACAGCGGCCCGCTGCTGTCACGCGTTACCGTGATCCCGAACCGGCAGCATGACCCCGACCAGATGATCATCGTGGTCCGGGACGCACTCGAACAAAAGGGTGCGGCCGCGGGTACTGCCCGCCCTGATGACCAGGCACCCCAGGTCGAGCTCATCAACGAACTGAGCAGCATCATCAATTCCAGTCTGAGCATCGGAACGATCTTCCGAATGGTCGTCTCGGAGCTGCGGAAGATCATCGACTACAGCAGGGCAAGCCTTCTGCTGTACAACGAAACAGACGACAACTTCCTGATCTTCGCGCTTGACACCGAGATGAGGACCACGATGAAAAAGGGGGTAAAGGCCCCGATCGAGGGCACGAGCGCCGGTTGGGTCGTGCGCAACAACAAGCCCTGGATCAGCCGCGATCTGAAGGAAACCACCTTTCCTCTGGACCGGAAGCTCCTCGACGAGGGCATCCGTTCCACGATCAGCATTCCCCTGTTCCATGACCGCATGCTCGGCGTGTTCAATTTCGACAGCACCAACCCATCGCAATACACGGAAAAGGACCTGAAGCTCCTGCTGCCCGTGGCCAAGCATATCGCCGTGGCCCTTGAGAACGCGGTCCTGTTTGAAGAGATCTCGAAGGAAAAGAAAGAGTGGGAGCGGACCTTCGACGCGATCACCGACATGGTCTGGATCGAGGACGGCAGGCAGCAGGTTATCCGCGCGAACCACACGCTCCTCATGCGGACCGGCTATTCCAAATCCGAGATCACGAACAAACACTGCGGCGAGCTTCTCGGCAAACTGGGGATCATGATCGAAGGGTGTCTGTGCGCGGAGACGCTGTCGTGCAAACGGCCGGCCTTCCAGGAGCTCAGGAGCGCGGGCGGCAGCATCTTCAACTTCTGGGCCTATCCGCTGATCGACGAGGAGGGCCGGCTCTATGCCATCGTCCACTATCTCAAGGACGTGACGGCCCAGCGGCGGATAGAACAGCAGCTCATTCGCACGGACAAGCTGGCTTCACTCGGCACGCTCGTGGCCGGCATCGCCCATGAGATCAACAACCCGCTCGGTATCATCGCCGGCTTTTCCGAGGCGCTTCTCGACCGGGCCGCAGCGCCGGCCCTGGGCGCCATGAAGGAGTTCGAGGACTTTCCTGATTACCTCAAAACGATCCACAGCGAGATCTTCCGCTGCAAGGGCATCCTCAAGAGCCTGCTCGAATTTGCGCGGCCGTCGGGGGGCACCTTCCGGGAGATCGACATCAACGAGCTCATCAAAGAAGTGCTGCTCCTGCTCCAGCACAGGACCACCAGGCTCAAGCACACCCTTGAACTCGACCTGGACCGGGATGTGCCGAAGATCCACGCGGACGCGGGCAGCCTCAGACAGCTGTTGTTGAACCTTCTCCTGAATGCCATCTACTTCACACCCGAGGGAGGGAGCATCTTCATCAAGACAGAGACAGACGATGTCCTGGAGGAGACCCGCTTCCCGGGCTGCCCGCTCCGGGTCCGGCTCTCGGTTACGGACACCGGGTCCGGCATTTCGGATGATCTGATCGAAAGGATCTTTGACCCGTTCTTCACGACCAAGCCCGTGGGCGAGGGAACCGGCCTCGGCCTTACCATCAGCCACAAGATCGTTGAAGAACACAACGGCTTTCTTGACGTGAAGAGTGAACCCGGCAAGGGCGCGAGCTTTATCATCACGCTGCCGTCGATCGCATGCGGGGAGTGAGAAGGAAACGCACCGATTTATTAACCGCGGAGACGCGGAGGCACGGAGAAAAGCCTTTTGATCGATTATGTTCTTCTCGGCGCCTCAGCGGCGGATTTTTAGTTTTTACGAATCCATCAAAATTGGAGTTTGTGATCGGGGATTTGTGATATTGCTATGATCAACGTTCTTGTCGTCGACGACGAAGAGCCCTTCAGAAGGCTCCTGAACAAGGAACTGGCCCGCAAAGGATACGCCGTTCAAGTGGCACGCGACGGCGGCGAAGCCCTGCGCATTCTGCGCGACAACGTCTTTGATGTGATCCTCCTTGATGTCGTCATGCCCGGTGTGAACGGCCTGTCGCTCATGAAGAAGCTGAAGGAGGACCCGGGGGCGCCTGCGATCATCGTCCTCACCGGCAAGGCAACGGTCGAGACCGCCGTGGACGCCATGAAGAACGGCGCCTATGATTATCTCACCAAGCCTTACAAGCTCGACGAACTGTCGATCGTCATCGAAAGGGCCTACGAGTTCAACCGCCTGAGCGTCAAGAACAAGCTGCTGGAGCAGGAGCTGGTAAGAAAAGAACCCCCCTATGAGTTCATCGGGAAAAGCAGGCAGCTTCAGGAGATCCTTGCGCTCATCAAGAAGGTGGCGCCTGCCGACTCACCGGTCTTCATTCAGGGCGAGAGCGGAACAGGCAAGGAGCTTATTGCGAACACGGTCTGGCACTACAGCGCCAGGAAGGACGCGCCGTTCATCGCCCTCAACTGCGCCTCCCTTTCGGAGACCCTGATCGAGTCCGAGATCTTCGGCCACGAGAAGGGCGCCTTCACCAATGCATACCAGCTGAAGCACGGCCTCGTCGAGGTGGCGGACAAGGGAACGCTGTTCCTTGACGAGATCGGGGAGATGCCCGTCGCGTTGCAGCCCAAGTTCCTTCGGTTCCTTGATTCCGGGGAGTTCCGGCGGGTCGGCGGGAACAAAACCCTGCGGGTGGACGTCCGCATGATCGCGGCAACCAACAAGGACCTGTCAAACCTCATCAAGACGGGAAATTTCCGAGAAGACCTGTATTACCGCCTGAACGTGATCAACGTTGCCATTCCCCCGCTCCGGGACCGGAAAGAGGACATTGCCGGGCTCTCGGACCACTTCCTGAAAAAATATGCGCAGAAACTGTCCAAGTCCATCGCGGGTTTTACTGCGGAGGCCCGTGAACTGCTCACGGGGTATCAGTGGCCCGGCAATGTACGGGAGCTCGAGAATGTCATTGAGCGGGCCGTGATCCTGTGTGAGGGCGACCAGATCGGCGCGGAAGACCTGTCGATCTCGTCTTATGCAGCGGTCGCTGAGATGAGCGTAAATCCTTCCCTCGAAGAGATGGAGAAGAACTATATCCTCCGGGTCCTGAAAGAAGCAGGCAACAACCAGTCAAAAGCGAGCCAGCTCCTCGGCATCGATCGGAAGACCCTGTATCTCAAACTGAAGAAATACGGGATCAGTCCTTAGCTTAATCGATTCATTTGCGTCCGTGCATCACTCCGCCAACCGTGACTTATGGGCATACCCCACCCGTTTCAATGCCTCTTCGATCTCATTCAGGGTCGAGGGGTCGTCAATGGTGGACGGTATGGAATACTGCTCACCGTCCGCTATCTTGCGCATAGGGCCGCGCAGGATCTTGCCCGAACGCGTTTTCGGCAGCCGCTTCACCACGCAGGTTTCCTTGTACGAGGCAATGGGACCTATCATGTCCCGGATCATTGCCGCGAGTTCCTTCCGGATCTCCTGCTCGGGGCGGGCCGCGCCCGCCTTGAGCACGCACAGCCCGACCGGCACCTGTCCCTTGAGCTCGTCATGCACGCCGATGACCGCGCATTCCGCGATGTCCTTGTGCGTGGCGACCACCTCTTCCATCTCGCCCGTCGAGAGACGGTGGCCTGCCACGTTGATCACGTCGTCCACGCGGCCCATGATAAAGACGTACCCGTCCTCGTCGATATAACCGCCGTCGCTCGTATAATAGTAGCCGGGATAAATTTTGAGATATGCTTCCTCGAAGCGGGCGTCCGCCTGCCAGAGCGTGGGAAGCGTCCCCGGGGGCAGGGGGAGCTTGATGGTCACGAGACCCGTTTCTTTCGGTTTGGCCTGCCTGCCGCTCGTGTCGAGGATCGTGACATTGAAACCAGGGACCGGCTTGGTTGAAGAGCCCGGCTTGATCGGAAAGGACTCGATGCCCATACAGTTCGCGGTAATGGGCCAGCCCGATTCTGTCTGCCACCAGTGGTCGATCACGGGTTTGTTCAGGAGATCGTGCGCCCAGTGATAGGTGTCGGAATCGAGACGCTCGCCCGCAAGGAACAGGTACTTGAATTTCGAAAGGTCATACTTTTTAATGAACTCGCCTTTCGGATCTTCCTTCTTGATTGCGCGGAACGCGGTCGGTGCGGTGAACAGCACCTTTACCTTGTGCTCGGAGATGACCCTCCAGAACGCGCCGGCATCGGGAGTGCCGACCGGCTTTCCCTCATAAAGGACCGTTGTGCACCCGTGAAACAGCGGCCCGTACACGATGTAGGAGTGGCCCACGACCCAGCCCACGTCCGAGGCCGCCCAATACACATCGCCGGGCTCTACGCCATAGATGTGCCGCATGCTCCAGCGGAGTGCCACCGCGTGCCCGCCGTTGTCACGGACAACGCCCTTCGGCTTCCCGGTGGTGCCCGAGGTATACAGGATATAGAGCGGGTCCGTTGCCCGGACAGAGGTGCACTCGACAGGCACTCCCTTTGCCATGAGTTCGTCCCAATCGAGATCGCGGGCGCTGTTCATTGCCGCCTTTACGAATTTACGCTGGAAAATGATGCACTTCTCCGGCTTATGCGCCGACTGTTCGATCGCCCTGTCCAGCATGGGTTTGTATTCCAGGGTCTTCTTCCCTTCAATGGCGCCTGAGGCGGTGATGATGACCCTCGGCTTTGCATCGTCGATCCTGATCGCAAGTTCATGCGGCGCGAATCCGCCGAATACCACTGAGTGCACCGCACCCAGGCGGGCGCACGCGAGCATGGCGATCACGGCCTGCGGGATCATCGGCATGTAGATGATGGCGGTATCGCCCTTGGTGACGCCGAGGTCCTTGAGCGCGCCGGCGAAGCGCGAGACCAGATCGAGCAGCTCCCGGTAGGTATACTTCCTGATCGTGTTCGTTACCGGGCTGTCGTAGATGAGCGCCACCTGGTCCGCGCGTCCGTAGAGGACGTGGCGGTCAAGGGCGTTGAAGCACGTGTTCATCAGGGCGCCCGGGAACCACCGGTAGAACGGCTTGTTCGAATCATCGAGCACCTTGTCCCACTTCTTTTCCCAGGTAATTGCCTGCGCAGCATCACCCCAGAACCCCTCGGGGTCCTTGATGCTTCTTTGAAAGAGCTCTTCGTACCTTCCCATGGACAGCCTCCTCACCTTGCTTGAATGTACATTTTTTTTGCGACTGGAATGGTGAAAGGGTTATTCACGTTTCCGTGAAAGGTCACAAAACCTCTCTCAGGGAAGGAGAATTTTAATGCGAGGCAACAACTATTCGCTTTCCCCGGTTCTCCTGGAAAGATCATGTTTCTTTCAGTAATTCCCGAAGCACATACTGAAGAATTCCACCATGAAGATAATAGTCCACCTCAATGTCGGTGTCAATACGTGAAAGCAGCTTCACTTCGTGCGTGCTTCCGTCCGTTTTTCTTATGAGCATCCTCATTTCCTGCTGCGGCCTGATCGTGTTCGGGCCAAGGATATCGAATTCCTCGTCCCCGTTGATCCCGAGGGACTGGATAGATTCATGCTCCATGAACTGCAGCGGCAAAACACCCATGCCCACAAGGTTCGCCCGGTGTATCCGCTCGAAGCTCTTCGCAACCACGGCCCGGACGCCAAGCAGCCGCGTACCTTTGGCTGCCCAATCCCGCGACGAGCCCGTGCCGTATTCCTCTCCGCCGAAGACGATCAAGGGCGTGCCCCGGGCGCGATACTTCATCGCGGCATCGTAGATGGACATCTGTTCCCCCGATGGCTGGAACAGGGTGAGACCGCCTTCATTGCGCGAGCCGTCCGGCTTCTGCGGAAGCATGATGTTCCTGATCCGCACGTTCGCGAAGGTGCCGCGCACCATGACCTCGTGATTGCCCCTGCGTGTTCCATAGCTTTGGAAGTCGGCTTTGGAGACGCCCTTCTCCACGAGGTACCTGCCCGCGGGCGTAGTTTCCCTGATCGTACCGGCGGGACTGATATGGTCCGTGGTGAGGGAATCTCCGAACATGCCGAGTGCGCGCGCCCCGACGACCGCACCAACCCGGGCGGGCTCAATGCTGAAATCTTCGAAGAACGGCGGCTCGGTAATATACGTGGACTTCGGCCAGGCGTAGACATCGTCCTTGACGGAAACGATGCCGTCCCACAATGAGTTGCCCGCGGCCAGGTCATCGTATCTGCGCCTGTAGGCGACAGGATCATTTGCATACCTCATAACCGATGCGATCTCGGTGCTCGTGGGCCAGAGGTCTTTAAGATAAATTTTTGTGCCGTCTTCGGCAACGCCGAGCGGGGTGGTCACGGGGTCCCAAAGAAGGCTGCCTGCGATGGCAAAGGCAACGACGAGCGGCGGGCTCATGAGATAGTTCGCGCGCAGATTGGGATGGATCCGCGCCTCGAAATTCCGGTTGCCGGAAAGCACTGCCGCGCACACGAGATTATTGCGCACAATGGCCTCCTCGATCCCCTCGTCCAGGGGGCCGGAGTTTCCGATACAGGTTGTGCACCCATACGCGGCAACGTAAAATCCCAATTGCTCGAGATACGGAAGCAGCCCTGCCCGCTGCAGATAATCGGTCACGACGCGTGAGCCCGGGGCAAGCGAGGTCTTGATCTTTTTATCTACTGACAGGTTCTTCTCCACCGCCTTTTTCGCGAGCAGGCCTGCAGCCAGAAGCAGGGAGGGATTGGAGGTATTCGTACAGGAAGTAATGGCCGCGATCATGACGTCGCCGGAACCGATATCAAGACCGGCCTTTGTTTTCCATCGCCTTGCAAGATCTTCAGCCGTTCTGCCAAAGCCGTTCTCTGATTCCGGTTTGACGAATAATTCGGAGAACTGGTCTTTCAATCGGAGAAGATCTACCCGGTCCTGAGGACGCCGGGGACCGGCCACCGCTGGCTTGACCTTCGAGAGATCGAACTCCAGGGTCCTCGTATAATCGATATCGCCGGGTTTCGGTATGCCGTACATGCCCTGGGCCTTGAAATACGCCTTGAATGCGGCGATCTCTTCTTCCGTCCTGCCGGTCATGCGGAAGTACCCGACGGTCATATCGTCCACCGGGAAGAATCCCATGGTTGCCCCGTATTCCGGCGCCATGTTCGCGATCGTCGCCCGGTCCGGCACGCTGAGCGAGCTGGTTCCGCTGCCGAAGAACTCGACGAACGCTCCGACGACCTTTTTCATCCTGAGCATTTCCGTGATCGCAAGCACAAGATCGGTTGCAGTGACACCCTCCGTGAGCGCACCCAGGAGATTCACGCCGACGACATCGGGGGTGAGAAAATACAAAGGCTGGCCGAGCATCCCGGCCTCTGCCTCGATCCCGCCCACTCCCCATCCTGCAACGCCGATGCTGTTGATCATCGTGGTGTGGCTGTCGGTCCCGACCAGGGTATCAGGATAAAAAACGCCATCCTTGCTGTGCACGCCGCGCCCGAGATGCTCCAGATTGACCTGGTGACAGATGCCGATGCCCGGAGGGACCACCCTGAAGGTCTTGAACGCGTTCATGCCCCATTTAAGAAATGCGTAGCGCTCCTGGTTGCGCGCAAATTCCATTTCCAGGTTTTTTTGAAGAGAGCCGGGTTGGCAGTAGGAATCCACCTGTACCGAGTGGTCGATCACAAGGTCGACAGGAACGAGGGGTTCGATGATCTTCGGGTCTTTCGCCATCTTCCGCACCGCGCCGCGCATGGCAGCGAGATCGCACAGCAGGGGTACTCCGGTAAAGTCCTGGAGAAGGATGCGGGAGACCACGAAGGGGATTTCATGAACGCGGCGTGCGGTCGGCGCCCAGGAGGCGAGCTGCCTGATATGGTCTTCGGTGATCTTGCGGCTGTCGTAATTACGCAGGATCGATTCGAGCACGATCCGGATCGAGACCGGCAAACGGGAGATCCCCTTGAGCCCGGCCTGCTCCAGCGCCGGAAGGGAGTAGAACCTGCCCGGCTTCCCGTTGCCGGGATCGAACTCGCGCAGCGTATTGAAGAGATTATGGGTCACAATAGATATCTAAGTTGGACAAGATAGCATTAAAAAGCCGGCCACGCCCGCGCTAGATCACGAACAGATCCACATATTCATTGACCGGCATGGATTCAAGCCTCCGGCGGTCGAGCGAGACGTCAAGGATCGCCTTCTGCTGTTTCTGCGGGAACCGACGCGCAAGGTTCACCTTGAATTTTTCGATGAGCAGGGGCATTCCCTCTTTGCGCCGGCGGCGGTGCCCGATGGGATATTCGACCACGATCTCCGGCAGTTTCGTTCCGTCCGAAAACTCCACGGTTAAGGCGTTGGCGATCGATCGCTTGTCCGGGTCGTGGTAATCCCCGGTGAACCGCGGGTCTTCCACGCACACGATCTTGTCGCGAAGCGCGTCAATGCGCGGGTCCCTGGCAACGCTGTCCTCATAGTCGGCCGCGGTCAACCGTCCGAAGATGAGCGGTACGGCGACCATATACTGGATGCAATGATCGCGATCAGCGGGATTGTTCAGGGGTCCCTTCTTATCGATGATGCGGATCGCGGCCTCATGCGTGCGAATCGTGATCTTTTTTATGTCGTCAACGGTCCTGTTGATCTCCTTTAATTTTGCATGCAGGCTCATGGAGCATTCCACCGCCGTCTGAGAGTGGAACTCGGCAGGGAACGATATCTTGAACAGCACGTTCTCCATGACATAGGAGCCGTAAGGACGCTGGAACTTGAATGCATTTCCTTTAAAGAGCGCGTCATAAAAACCCCATCCCTTGGCCGTGAGCACGCTCGGGATGCCCATCTCACCCTTGATGGAGAAAAGCGCAAGCCGCACGGCGCGGCTCGTGGCGTCTCCCGCTGCCCAGGACTTGCGCGAGCCCGTGTTCGGCGCATGCCGGTACGTACGAAGCGACTGGCCGTCCACGAATGACTGCGAAACCGCGTTGATCACCTCGTCGCGGTTTCCGCCCATGAGCCAGGCGCAGACAGCGGCGGAGGCCACTTTCACGAGAACCACATGGTCGAGTCCCACCCGGTTGAACGCGTTCTCGAGCGCGATCACGCCCTGGATCTCGTGGGCCTTGATCATGGCCTCGAGCACGTTGTTCATGATGAGCGGTTCCCTGCCCATTGCAATGCGCGTACGCGAAAGCCAGTCTGCGGTCGCAAGAATGCCGCCCAGATTGTCCGACGGGTGCCCCCACTCGGCGGCGAGCCAGGTGTCGTTGAAATCAAGCCAGCGGACCAAGGCGCCGATATTGAACGCGGCCTGTACCGGATCGAGCTGGAACTGGGTGCCCGGGACCTTTGCGCCGTTCGGTACAATGGTGCCGGGAACGATCGGCCCCATGAGCTTGGTGCACGCCGGATAGTCCAGTGCTTCGATGCCGCATCCGATGGTGTCAATGAGGCAATGCCTCGCGGTTTCATATGCCTCGTCAGAGGTGATCGTGTAGTTCTTGACGTAATCGGCGATGTCGACCAGGACCTTGTCCGGCCCGGGCCGTGCGTTGGATGTGGGGGAACTCATTGTTCGGTTATCCTTTCAGCGAGATTGGAGGAAGCGGACCATCCGGCATGCGTGCAAAGTTCCGGGATTGGAGAAGACCCGTGCCTCGACCATTACGTCATACTTCGATGTCTGACGGTTGAACGTGCGGTTACCTGTCCCTGATCGGCACATAGGTCCTGTCATCCGGGCCGGTGTAATTTGCGGACGGCCGGATGATCTTGTTGTCCATCCGCTGCTCGATCACATGCGCGCCCCAGCCGGTCGTGCGCGAGATTACGAAGATCGGCGTGAACAGGGGAGTGGGCACGCCCAGCATGTGGTAAGTGACCGCGGAGTACCAGTCAAGATTCGAGAACATGTTCTTTTCGCGTTTCATAACAGCCTCGATCCGGTCCGCCACCTGATAGAGGTTCATGTTTCCCCCGTCTTCGCAGAGTCCTTTGGCGATCGCCTTGATCGTGGCGTTCCGGGGATCGCTCACCGTGTACACGGGGTGTCCGAAACCGATGATGATCTCCTTTCGGGCCACGCGCGCCATGATGTCCGCTTCAGCCTCGTCGGGAGTGCGGTAACGCCGCTGGATCTCGTGGGCAGCCTCGTTCGCTCCGCCGTGCTTCGGCCCGCGCAAAGCCCCGATGGCGCCGGTGATCGCGGAATACGCGTCTGACAGGGTCCCGGCTATCACACGTGCGGAGAAGGTCGATGCCGTGAATTCGTGCTCAGCGTACAGGATCAGGGACTGGTCCAGGGCCTTCTCATGGAGCGCAGACTGCTTCCTGCCGTGCAAAAGGTGCAGGAAGTGACCTGCAACCGTATCATCGTCCGTTTCCGCGTCGATCCTGCGGCCGTTCTCGGTAAAGTGCCACCAGTACAGCAGCATGGAGCCGAACGACGCGACCAGGCGGTCGATGATATCGCGCGCGCCCTGGAGGTTCTGGTCGTCCTTTTCCGGCAGCACCGTGCCGAGATACGAACAGGCCGTGCGCATCACATCCATGGGATGGGTCGCTGCCGGGATCTGCTCAAGAACGTCCTTGACGCGGGCGGGTATGCCGCGCAGCTGCTTCAGCTTCTTCCGATAGTCCTTGAGCTGCGATTCCGTGGGCAGATCGCCGTGAATGAGCAGATAGGCGATCTCCTCAAAGGTGGATTTCTTTGCAAGCTCCACGATGTCGTACCCCCGGTAGTGCAGATCGTTCCCCGTACGCCCGACCGTGCAAACCGCGGAATTACCCGCGATCACGCCCGAGAGGGCGACCGATTTTTTTACTTTCGGAGCGGCAGGTTCCGTTGTCGGGGTTGCGCCAGAATTTGTGCTCATGGTTGATCCTCCTTGGAAAAGAGTGCATCCAGCTTTTGTTCAAAGGCATGATAGCCGAGATAATCATACAATTCCTCGCGGGTCTGCATGAGGCTGACCACGTTCTTCTGCGTCCCCTCGCTCCGGATCGCCCCGTAGACCGCCAGCGCGGCCTTGCTCATGGCGCGGAACGCGGAGAGCGGGTAGAGAACGATCGACACCTCGGCGCCCCGGAGATCTTCGACGGTAAAGAGCGGGGTCGACCCGAATTCCGTGATGTTTGCCAGGATGGGGACCTGGACCGCGCTCGCGAATTTCTTATACGTCGCGAGGTCCTTCACGGCCTCGGGAAAGATCATGTCCGCTCCGGCCTCCACACAGGCAACTGCCCGTTCGAGAGCTGCCTCGATGCCTTCGACCGCGATGGCGTCGGTCCTTGCCATGATGATGAAGTCAGGGTCGGTCTTCGCGTCCACGGCGGCCTTGATGCGGTCGGCCATCTCGCCTTTGGTGACGATCGCCTTGCCCGGCCTGTGGCCGCAGCGCTTTGACTGGACCTGGTCCTCAATATGAACTGCGGCAGCCCCCTGTTTGATCATGGACCTGATCGTACGCGCAATATTAAAAGCGCCGCCCCAGCCCGTATCAATGTCGACCAGAACAGGCAGGTCGGTATTGTCCGTGATGCGCCGCACGTCGGTAAGCACGTCATCCATAGTGCTGATCCCGAGGTCCGGCACACCGAGCGAACTTGCCGCCACGCCGCCGCCGGAAACATAGAGCGCCCTGAAGCCGCTTCGCTCGGCCAGCCGCGCCCCAAAGGCATTGATCGCGCCGACAACCTGCAACGGTTTTTCATCCTTGACCGCGGCCCGGAAACGGGCACCTGCTGAGCTTATCCTGGACATGCTGTAATCCTCCTCGGGGCGTCGCTGGGATCCGATGATCTACTATATGTTCCCTTGCTCCCCGAGTCAAGCCGTATTCGAGCGGTTGGGGATCGAGATACATTGGTACGCTTGATGCATTTAGTAGACAGCAAGTATTGTTCCAAACCGTTACCCCGGAAAAAAAAAGAATAAATGCCTGAAATTAATAAAGAGGGAACAGGGCCCGTTGATATATGCAGGTGTCGTCCTCCTGCAAAAAAGATCATTTACGCAAATTCTTGCAGGCACATTTATGCATTTCATCTTTTTGATGCACTCGTCGACCGTCTCATGATAGAATAGATGCACAGTCCGGAAAAGCGGTCATCAAGGAGGATCGTCATCATGAAGGCTTCCGACCTTCTGGTCAAGTGTCTCGAAAATGAGGGCGTGGAGTACATTTTCGGTATTCCCGGCGAGGAAACGCTCGACCTGATGGAATCGCTCCGCACCTCGAAGATAAAATTCATCGTCACCCGCCACGAACAGGCGGCGGCGTTCATGGCAGATGCGTACGGCAGGCTCACCGGCAGAGCGGGCGTCTGCATGGCGACCCTGGGTCCGGGCGCCACAAATCTCTTCACCGGCGTGGCCGATGCATATCTCGACGCATCCCCCATGGTGGCGATCACCGGGCAGGCGGATCTCAAGCGTATACACAAGGAATCGCACCAGTACATCAATATCGTCGAGATGTGCGAAAGCGTGACCAAGTGGAATGGCCGGATCGAAACACCCGAGGTCATCCCCGAGATGCTCCGGAAGGCCTTCAAGCTGGCGGAAGCGGAAAAACCCGGACCCACTCACCTGGAGCTGCCCGAGAACATCGCTTCCATGAATGTCCATGAGATGTACGTCGCGATGATCCCGCCGCACCGGGCGCGCAGGAGCTCTCCCGACCGGCAGTCGCTCAGGAAGGCGGCTGATCTTATCGAGGCCGCGGCTTTTCCCGTCATCCTGGCCGGCCACGGCGTTGTCCGAAAGGCGGCGAACGCGCAGCTCCAGCAGTTCGCCGAGCTTCTGTGCGTTCCCGTGGTGACGACGTTCATGGGAAAAGGGTCGGTCAGCGCGAAGAGCCCCTGCTGCATCGGCTCCCTCGGGCTCGCGAACGACCGTCAGCTCGACGATGTTTTCACCAAAGCGGACCTCATCATTGCCGTCGGGTACGGACTCGTCGAATACTCGCCGAAGAACTGGAACCCAAAGCTCAACAAGAGGATCATCCACATTGATTTCACCTCGAGCGAGGTCGACCTGCACTACGTCCCTGAAGTCGAGATCGTCTCCGACATCCGGGAGAGCATCGATCTCCTGGAGGGCATGCTCAGCACGAATAAGAAGAGCCAGTGCGCCATCGATCTTCATGCCAGTTTTCGCGAGGATTTCGAACGCATCGGCAGGGAGATGACCTGGCCCGTCCGTCCTCCCCAGATCCTTTACAGCATCAGAAAGGTGCTTGCCGATTCCGATATCCTCATTTCCGACGTGGGAACATGCAAGTTCTGGGCGGCGAAATTCTATCCCGTGCGCGAAAACAATACCTTCATCATGTCGAACGGCTTTGCCTCCATGGGCTTTTCCCTCCCTACGGCGCTGACGGCCAAACTGGTGAATCCGCGAAGTAACGTGGTGGCCCTCTCGGGCGATGGCGGCTTTCTCATGAACCTGCAAGACCTCGAGACCGCGGTCCGGCTGAAACTCAACATGGCCATCGTGGTCTTCAACGACAGCTGCTACAACCTGATCAAATGGAAATCCATGAAAAAGTTCGGCGCCGCGTACGGCGTTGACTTCACAAATCCCGACTTCATCACGGTCGCGGAAGGCTTCGGCGCAGTGGGCATGCGGCTTAAGACCGCAGCGGACTTCGAGCCCATGCTCCGGGACGCGCTCACCAGGGGTGTGCCCGTCGTGATCGACGTGCCCATAGACTATTCGGAGAACGAGCTGATCTACAAACTGCTCTAAACACAATCCGCGTGGACTTGAAATTGCTGCACGACATTTTCATCTTATGCTATAGTGGTGCCGTGAAAAACACTTCGAGCGTTCGACATTGAGGAGGGAAAAACCATGGCCACAACGAAAAAAGCTATAAAAGTAAAATCGAAGAAGACAAAGAAGGCCGTCGCGAGACCTAAAGCAAAACCTGTTCAGGCGGCAAAGAAGCGGGGAGATGGCGAGTTTACGGCAAAGACCGGGATCGAGATCACTGCTACATTCCAGGACGCCATCGGCTTGACGGCGCGATTGGCTGCAGCCGTGGCCGCGGAGAACGTGAATATTCTTGCCGCAACCGGCTACTCGGCCAGCAGTGAACGCAGGAATGCCACCTTTACGCTCGTCGTGGACGATTTCGCCAAGGCGGAGAGGGCTTTGGAAAGGGTCGGCGCGGAGGAGATCCACGAGTCATCGGTCATCATGGTCGAGACCCCGAACAAACCGGGCTCCCTGGAGAGGATCGCGAAGATCATTTCGGATGCGGGGATCAATATCTACTATTTCTACGCCACGACAAGCTCGGGGAAAACGGCGACCTCGGTAATCAAGACCGCCGACGACAAAAAGGCGATCAAGGCGCTGCACGCCGCGTAGCCTGCCCGAGAAGGGTCTTCCATCGTCCAGGGACCATCGCGTCACGTTTTGATCTTGTATTTACGTATTTTGTAGTAAAGGCTCCGGACCGCTGTGCCCAGGAGTTGAGCGGCCTGTTCGCGGTTCCCCTTTGCTTCGCGGAGCGCCTGCTCGATGGCGGCCTTCTCAGCCACCGCAATCACCGAGCCCAGGGGTTTAACGGGACCCGGCGCCGAGCCCGGCGGAATGACCTGGCTGTTCCGCTCACACTCAAGGAGAGGCAGATGGACCGCCCCGATGGCCCTTTCAGCCGGTTTCATATTGATCATCGCACGCCCGATCAAGTTCTGGAGCTCGCGCACGTTTCCCGGCCACTGATACTCTCTTAACCTCTCCATTGCATCATCATCGATCCGCTCAACCTGCCGCCCATAGTCCAGGTTCAGCTTCATGATGATATTGGCGGTGAGTACGGGCAGGTCGTCCTTGATGTCCCGGAGCGGAGGGATCCAGATGGGCAGCACGTTCAGGCGATAGTACAGGTCTTCGCGGAAGGCATGTTCCTTGATCTTCTGCTCCAGATTTGCATTGGTCGCGGCAATGATCCGGACATCCACGGGAACGGGAACGGTGCTTCCGACCTTCATGATCTCCTTTTCCTGCAACACCCGGAGCAGCTTCTGCTGGATCGCGAGCGTGATGTCGCCGATCTCGTCCAGGAAAAGGGTGCCTCTGTCCGCCTCTTCGAAAAGACCCCGCTTGCCGCCCTTCATCGTGCCGGTGAAGGCGCCTTCCTCATGGCCGAAAAGCTCGCTCTCCAAAAGCTGCTCGGGAAGGGCCGTGCAGTTCACGCGCACGAACTGGCCCCGGCTCCTGCTGCTCGCGTTATGGATCGCGTGGGCAAAGAGTTCCTTGCCTGTCCCGCTCTCGCCCCGGAGCAGCACGGTGGCCGGCGTCTCGGCAGCGCGCATGGCATGCGTCTTCGCCGCGGACAATGCCGCGGCCGTGCCCACGATATCGTCCCACGTGTAGCGGGCCTCTAGCCGGCGGATGAGCTTTTTCGCATGGGCCAGCTCCGAGGTCAGCGCCATGAGCTCGGAGATGTCGCGGATCACGCCCACACTTCCGCGGACCTTGCCGTCGATGAATATGGGCGCTACGTTGACGATCACCTCTTTTTTCGCGGGCCCGACCTTCATCCGGACGTTCCGCACCGGCCTGCCGGTCCTGAGGATCTGCAGATGCATGCTCTCGCCCTCAGCGATGTCTATGGTGACGGGCTTGTTCAGCACCGCCTCTTTCGGAAGGCCGGTTATCTTCGTGTACGCAGAATTGACGATAATATTGTTTCCCTGCTCGTCCGCCACGGAAATTGCGTCCTCCGTAGCGTCTATCACCGCCTCTAAAAGGTTCCGCGCCTTCCAAAGGTCGGACACCTGTTCCGTGAGCGTCGTGATCTCGGTGATGTCCCGGAACACTGCTACGGCGCCCACGACCCCGCCCTTATCGTTTCGGAGCGGGACCCGGTTCGTGATGATAGCGGTCTGACCGATCGTCTGCTGCTGGTTCAGCTCGGCCTCGCCCCAGGCAAGGACGAGATGCAAACGTGTATTCGGGACGACATCAACGGCCTTGCGCCCCAAAATACCGCCGGCCTTCAGGCCGGTAATGCGTTCCGCCGACTTGTTGAAGAGGATGACGACGCCTTTTTCATCGACGGCGATCATGCCGTCGTGGGTCGAGTCCAATATCTTGTCCAGTTGATCTTTCATGTCCGATCGTGAAGCGCCCTCAGCGGTCGAGTTCCTGAGTTGTTAAGATTCTCGCTCTTTAGACTCTATGGACTCTACAGACCCTATAGACTCATTGTCGGGCGCGAACAGCTCATATTACCCTAAGCATATAAAAAGTTCAATCAGGATAAGGAAAGCACGATCCCTCTCTGTACGCGGGCCACAATATTGATATTGCATGACCACAGGTGTTGCAAGCACTATCTTCAAATAAAATTAGTAAACACCTCTAGATAAAACCCGCACAGAGATTTTGAATCCTTTCTTCCGTGCCGGGTAAATAACCCTTTCCTTAGCCTGCCTGTTCAGCCCTTTCCCGATAAGCATAGACTGCTGTTTTAAAGAAGCAAGAACAATAAAATGGCATGAGATGTTCCGACAGAGGGGTGCGGGTAGGTGCGGGGTCAAATCGTCTCCATTTATTAACAGAGAAACGGTATTTATGATGTATTAATACGGATAGGAGTCGAATAAAATAGAATTTTTTCCGGTAAAGATTCTAAAGATCCCCTTCAAGGCTCTTTTCAGTCTGCACTATGATCTCCGTCGCCATGGCCTTGTCCTTAACGAAAACCCCCTTTTTAGCGTTAACCTCGATGTTCGTCACGGTCGGCGTTACCTTTTCAAGGTAGATGTATATAGCAAGATTAGCGGTGGCCGCCGTAACGCTGACTGTTCCCTCCGTTGCTTTATGCTTTGTCTCTTTTATGTCCATCTTTTTAAGCGCCTTATTGAGCGCGGCATCGACTGCGGCAACAGGGTAGCTGATGGTCTTGTATACGTTGTTCGAGAATGTATAATTTACGCCGGCTGTGCCGCCGCTCACCGCTGCGGGGCCGGCCAAACCCAGCACAGCGCAACCTGAAGATGCCACGACGATGTATAAAAGGATGGACAGTTTAAAATAGCTCTTTAATAAGTTTGGCATGGCGGCTTTTGAATCAAACTGTTTCTCCGTTCAAAAAGATACTTAAGTATAGCAGAAATTCCATGTAGTCAGTCTCATGAGAATTGATAATACACTGGGCCGGCACGTACGAGAGGGGATGATTACGAGGTCGATTCTTGACAGGTTGTGAAAAACACTACTTCAACTAAGCACTGTTGTTGATTGAACCATGATCGAGGCGGCGCTTTTCCACGACTGGACAGAGTAATTCTCAAAAAAGAATCTGCTTCCTCGTCTCTTTTGCGTTTTACCGATACTCTTAACCGCGGCGAGCCCGCGTGACTTAAAAGCACAACGACCCCGTGGCCTGCGAGGTAAGCGTGATGAGGCCCATGGCCCCTGCCGGCTTGACGCCGGGCAGGAGGTCTTGTTCGGTGATATTGTTGTTGGCCATGGTCTGCGTGCAGCACTGGATCTCCACTCCCATTTCCATCGCCTCGTCGAGCCGCTGCCGCAGGGTGGGGACATTGGGTTGCGGCTTATCCTGCTTCTCGATGGCGCCCTTGACCATGACGTCCACGGCGGTCTGGACGCAGTACAGGACTGCGCGATAATTTGCTGATGCCGCAAGTGTAGCGAACATGAGCGCCGAGCGCACCCGCGGGATGTTCTCGAAACCCGAGGCGCAGAGGATGATGAACATCTTGCCCCGGCCTTTATCTGCTCCACCTAAGGATCCCTGATCAGCACTCGCTTGCATTTACACCTCCAGTGTCGCCTTTATGGCGACCGGGCGGGAAAGCGTCACGCCAACCGGCGAGGTGGCTATTACATGCTGATGGAGAGCGTCAAGCGTTTTCTTGTCCGTCTTTGATTTCACCTTCACGGTGACGGTGATGTTCTTGAACCCCGGGAGTTTGGCCATCTTGAGATTTTCCGGCGCTTCAAGCCCCAGGAACCCCGGAAGGTCGATCTCGCCTTCGAGGTCGATCCTGATGTCATCGAGCACGATCCCGCGTACGGCGGCGTTCATTGCATAACCGATGGTCAGACAGGCGCCGTAGGCCTGCAGGACCATTTCCACGGGATTGGCGGCCATGTTGGTACCGCACAGCATCTCGGGTTCATCCGCAAGCAGCGTGAAATCCCGGGAGCAGGTTTCGACCTTGAATCCGCCCTTCCATGAGGTCGTCGCTTTCCAGACAGTCTTGCCTTTTTCCCAGTTCTGCTTCACTGCCCCGACTACATTCATAAGATTGTCTACATCGAGTCCGTTCACTACGGTCATGGCCAGTCCTCCTTTTATCCGTGTTCTGCGATTTATGAATGCATCTGAAAACTTTTCCCTTGAGCAGGTCAAAAGGTCACGAGGATGAACAGGAGGCTATCTTTTGGAGAATAGCCTCATTCTCGAGCCCTTCCCCGATGACCACCAGTCTGCTCTCCTTGATGTCCGTTTCAAAGCGGACCCTGTCGACCTTGCCGTAAGTGCTGTCAAATCGATACGGTCCCTCCCGCGTGCCGACCAGCGCCTTTGCCCGGGCCAATGACCCGAAGCGTCCTTTCGCCAGATCATCGAAGAATGCCGTGAAAGCCTCGAGCACCGGCCTGTTCGTGATCGCGAAGGACATTGTCTGGAAGCGAAAATGCCCCTGCGACTTGAACTGCAGTTCCTTGTCGGGTCCACGAAATTTCCCCCTCACCCCGGTCGACTCTATCCGGGGAAGAGGATGCGTTGGTTCCGCATTTTGCGTGCGAAGCACGATTGCCCGGGGATTGATGGATGCGATCAATCGCTCCGCCGCCGCGATGGCGGCCTCGCCGGCAAGGTCCGTCTTGTTCACCAGGATCACATCGGAGTTCTCGATCTGGTCCCGGAAAAAGCTGCCGTACATCCCGGAGCCATAAAGCTCAACGAACTCTGTTACATCGACCATGCCGATGACCGATGCGGGGCCGGCCCCCGCGCTCTCGAGCGCCTCCAGGACTCCCGATGGAGATGCTACGCCGCTCGGCTCGATCAGCAGGTGCTCGGGCGCGAACTGCTTTACGATGCGCCGGATGGTCGTGATGAGATCGTACTTGAGGGTGCAGCAGACGCAACCGCTCGGAAGCTCTACTGACTCGATGCCTCCTGAGGAGAAAATCTCGCCGTCGATCCCGGCCGCGCCAAAGTCGTTCACCAGCACAACGGTCTTCTCACCGCCCGGTTTCACAAAGCTCCGGATGAACGTTGTTTTGCCTGATCCCAGCAATCCGCACACGATCGTCGTTTTCATACGCAATTCTTCAACATAGCATGTTACCCATGACTATTCATTGCAATGGAAGTGCCATGAATTAAAAACGGTCGGTCGTGCCAAGGTGTCAAGCACTCAAACCCGCATTATTGCTCGCATGCGATCATTCAACAGGCATCACAGTGCCGTCGGGTGTCATGCAAAATGAGTGTCAAAAATCGAGAACAAGGTGAGGCAAATTTCCCCGGCCCGTGGGGTATTCTTCATCTACTGTACAGATAGCGATCATCTCAAGTCACAGGTTGAGCCGCATCATATCGTATAAAACGGTCCGCTCACGTTCGCCAAATCACATATATTCCTGTTTTGCAGCACTGAAACAAGATGAATATCATGGTCTTTATGACTGCCTTCATCTCTTCTTCACAACTTCGCATATGATACGCGAACCCTCTTTCAGAGGATTTTCCATGATCCCGCAGATCAGCCAAAAGGTCCAAAGCGCCGCTGGCATCTCGTATGCAGTATACACCACGTTATGAAGAACATCATCCTCTGCTCCTCTAATCCAATCTTGATAAAAAGCCTCTACAGCATGCTGCGGGATGATGGATACAATGTGGAGACCATCGAACATCCTGCGCACGCGGTCCAGATGGTCATGCGCAGGCACTATCACTTCGTTATCGTTGACTCGGAACCGTTCGGACTTTCCGCAGGAGACGCGGCGAAGATCATCAAGGCCGTTTCTCCCCTGATGCCGATCGTGTTCGTCGGCAATGATGACACCGATGCACAAACGCAGGCAGTAAAGACACCGATCGACCTCGAGGC
Organism: Nitrospirota bacterium; assembly: GCA_049793155.1. Lineage (GTDB taxonomy): Bacteria > Nitrospirota > UBA9217 > UBA9217 > UBA9217 > JALNZF01. The sequence continues at coordinate 99,085 of JBARBN010000009.1, forward strand.
ATTCAAGCGAACGATCCACGGAATCGCGGTTTGATGGAGCGACCACAAATGGTACGAAAGGAGATGCTATGACACCGAAGGAAGTGATCCTGAAGGCATATGAAGGGGGGAAACCCGATCGGCTCCCGGTGACCCTGTTTGGCGCGGGCATGTGGAGCATCAAGCGATACGGTACGTCGTTCGAGGCCCTGTCGCGCGACGCGAACAAGATGACCGACATGCTGGTCGCCATGAGCGAAACGCTCAAGTGCGACATAGTCTATCCGGGCTCGGGCTATAATAATTTCCATGCATCGGCCCTGGGCGGGAAGATCAAGTTCCGCGAGATGGGCGCACCGGATCTCGAGAATCATTTTGTCTCCTCCGAGGAGGACCTTACGAAGCTCAAACTGAGCGACCTCGACGCGGACGAGGTGATCACGACCGTCATTAAAGCCCTGCGCCAGACCAAGGCGAAGATCGGGAACAAGTATGTCGTGACCATGACGGCCTGGGGTCCCTTCACGCTCGGCGCGAGGCTTGTGGGCGAAGAAGCCATGATGAAGGCCACGTTCAAGAAACCGGCTTTTGTCGAAAAGGTCGTCGATTTCGCAACAGATATTCTGATCCATCTGTACGAGCCGATCGTCGCGGACAAGACACTTGAGGTCATCAGCCTCGCGGACCCCACTGCGTCGGGGGACCTCATCTCCAAAAAGCAGTTCGAGAAATTTGCCGTGCCGTACCTTAAGAAGTTCACCGACTGGGCAAAGTCAAAGGGTGTCCACACGCTGGTACATATTTGCGGCAACACCACGGACCGGCTGGACCTGTTCCCGCAGACCGGCGCCAGCTGCATCAGCCTGGACCACAAGACGGACATCGCCAAGGCCAAAGAGGCGCTTCACGGAAAGATGTGCTTCGGAGGAAATGTGGACCCCGTAAAGATCATGCTGAACGGCACGGTGCAGGATGTGGAGAACGCCTGCAAAGACATCATCAAGGCAGCCGGCGCCGATGGCGGGTTCGTGCTCATGCCGGGGTGCGACATCCCTCCAACCGTCCCGTACGAGAACATTCAGAAGTTCATTCAGATGGCACATGAATGGAAACCATAATGAGAAGGAGGTGAACGGTTCAATCCGCACCGAAGGAAGTTGCGTAAGATTTTTTAGGCAGAGATTCAAAAAAGCTTTTCGGCGTCTACACGACGACCGGACATGAGGAGACTAACATGGCTGACAAGAAAATGACGTTGGAAGAAGTGAACGAGTATATGAAGAAGCAGTGCGGTTTCGTACCACGCATGTTCCAGATCATCAACACCGTGACGCCGGAACCGGGCAGGACCTTCGCTGATTTTTACGCGAGCATCTTCGCGGACGGCGCCCTTTCCCGGAAGATAAAAGAGCTGATGTTCATGTCGGGAGGCGTGGCATACTGTTCCCCGCGGTGCATCATCCACGTGATCCCCGCCATCAATGCCGGCGCGACCACGGGCGAGATCTTCGAGGCCGCATCGGTCGGCATGATCCTCGGCGGATTCGTGCCAGGCGGCCCCGGCATTCCCTATGCCTTCGAGTATGCGCTTAAGTGCCTTGACATCGAGGCCAAGTTCCGCAAGGGCGAGAAGTGGGAATATCTCCCGCAGCCCAAGTTCGATCATGGTGTGTTCTAACAGACCTCGACGGGGGAGTGTTTCAAAGGCTCCCCCGCATTTTTGGACTTATATAATTCATAAAAGCAAGACCATATTAACCACAGAGACACTGAGACACGGAGAAGTTCCCATTCACAGATCTGCAGATCAAAGGAACAAAACGCAGTTCCTGTCACTTCGTTACAACGAGAATAGCTGAGGTCTGCATTTCTCCGTGACTCAGTGCCTCCGTGGTGGATGTTCTATTATTCCGGTACGCAAGAAAAGGGGATCACTGATGTTTCGATTTAAACAAACGCAGAAAGTATACAACCTCGGCGGCATGAAGGTCGGCGGGCAGCCCGGCGAGAACCCGCCGCTCCTGATCGCGTCCATGTTCCACAACAAGGACCGGATCGTTGTCGACCGCAAGGGCAATTTCGACCGGGCAAAGGCCGTGGAGCTGATCAGAACGCAGGAGGCGCTGTCGGCCTCCACGGGCATCCCGTCCATGGTGGCTATGGTCGCGAACTCTGCTGAAGAGGCCAGGATCTACGTCGACTTTTTCCGCGAAACGACGAAGATGCCCTTCGGCATCGACATGTGGGTCGCTGAAAAGCGCGCAGAGGCCACGGAATATGTTGCCAGGCTGGGTTTGCAGGACCAGTTCCTGTATAACAGCATCACACCCTGGGACAAGGACATCAAGGGCCAGGTCCGGAAACTCAAGGACCTCGGGATAAAACATGTCGTTGTCCAGGCCTTTGACGACGCGGACCAGTCCCCCCGCGGCAGGCTGAACTCCCTGGAAAAGATCCTCGCCCAGGGCGCAGACTCCTTTGAGACCATCATTGTCGATACGTCGGTCATGAACCTCCCCGCTACCTCGTTCTCGCTCGTCGCCAACCGGATGATCAAGGAGAAGCTCGGGTTTCCCTGCGGAGGGGCTTATTCGAACGGAACGCATATGTGGAAAGAGGCGAAGACCATCTGGAGCCTTGACGGGTTCAAGGCCATGGACGCAGTGGTGCAGGGCATGGCATCGGCGATCTGGAGCGATTTCAACTTTTACGGCCCCATCGTCACGGCGCCGCGCATCTTTCCGGCGGTGGCAGCGGCGCAGATCCTGCTCTCGACCCTGGTGTACGATGAAACACAAACGATCTCGGACAACGAGAATATCCCGATCAAGAAGTACTTCTCTGATTTTCTGGGAAAACTGACCGCGGGGGCAGCACGGCGCTGACGCGCCAATTGGAAATTGGAGATTGGAAATTGGAAAATGCAAAATGAGGGAACGAGGAGCTGATGCGCAATTGGAGAGTAGATTTTTAATTTAAAATTTCCAATCTTCAATTTCCAATTTCCAATAATTATTTTACCAAGGAGGATGCATGACAGACATGAATGCAAGAGAACGGATACTCAAGCTCTTTGCCGGTGAAGAGATCGACCGGCTGCCGTGCTTCAGCGGTTTCGGCAACGTGACCACCGAAGGGCTGAAATCGCTGAACCAGAAATTCGCGGCAACGCATCTTGACGCCAAAATGATGGCCGATGCCGCGGCATCTACCCATAAGCTTTTCGGGTTCGAATCCGGGGTGGTGCCCTTCGACCTCTGCATCGAGGCAGAGGCCATGGGGTGCGAGATCAATGTCTATGCCCACTCCGAAGACCTGCTGTACCCCACGATCAAGAAGAAGCTGATCCACAACGAGGCCGAGCTGGACATTGTCCTCCCCACCGGCCTGACCGGACGCGGCCGGGTGCCGCTCATGGTCGAAGCGATCAAGCTGCTCAAGAAGGACATCGGGGCCGGGGCGGCCGTCGGGACCTATGTGCTCGGCCCCTTCACCCTTGCGGGGCAGATCATGGAGCTGAACGACCTCTTGAAGCTCTCGTTCAAGAAGCCGGACAAGATCGGTAAGCTCCTGGACCAGATGGCCGATGTGATCATCGAAGTGGCCCTGGAGTATGAAAAGGCAGGCGCCGACTACATCTCGGTGCGCGAGATGGGCGCCACGTCCGACGTGCTCTCCCCGCGGGTGTTCAAAAGCCTGATCCTGCCGTATTTGAAAAAGATCTTCGCCCGGCTGAGCGTGCCGAGCGTACTCCATATCTGCGGCAAGACGAACGACATCGTCCAGTTCATGGCCGAGAGCGGCGCCAGGGCGATCAGCGTCGACCAGAAGAACGACGTTGCCGAGACCCGCAAGAAGCTCGGCCCCAAGGCGCTCATCTTCGGGAATTACGATCCCTACAATGTGCTGGTGGCGGGCTCGACGGACCTCGTGCGCCAGACCATTAAGAAATGCATGGACGACGGCGTGAGCGCGGTGTGGCCGGGATGCGACATCTGGCCCACGGTGCCGCCTGACAATATCAGGGCCATGATGGATGAAGTCAGAAAATACAGGAGGTCATAACATGGCAACGGACGAGAAAAGAGCAGAGCTGATAGCCAAACTGAGGAACGCCGTGATCCAATACGACGAGGACGCGTCCAAGGAAGGCGCCCAGGAAGCGCTGAAGGAAGGCATGGACGCGAACGACGCCATCTTTAACGGTCTCGTCTCCGGCATGGAAGAGGTCGGGCGCATGTTCGAGGCCCAGGAGTACTTTGTGCCAGAGATGCTCATGTGCGCCGACGCGCTCTACGCGGGCCTGGACATCCTGAAGCCCCATGTGAAGCAGCTCGACCTGGGCGTGAAGGGCTCCGTGGTGATCGGGACCGTGGAGGGCGACGTCCACGACATAGGCAAGAACATCGTGAAGATGATGTTCGATGTTGCGGGCTTTACCGTCTATGACCTGGGACGAGACGTGCCCCTCGAAAAGTTCGTGGAAGAGCAGATGAAGACGGACTCGGACCTGGTCTGCCTTTCGGCCATGATGACTACGACGATGACGGGCATGAAGAAGGTCATCGACGACCTCCGGAAAAAGAATCCCAACGTGAAGATCATGCTGGGCGGCGCCCCGGTATCGCAGGATGTTGCCGACAAGTACGGCGCGGACGGCTATGCCAAGGACGCGACGAACGCGCTCAAGGACGCCATCAACATGATCGCCTCGCTCAAGAAGATGAAGGACGAGGTTGAAGCCAAGAAAGCGAAATGAAGGCCTCGCTCAAACGGGAGCTGCTGGACCACGGCGCCACGGTCGTGGGGATCGCCGGCCTCCGCGGATATCTGAGCGGTGAGATCGCCCACCTGGACCGGGCGGTCTCCATCGCCGTGGACCGCAGGCTGAACGAGGACACCCTGGCCCTACTGGCAAAGCTCCAGAAGCGGACCGTGCGGTTCCTGAAGGCCCGGGGGCACCGGACGCTGGCGATTCCGCCGGACTCGGACCGCAAGAAGGGCACGTTCATCTCGAAGCTCTACTCCCTCTTCAACCACAAGATGGCGGCCACCTCGGCGGGGCTCGGCTGGATCGGGAAGAACGGGCTGCTCATCAGCGCTGACTATGGACCGCGGCTGTCCCTGGCGACCGTGCTGACCGACGCGCGGATCGGGCCGGACACGCCCATGGAATATGGTTTGTGCGGTGATTGCATCCTGTGCATGCAGTATTGTCCGTCACGGGCGATCACCGGGGCGGAATGGTCGCGGTCCTCGCCCTTCGTGGAACTGGTCAGGCTCGGCTCCTGCAGAAGCCACAAGGCGACCAAGCGGGAGACTGACGGCAA
>JBARBN010000010.1:0-8422 GCA_049793155.1 Nitrospirota bacterium
ATTGTGGTTGGGATCGCCTGCGCGGCGGCGGTAAGCCTCGTGGTCGGCGGTCTGATCGGAACGGTTTTGGGATATATTGTGTCGGTACCGACAGCGACGAAAGAGAAAGCTGCCGAGAAGGCATAAACAAAAAGGTACACCCGGACCGCAGCTGAACGAAGGCAAGTTGAAAAGATTAATTCACGAACTGAGGCGATGAGAAATCATCGCCTTTTTTATTCAAAAAGAATGCATGAACCATTTCATCAATTATGAGGTATACTAAACTAGTTCAACTTTTTGTTCGCAGTCGTGTCTAAATATAGGAAATAATATATAAACGAAAACTAGAGATGTTGTCAACTATAACCAGATGTCCGCTGCTACCTGGCAGAGGATGGAGGTGCGCTATTGAATAGGATCTTTATAAAGGGCTTTCTGCTGGCAGTTGTTGTGTTCCTTTCAGCCTTCTTATCCACCCTGGCCCGGGCTGATGACGCGGATCTGACATACTCACTATCCTTCACGGACGAGGAACTGGACAACCTTCTTGCCCCCATAGCGCTCTATCCGGACCCATTACTGGCCCAGATGCTGCCGGCCTCGACGTATCCGGAAGAGGTAGCCGATGCTTCGGCATGGCTTGACAGCGGAGGGAATGTGTCAAATATTGACGAGCAGAATTGGGATGAGTCCGTCAAGGCAATTATCCACTATCCAGACGTTCTCCAAATGATGGCTGGGAATATGGATTGGACTGCCAACCTGGGAGACGCATTCATCAACCAGCCGGAAGACGTGACCAATTCGATCCAGCGCCTCAGGTGGCGGGCGAGGGCAGTCGGCAATCTTGTGAGTAACAGGGAACAAAGCATCATTATCGAGGGAGACTATATCAGTATAGATCCGGCCGTGCCGCAGTATGTTTACGTCCCCCAGTACGATCCCATGGCCGTGTACATCGAAGAACCAATTCCGAGCGGCCCACCTTTCATTGTATTTGGTCTCGGTCTCGCGATCGGAGACTGGCTGAGCATGGACTTTGACTGGGGTCGCCATGACGTGATCTATCACGGCTGGAACCGTCCTGGCTGGGTCGATCATGCAAGGCCGTACGTTCACGTAAGAAATGTCTATATCAACCAAAGCAGGCCCTCCATAAATAGGACATGGAGGCATGATAGATCGCACGGCGATCCAGCCAGGTATCTGGCATCGAGACCGAGCGGCCCGATGACCGACCGGCATACGCGTACCGGGGAGGTCAGAGGGCAAACTTTAGTGATACCCCGGCCCACTGGCGGGGCGTTCAGTCCCGGCGGCGACACCCGCGCATACAGCAATCGCGGCAGAGAAAGCCGCGGCACTGTCAGCCAGCAGCCGGCGCCGTTGTCTTCGGGTATCATCAACCGTCGGCCAACCATACCTGCCCCAACGGTCAGCCAGCGGCCGAATATACCATCTCCCAATGTCAGCCAGCGGAGTATTGTGCCGACTCCGGGTGTCAGCCGGCAACCGACGGTGGTTCCGGCCCCGGTCATCACACAACGGCCGACGCCGGTTGCTCCGCAGGCAAGCAGCAGCCCCTCCAGGCAGCCCGCTCCTGCACGTGAGGAAGTGCAGCAGCCCAAAAGGACCCCGTCCGTCACGTTCGGCGGTTACCGGGGAGCTGATGAGGCCAGGGCTCAGAGCGTTCGTGGCGAGGCCAGTCGTCAAAGCAGTGAAAGAGCGCGCCCGTCAGCACCCCCTGCGAGCCAGGGCCGCGCCCCTGCAGGCGCAAGCTCTAGTGGAGAGAGACAGCGCCGGGAGCGGTGACGGATTTGCATTTTATCGTCAATGACGTTCCATCATCGTGGAATAAATTGAATTTGGAAAGGAAGAAAACCATGGAGACATTGCAATGCAAATCCCCGGTTCCTACAATGAGAGGTATAGCTCTTATCGCTGCGCTTTTGATTACTACGGGTGTGTTCTGGAGCACGCCGCTCATAGCGGGCGCGTCGCAAAAACTATTTGCCACTCCTGAAGACGCCGTAAAAGGGCTTGTCGAGGCGGTCAAGACGCACGACAAGGCTGCACTCGATCAGATATTCGGACCTTCCGCAAAAGACCTCCGTTCCAGCGACGACGTACAGGCCGCCACCGAATTTGACGAATTTGCCAAACATGCGGCCGAGAAAACCACTATCGTGAAAGAGAATGATGCAAAGGCGATCATTCACATCGGCAACGAGAACTGGCCCTATCCGATTCCTCTGGTAAAAAAGAATGAACAGTGGTTCTTTGACACGGACGCTGGAAAAGAGGAGATCCTGAACCGCCGTATCGGCGAAAATGAACTCACCGCCATTTTGGTCTGCCGCTCCTATGTAGCAGCGCAGCGCGAGTATGTCCTGAAAGACTGGGACGGCGATGGAATTCTCGCCTATGCGCAGAAACTTCGGAGTGATCCCGGCAAAAAAAACGGTCTGTTCTGGAGACATGCGCCCGGAGAACCGGTGAGTCCCCTGGGTGAACTTGTGGCACGGGCCAGGATGGAAGGTTATAAAAAGGGGAAGTCACTTTTCAAGGAACAGCCGGTGCCATTTCATGGCTATTATCTCAAGATACTGCCGCAACAGGGGGAAAATGCACCAGGGGGGAAATACAATTATATTACCAATGGCAATATGGTCGGAGGCTTTGCCCTGGTCGCTTTCCCCTCGGACTGGGGCAAGTCGGGAGTGATGACCTTTATCGTCAATCAGCAAGGAAAGGTTTACCAGAAGAACCTCGGACCGGACACCATGAAGATCGCCGGGGAGATGCAAACCTACGATCCCGATAAGACGTGGACACCTGTTAAAGAATGACGTTCCCTCATGAAGGGTGGCCGTGCTTTATGCGACAATAAAGAGAATTGTGAGTGGTATTAATGCCGACAGTAATGACCAGATTTGACGCTGGCAAGTATTGACAGGTTTGTTGAGTAGTAGTATCATCAAGACATAGAAAATTAGATGTTTGAATAAATTTAAAAACTGATGTGGAGCGAGGAGGGTTGTGTTATGGAAGGGCTATTTCAACCAATGCACTTGATCATCATCCTGGTGATCGTACTGATCATTTTCGGGCCAGGTAAGTTGCCGCAACTCGGAGAGGGACTCGGGAAAAGCATTAAAGCCTTCAAAAAAGCTCTCAACGAGGGCGAGCAAGACGCTACCCGCATAGAACATAAAGAAGAAAAGAAAGTATAGTGTAAGCTTTGGTGGTCGCAGAAAATGCGAAACGAATTGACTCTGCCCACCCGTCTTATGCCTCGTTTTTTTTCATCACGCGTTTCTTTTCCATTGGATCGTATTGAGAATGCCACAGGGGTCTGCCCCTATGGAGGCTGATGATTCTGGCCCGTGACCACGAGGCCTGGAGGAAGTTCTTCCCCGCCTCCTTTAGTTCGATCCCTCCTCATCTAAAAACAAAATGGGTTGACCTTTCTGTCAACCCATTTTGTTTTTTTGGTAGAGCTGAGGGAATCGAACCCCTGACCCCACAAGACGGCCAACAGGGAAAGACATTGAAAAGGAGCATGGGAAACGGCATCTATCGCCTACCGCGCCGCAATTCTTACCGTGACCGCGTGGTCCCGATGGTCGTCAACAAGGGAAATAGTCTTGTTGCTTTGCTCAATGCCGTCGACAAGCAGACTCACCTCGCTGGTTTCGCGCGTTTGCAGGACAGTGATATGGTAGAAGGTTTCCCGGTACCGATAGTGCACCGTGAACGCATCCCACTCTCTGGGCAGGCACGGCTCGAAGCGCAGGTTGTCTGTTTCAAGCCGTATCCCCAGCAGTGATTCCAGGATAAGCCGGTACATCCACCCGGCCGATCCTGTGTACCAGGTCCATCCTCCTTGCCCGATGTGCGGAGGGACCGCATAGACGTCGGCGGCCGCAACATAGGGTTCTCCTTTGTAGATCGCGACCTCTTCAGGCGATCTCGCATGGTTTATGGGATTGATCATTGCCATCAGGTCCCATGCGCGGCTGCTGTCACCCAGTGCGGCAAATGCCATCGCAGTCCATACCGCCGCGTGAGTATACTGCCCGCCGTTCTCCCTCACACCAGGAACGTACCCCTTTATATATCCGGGATCCAGATCCGACTTGTCGAACGGCGGGTCGAGGAGCTGGATCAGGCCATGCTCGCGTCGAACAAGAAACTTATCCACCGCTTCCATTGCCATGCGCTGGCGTTCGGCATCCCCGGCCCCAGAGAGAACAGACCAGCTTTGGGCAATGGAATCGATACGGCATTCAGCATTGCCCGCTGAACCCAGTGGAGAACCGTCGTCAAAAAAAGCACGGAGATACCATTCACCATCCCAGCCATGCTCCTCGATATTCCGGCGCACATGACCGGCTTCATCCTGACAGCGTGCAGAGAATGACAGGTCTCCATGGAGGTGCGCGATCTCCGTGAAACGCACAAGCACTTCATAAAGGAAAAATCCAAGCCAGACGCTTTCTCCTTTACCGTGCTGGCCAACCAGGTTCATGCCATCGTTCCAATCGCCCGAGCCGATGAGCGGCAGGCCGTGCTTGCCGCTGGTAATGCCGCGCAGGATGGCCCGCACGCAGTGATCATACAGGCTAGCCGTTTCCTCAGAAGCACGGGGAAGATCGTAATAGGAGTCTTCATCAGGGTTGAGCGGGCGACCCTCGATGAAGCGGACGGTTTCATCAAGCACCCCGGTGTCTCCGCTCGTCAGAACATAGCGGCATGTGGCAAGGGGAAGCCAGAGAAAATCGTCGGAACAGCGTGTACGCACGCCGCGCCCGATCGGAGGATGCCACCAATGCTGGACATCTCCCTCCTTGAACTGATGGGCCGCGCAGAGGAGGAGGTGTTCGCGTACGAGCCCGGGTTCGGTATGGATGAGCGCCATCACGTCCTGCAACTGGTCGCGGAAACCGAATGCGCCCCCGGACTGGTAGTATCCGCTCCTTGCCCAGAGACGGCATGCCAGTGTCTGGTATACCAGCCATCCGTTGGCCAGCATGTTGACGGGCTGGTCAGGTGTGTCCACCTGCACTGCGCCGAGGGTGCGGTTCCAATACTCCCAGACCTTTTCAAGCGCTCCGCGCGCGGCACCGGATCCCCTGAAGCGTTGCACCAGGTTGCCTGCGTCTTCGGAGTTTCTCCCTGCACCGAGCCTGAAGATGATCTCCCGCTCCTGCCCGTTGGCCAGATCGAAGGGGACCTGGACAGCGGCGCAGGGGTCCAGACCGGCCCCTATCCTGCCGGAAAGCCGGGTACGGGTCATCGCAGCCGGACTCTGAAGCGTGCCGTTGCGGCCAAGGAACTCTGACCGGTCGCCGGTCACGGTGCGGGTCAATTCGCCCGCATCAAAGAACGCGGTCCGGTCAACAAACTCCGAGTTATAGTGGTTCCTCGCGAAGATCGCGCCGGTTTTAGGGTCGATCTCGGTGATAACGTGCAATGCCGTTTTCGGCCGCAGATCTCCCAGTACCCATTCCACGTAACCGAAGGCCGAGAGCCGGCGCGGACGGCCCGAGACATTTTTCACCTTCATTGCCGTAAATTTGATCGATGCATCCGTTGCAACGTAAACCCAGACCTCCGAGCTGATGCCGTCTTCCACGTGTTCAAAGACGCTGTAACCGAATCCGTGGCGGCTGACGTACTGCAATGCCCCATGGCCCGGCAGAGGTGTCGGGGACCAGAAATGGCCGCTCTCTTCATCGCGGAGGTAAAAAGCCTCCCCACCGGAATCGCTTATTGGATCGTTGTTCCACGGAGTAAGGCGGAACTCGTGGGCATTTTCGCTCCAGGTGTAGGCAGCTCCGCTCTCCGAAATGATTGTCCCGAAAAGCGGGTTTGCCATCACATTCACCCATGGCGCCGGGGTCTTTTGTCCGGACGAGGTCGTAATGATGTATTCGCGGCCGTCAGGCGTGAAACCTCCGAGTCCGTTAAAGAAGAGCAGGTCGTTGTGGGTACTTGCCGCGAAAGGTGCGGTTTCAGGTTTGTGTCTCCGCGTTGGAGTGAGGCGCGGGGCCAATGCCGCTGCAGGGGCGACAAGCTTTACCTGGTCCGCGAGCGGGCCGCGGCTGTCACTGATGACGACGCGGGCGACTGTTTGAAGCAGGATCCGGTCCTCGTTTGGTATCTGGTCCACAGGTCTAACGAAAATGCCTCCCGGCCGTTCGGCCACGTTCGCTTCAACGCCTGCCGCAATGAGCCCCATGATCTGTTCCTGAAGAAGGTGCCGGTAACCGGCGTGATCTTCATTCGAGATCACGAGGTCCACCGCGAGTCCCTTGAGACGCCAGTATTCGTGTGCCTGTACGAGCTGACGCACCAGGTCGACATGTGCCGGATCTTCGATCCGCAGCAGTACGATCGGGATATCTCCGGAAATGGAGTAGCCCCAGAGACCGGACTGCCCGCGGCGGTTCTTCTGGATTATACCCGAATCGGCGCGCAGAGAAGAATTGGCATAGAGAACGGATCCGGCAAGGCGTCCATAAAGTTGCGCATCGGCCTCCGTGGCGTTGATCTGTCGCAGAACCACCTGGCTGTGGGTCCACGCAAGATCAAAGACGCGGTCCGCAAGGCGCCGGTCCTGGTATTTATCGACAAGACCCAGACAGCTGTTACGGGTTTCGCCGATGCCGCTGACGATATTGACTGTTGCCGATCCCTCCGGATCGAGGGTTATCCGATATTGAATAGCGACGATCGGATCGAGCACCGAGCCCTGGCTGCCCGAGAGCGCCCCCGACCTGTCCATGGCCTGTGGATCGGCAGCGGTCCTCCCCCGGCCGATGAACCGGCTGCGGTCGGTCTCATAGGAAACCTCGCCGATTTCCGCACCGTGAACGACCATCAGATGAAACATCCAGGGCGCATGTTCGTCCCGGGAGCGGGGACGGCGGGTGCAGAGGATCGCCTGTCTGTGTTCGATGATCTCTGTCTGAACAAAAAGTTTGCCGAATGCCGGGTGCAGCGCGTCGGCGGCAGGAGATGCAAGGACGACTTCCGCGTAACTCGTGACGTCAATCGTCCTGCGTGTCCGGCTGCGGTTGGTGATCGTGATCCTGCGCAGCTCGATATCATCCTCGGGCGAGACGGCAATCTCGGTATGGGTATCAATGTTATGGTCCCGGCGGCGAAACTCTGCCCGGCCTTCCGAAAAGATAGCTTCGTATTTGTTCGGCCGGTTGAGCGTCGGCTGATGCGCGGTCGACCAGAACTCTCCACTCGCCGCGTCACGGAGGTAACAGAACGTGCCCCAGTCGTCCCGGGTACCGTCTTCGCGCCAGCGCGTGACAGCGATATCCTTCCAACGGCTGTAACCGCCCCCCGCATTCGTGACCATCACGTGGTACCTGCCGTTGGACAATAACTGCACCTCCGGAACGATTGTGTCGGGGCTGTTGAGTATGCGCATCGGCATCTCAGGACCGTTGGATGCCGGCCGGATCTCGGAGAGCTCTGTGGTGTGCGAATAGAACCCCGTGGCCTTTGGCACACGCTCCTGGAGCAGCAGCATGGTTGCCTGCAGCTCCAGGTCGGACTCGAACCGTTTCTGCATTGGACGGTCCAGGAGCACGGAGCCCAGCGAGAGAAAGCTCATCCCCTGGTGATGCGCCATGAACGTCCGGACCACGACGCTTGATTGTCCGCGTCGTTGACGTGAAGGAGTGTAGTCGATCGCTTCAAAAAAACCGAATTGCCCTTCATACCCCTGCGCAGCGAGTCTCTGCAGGTTCAGGCACGCCTTCTCGGGCGCCACCATCAGCGCCAGGGCCGAGGCATAGGGCGCAATGACCATATCCTCGGCGAGTCCGCGTTTGAGCCCCAGGCCGGGCACGCCGAAGGCGCGGTATTGGTAATTGAGATGTGCATCGACCGCGTTGTAGCAGGATTCCGAAATGCCCCACGGTACGCCGCGCAGCCTCCCGTATTCGATCTGTCTCTCCACCGCCGCCCGACAGGTCTGGTCGAGCAGCGTGTCCTCGTAGGTCGGCATCACCAGAAGCGGCATGAGGTATTCGAACATCGAACCGCTCCATGAAACAAGGACCGGCCCTCCGCCAGCAATGGTGAGCAGCCGCCCCAGTGCAAACCAGCTGTCCTGCGGCAGTTGTCCCTGCGCGATCGCCACAAAACAGCTCAATCGCGCTTCCGAAGCAAGGAGATCGTAATAACTGGCATCCCGCCGGCGCTCATCAACATTGTATCCGATGGCCAGAAGGTGGACCGACTTATTGTACAGGAAATCATACTCCATGCGGCAGAGTTCTCCGCATCTCGATGCAAGGGATTCGATGGCAGTGATCCTTGCCCCGGCGAGCTCGTTTCCAAGGCCTGCCAGTTCGCGCAGGGTCGGGATCTCATCACGGTCACGAACAAGCGACGACGAGAGGAAGGTCAGCTC
>JBARBN010000011.1:0-4138 GCA_049793155.1 Nitrospirota bacterium
GTTTCCACCTGGTGCTTGCATGTTGATGATCTTGTCTTCGTCGGCAAGCAGAATGTCGAATGTCGACCCATCAGACCTCTGGAGCGTGACCTTTTCGCGCTTCACCTTGATGATCTGTGATCCGTCCGGCAGCTTCTGGTGTGTCCGGTAGAATACCTGGCCGGTGCTGTCCTCAAGCACGGCGCCGGAAAAACTCCCGCCCTCTACCGTACCGATGAGCTTGTAGTTCGAGGACTCGACTGCCGGTCCGCTCGACGGGCCTTTGCCTTCGCCAAAGAGCCCGCGTTCCAGGATGGAGGAATAGTCGCTCAACTCCCGACGGGGCTCAAGGGCCGGCCGCTCTCGCTCCAGGGGCGAGGTGAACTTCGGTGCGGCCTCAAGGCTCCTACCTATCATGGCATCAACGGTATCGGCTAGGAAATAAGCTGAGACGGTAAGGAGCATAATGAGCGCCAAAGCGTATAGTGTTTTGTTTTCCTTCATAAATTACCCTCACATATTCCCCTTGTGAACTTACGAAATTATACCCTCAAACCATGTCTGTTGTCAATTGCTAACAACTTGAGCCTTTAAACGTTATTCAGCAAATCGAGGTTTCCATGAACTTATACGAATAATCCGATATCAAGGTGCCGTGTTAAAAAATAAAAGCAGTTACAATTCAGGAAACAACGCCTCCAATTCCTGCCTGTCCGCGTTATGCTCATGCACTGCCGCCGCACGCGTCTCTTTCCATCTCCTCCTCAGTTTCTTCACATTCTCGCCTTTCACCTCGCGCGCCTTGAGCTTCCTGTCTATCACCTCAAGGCGGGCCAGTGCATCACGAATGCCTTTTTCCAGGCCCCGGTATTTCACGGGATCGGACTTCGGAAGGGAAAAATCACCGCTCGCTTTCCAGATATCTCCCAATTTCATCCACGCAGCGAAGTATTCGATCTTTCCGCCTTCGATGAGCTCGATCTTCGACGTGGCCTTGATGTCCTTTACCCATAGGCCGTTCTTGTCCGCGACGACCTTCTGGCTCCCCGAGAACGGCTCCGCACCCTGCGAATCAAAGTATTGCCATTTCACGCGGCTGACCTGGGTCTCCGAATCGTGACAACTGCCGCAGGACCGCGATTTTCCGAGCGGGTGCGCCACCTGCTCCACCTGGATCCAGGCGAGATAGTTATTGTTGCCGCCGGGGAAGCTGAAGGTCCCGAGCTGTGCATAAGAATCATGAGTCTCTCCTTTTGGCCAGCGAAAGGTGAGCCCCGGCTTCGGCGCGACCGTAAATTTCATGCCGCCCGCGCTGTTCGGCCAGACCTTGACCGGCATCCATCTCTTGTTCTGATCTTTGATCAATATCGGCGGTTCCTGCGGGCCGTAATATAATGAATACTTCTTGAACGGATTCGGCCTGGACAGGATCTTGCCCGGCCCCCATGACGTCATCTCGTATCCGCCGAGGATCTTCACATGGCAGGCTTCACACGCAAGATTCTTGTGCACACTCACTGCCATGGCCTGCTCGACTTCCAGGTGACAATCCTGGCACGTTGCCTTTCGTTCGATATGCCCCATGCCTCCCGGACCGTTTTGATGGCATTCCGTGCACTCGATCTTCTTCGAAACATGCACATCCTCGGGCAGACCGGGGGGTTCGGAGAAGTCTTTGCCAAGATAGCTGTCCCCTCTTCTTCTCTCCATCGTTCCCGCATGACAAACAAACGTGCTCCTGCCCCCGCCGGTGCAGTTCGCCGCGGGGGGCAGGCGCTTGAATGCATGCACCCCCAGTTCACGCGTGGGCGCATAGTGGCAGTCAAGACAACCCACGTGGCAGAGATTGCACGCCTTTTGCTTGGCGATCGCCTGTTCATGCGAAAGCGGGAGATTGATCTGTTCAACGATCCTTTGTGTATTTTCGAAAGAGAACCTGTCTCCTTCCGCCCTGCCGACCGGCTGGGTGTCCGCGAAGGACGGCCCTCAGTTATTCGGGCCGTGGATATCGTTCCAGACGCGCATGGAGCGCTGCCGGAAGTTCGCGGCCATGATGCTGGTGTCGAATTGCTTCACTTCATCAGGATGGCAAGCAGATTTTCCGCAGGTCCTGGACGCAATGGCAGGGTCGTAGCCAAGTGTCTTCAGATTGCGGTCATGATAGAGAAGCGTACCGACGTCGTAGTCCAACTCGCCGTCGGCGAAATGGGGAAGCATGTTTCGCTGCCGGTCGTCGCCTGACGGCAAGAGCTGTTTCACGTGGCCTTTGCGGGGTATGATGTTCAGATCATTGTCGAGCACGATAAGCTTGAGCATGCCGGCATGCGCCCTGGCCGGATCATCGGACAGTCCGTTGCCGAGATGACAGTCCCGGCACTCGGTGTTCGGATGTCGCGACTCCTTCTGCACCTGCTCGCGGGTCATCACGAACTCGGGGTAGCCCAGTTTTGCCATCCGGGTCTTATCTGAATGGCATGCTACGCACTTATCGCTCGAATGGTAGCTTGAATAAAAATAGATGAAGAGCAGAACAAGGACAAGCTGGGCAGCAAGGATCGACATGCCTGTTCTGCTGCCGAAGAATTTCCAGAGTTTGCCGATGGCCATATGAGGAACAGGATACCACAGGCAGGAAGTCAAAACAAACGAAAAGTGGCTTTGTATTGCGGGTGCTACGAGGCGCGAAGGGCTTCTACAATGTTCAGACGTGCCGCCCGAAATGCCGGCAGGATTCCTCCGATAAGTCCCATGACGAGCGAGAAGAGCAGCGATGATACTGCAATACTCAGCGTGAGAGAGAAGGAGAAAGCAAGTTCGGAGAAGGTCTGCCAGTTCATCGTTGAAATAGTGATGAGCTGCATAAAGGAGGCGAAGAAAAGTCCCATGCACCCGCCAACGAGACCGAGCAGAATTGATTCCATCAGAAAGGCGATGAGGATGCTTCGCCGCCGGAATCCCAGGGCCCTGAGTGTTCCGATCTCGGCGATCCGGTTCGCCACGGCGGCATACATGGTGATCATGGCCCCGATCATGGCGCCGAGGGAAAAGATGATCGTGAGAGTGATGCCCAGGATCCGGAGGAAGGTCGCCATCATTTCCGACTGGTCGCTGTAATACTGCGTCTCCCGTTTTGCTTCCACGGTGAGCCTTGGATCGGATTCCAGACGCGCTTTCAGGGCCTTGAACTCGGACGAATCCCGTAGCTTGAACAGAACAGAGGAATAGACAGGCCTGCGAAATGCCTGCATGAGCTGGTCCACGTCCCCCCAGATCTCGGAGCTGTAGCCCGTTGTCCCGGCTGTAAAGATACCGACGACCATCCAATCGCGGTTGCCGAAGCGAACCGTCTCGCCGATGCCCCCGCCCTTGAATCTCTTTGCCACGCTTTCGCCGGCGATGATCTCGAACGAACCGGCCCTCGGCATCCGTCCTTCGATGAGACGGACCTGGGGACGAAGAGCGAGGGACGCTTCTCTGGTACCCCGGATCACCACATTGGCTGGCTTGTCCGTCCCCCGCTTGATCAGGCTGATCAGGACAACGATCTCCTTGGTCAGCAGCGGGTTGCCGTCCTTTCCGACCGCGATCTCCGGCTGAGTTCCAATAACTGCTGCCTGCTGGCGGTCAATGCCGCTCTGAACTTCTGATCCCGCTCCCTTGCGGATCACGACCACGCTGTCATAGGACCCGGTCTCAACAAGGGTCTTCCGAAGTCCTTCGGCAAGCATCAGCGTGGCGGCAAAGACGAAGACCACGAGCGCCATGCCTGAGGCGGTCAGCACCGTCGTGAGCCTGCGGGTCCAGAGGTTCCGGAAGCTGTAGGAGAAAGGAATGGCCATGGTTTAATAAAGTTTAGAGTTTAGAGTTCGGAGTAAAATCCAGATCAGATGATAAAGCTATCGCGGTTTTGCCACTCAGAACTCCGAACTCCCCGCTCCGAATGCCGTTCACCCGATCCTTCTCAACCCGTCGGCAATGTTGATCGTTGCCCCGCGCCACGTGGGAAACAAAGCAGCAACTGCCCCGACAACACACGCGGCAAGCAGGTCAAGGTAGATCGTCATGGCCGAGATCGAGAACACAGGGAAAAACTGCTTCAATTCCCGCTCGATCCATCCTCCTGCCGGGAAAGAAAGAGCAACACCGAGCATGCCCCCGA
>JBARBN010000012.1:0-27905 GCA_049793155.1 Nitrospirota bacterium
CAGCGGTACAGCCCCTTGAGATCCTGAATAACACCATCCAGGCGAGCTGGCAATCTTTGCCGAGCCAGGCCACGGCATTGAACAGCACCGGGAGCATAGGCGCGGATGGCAGCGACATGGGCATGCGGAATGGCGTCTTGCCCAACGGCGGCAACACCATCAATGATTACGAAACAAGCGCCGGCGCCTCATTCTCGGTGCCTGCCGTCCAGATATCGAAGACGGACTTGTCGCCGTCCGTCGTTCCCGCCATCGGCGCACAGAAACAGTTTCAGATCGAGTTCCGGCTGCCGGAGGGCACGACCAGGAACCTGGTAATCACAGACAACCTGGCCGCGACGGGTCTGAGTTACGTGCTTGCGAACAATGCCAACTACGACATCACCTATGAGTTCGCGGGTATCGCGAGTATCAACGGCCAGGCGCCGGGCGAAGCAGTCTTTACATCCTTCCCGGCCGACAATACGGCGGGCAACGCGATATGGAACATCGGTACGGTGGTCACCGCCACCGAGGACGACAGCCTCTCCAATACGCTAAACCCGGTCATTCGCATCAAATACTACGCGCGCGCCAATAACGATCTCCAGACCCAGGCAGGCAGTACGCTGCAAAACTCCGTCACCGTCACCTATACGAACGGCGCGACTGGTGCGGCGCAGACGCTGACCGCCTCCACGTCGCCTATTACCGTGGTAGAACCGAAACTGACCCTCAACAAGACCGCAGCCAACGTGACGTCGGGCAAGCAGCCGGGCGATGTGGCCGTCGGAGGCGACATCCTCGAATATCGCGTTACCGTGACCAACACCGGCAACTCAACTGCCTTCGACGTCAATGTGAAGGACACGCTTCCAGCCGGCCTCTCATGGTATCCGGGCTTTGTCCCTACGGCAACGATCAACGGTGTTCCCATCGTCGGGTTTGTCCAAACACCCGTCGGTCAGCCGAATGGTCCGCTCATCTGGGGGCAGGGCAATGGAGACGGGAGCATCGATATCCCGGCCGGCCAGACCCTGATACTCACGTATCGTGCCACCGTCGTTATTGCCAATAGCCAGATCCAAAACGGCGTTCTTGCCGACTGGACCTCGCTTGATGGACCGAGCCCGCTCGAAAGAACAGGCGCGGGCTGCCCGAATGTTACGCCGCCCAATATCTACTGCGTGGGGCCTGTGACCGCAACCACACTTGGCGTACAGCCGATACTGGTATTCCAAAAGACCTTTACGAACGTGACGCCGGGCAAGCAACCGGGCGCGAACGTGACACCTGGAGATACGCTCAGGTACAGCATCCTGATCAGGAACATCAGCACAGCCTCTGTCAATAATTTCTCTATCACTGACGAACTGGACAGGCTTAATGCCTCCCCGATGTTTGTACCCGGCACGCTTAAGCTCGTTACCGTGCCCGCGGGTGCCTCTACCACGAACACCAACCTGACCGGCGGCACCAAGGGGACAGGGCTCGTGGACATTCGTAACCTCACTGTTACGGCCGCAGGCGGGGGTTCTGACACGATAACAATCGAGTTCGATGCGAGACTTATACCCGTGATCACGAACGGTACGGTCGTATTGGATCAGGCGCAACTAACTATATCCGGCATCCTCTTCGGCAACAGCGATGATCCAAACGTCAACGGTGCGGACAATCCCGCGATACAGGGCGACGAAGACCCGACGCAAACCAAGATCTCCTCCGCACCCGCCTTCCGTTTCCAGAAGACGGTGCAGGATATTACATCCGGCACTTCCACGGTCATGGCTGGCGATACCCTTCGTTACACCATCACCGTGAAAAACAGCGGCACCGAGAACGCATTGGGCGTCTCCTTACGCGACCAGGTCCCGGCGAATACGGCATATGTTGCTAGTTCCACGAAGATCAATGGAACGGCTGTTCCTGATCCCGCAACCGGAGTTTCGCCGCTTCAAAACGGAATGCTGGTGCATGCACCGGAAGATGCTACGCCTGGCTCTCTGCGGGCAGACAGTACCTCTGCCACGACCAATGTAGGAACGGTTACGTTTGATGCCGTAGTAAGCCCCGGTCTTTTTAATGGCGCGTCAATTTGTAACCAGGGCTTCGTTGCCGGCTCCGGCATCGGCAGCGGCCCCTTCGCTGAACAGCCGTCAGATAACCCGGCAACGCAAACGATAAATGATCCTACCTGCAAGGTCGTAGGCAACATGCCGCTCCTCTACGCAGAGAAGAAAGTTGCGATCGCCGTGGACAATGGAACGCCAGGGGTCGTCGATCCAGGCGACGTGCTTCGCTACACCATAACAATCAGTAACTCCGGCGCAATATCGGCAACAAATGCCGTTCTGACGGACATTGTGCCGCAGAATACGACGTACGTCGCCAACTCGGTTAAGCTAAACGGTATTGTGGTTCCCGATAATGGCGGCTCTCCGCTCGCCGCAGGGCTACCTGTCAGCTCCTCGGACTTGACGCCACCTCTTCCCGGCACCGGTGCCGGAACTTTGTCAGCTGGAGCTGCAGCGGCAGTCATCTTTGACGTCCAGGTCAATGCAGGCGTGCCCTCGGGCACTATTCTCAGCAACCAGGGCAGTGTGACGAGTTCGCAACTTCCGACGCTTTTAACCGACTCGGATGGAAATCCATCAAACGGTTACCAGCCGACGGTGGTCGTGGTTGGTAACGGGCAACAACTCATAATCACCAAGCAGGTTTCCGTCGTTGGCGGCGGGACAGCTGATGTCGGCTCCGAGCTTGAGTATGTCGTGCAAGTGACCAATATCGGCGCGGTTCCCGCGACCAACGTGCTGATCACCGACACTCTTCCTGGGCAGCTTTCATACGTTCCAGGATCAGCAGCGCTTAACAGTTCAAGTGCCGGGATCAATGTTGCAGCTTTGGCAATCACGGCGAACTACTCTTCGGTCTACGGGAACCTGCCCTCGAACGGAACGGCGGTCCTCAGATTCCGCGCAAAGATCGTGTCGGGGGCACCCGGCACAACGCTGACCAATACCGCACAGGTTACCTGGAATACCCCGAGCCAGAGCGCCTCGGCCAGCGCATCCGTGGACATCGGTGGAACGCCCGGAAGTGCCTCGCTTTCCGGCCATCTCTGGCACGACGCGAACTTCAACAAAATATCAGACAGCGGTGAAAAGGTGCTGACCGGATGGACAGTTCAGGTCTATCGGAACAGCCAGCTCTTAGGATACGTGGTGACCGACGTGATCGGCGCATACAGGTTAAGCGGCCTCGCACCCACGACAACGGCTGCTGACCAGTACGAAGTCCGCTTCCGCGCGCCCGGCGCCACCACGAGCACGGCGCTCCTGGGCCGCGCCGACTCGCCCTTCACGAACGGCCTGCAGCGGATCTCCGGCATCACGGCTCTCTCGGGCGGTAATATCCAGAACCTGAATCTTCCGATCGACCCGAACGGCGTGGTTTACAACTCGGTCCTTCGCATGCCGATTGCCGGCACTACCGTAACCATGCTGAGAGCATCGACGAAGAGTGCGCTCCCTGCGGTCTGTTTCGATGACCCGGCTCAGCAAAACCAGGTGACGCTGGCTTCGGGCTACTATAAGTTCGACCTTAACTTCGGCGATCCATCCTGCCCGTCGGGGGGCGACTACCTGATTCAGGTTACTCCGCCGGCGAACGGATACGGCTCCATGCCGTCCCGGATCATTCCGCCCACGACAAGCGACGCAACTGCGGCATTCTCAGTGCCGGGATGCCCGGGAACGGTTGATGATGCTATTCCGACGACACTGTCTTACTGCGAAGCGCAGCCTTCCGAGTTTGCCCCGGCAACAAGCGTAGCAGCCGGATCTGCCGGCACGAAGTACTACCTGCATTTTACGCTCAGTAACGCAGGAGTCGGCAGCGTTGAACTTTTTGACAACCATATTCCGGTAGACCCGCCATTAAACACCGCGGTCTCCATCACGAAGACGGCATCGCTTACCAATGTGACCAGGGGTCAGATGGTGCCGTATACGATCACGATCAAGAACACATTGGGTGCGCCGTTCCCGAACGTGACCATCGTCGACACCTTCCCGCCCGGATTCAAGTATGTTTCCGGTTCCGCGCGTTACGACGGCAAGCCGCTTGAACCGACGAAGACGACGCGCGACCTCCGTTGGGAGAACCTTCAGCTCGCAAGCGCTGACCTGCATGTGATCAAGCTTCTGCTTCTCCCGGGCGCAGGTGTTCATGAAGGGAACTACGTGAACAGCGCACAGGCACTAAACGGCCCTACGGGCGAAGCAATATCCACCGTGGCTATGGCGACGGTCAGAATCGTCCCCGATCCCACCATGGACTGCACGGACATCATCGGCAAGGTCTTTGATGATTCCAATGCGAATGGCTACCCCGACCAGGGCGAAAAAGGCCTGGGCGGTGTGCGGATAGTCTCCGCGCGCGGTCTTATCGCGACGACGGACAAGTACGGCCGGTTCCATATTACCTGCGCCGCCATACCCAACGAGGACAGGGGCAGCAACTTCATCTTAAAGCTCGATGACCGCACGCTTCCTACAGGGTACCGCGTCACCACTGAGAACCCTCTTGTGCGACGTGTGACCCGCGGCAAAGCGATTAAATTCAATTTCGGCGCGGCTCTGCACAAGGTCGTGCGCCTTGATATCGCTGACGGTGCGTTTGAACCGGAAGCATCCGGGATCAGGGAGCAGTGGAAGCCGAGGATCGAGATGCTGCTCGCCGAACTTCGGAAGGCTCCCGCCATTCTCCGTATCTCGTACCTCGCAGATGTGGAGGCCCCGCCGGTTGTGAAGGCGCGCATGGAGGCGGTCAAGCGCGAGATCGCAGGCAGGTGGGATCGGGAAAGCTACACATTAATGATCGAGACAGAGGTCTTCTGGCGGCGGGGCGGGGCTCCCGACACAAGGACATCAGTTGGTGCCGGACAATAATATGTTTAAGAGAATTATCATAAGCGTAGTTATGTGTCTCGGTTCCGCCGTATCTGTTGCGGGAACCAACACGGCTCCTGTTCCGGCTCCCCCGGTACAGTCGGGACCCGGGGTGTCGGATGCGCCCGCATTAGGCCATGCTGTTGAAAAACAGGCAGGAGTTGATGACCCGCGCACCTTATGGGGACAGGGTAGTGACGCGAACGCGAATGGCAAAAAGGGAGATAAGCTCGAAGTGAAAAAGGTTATGGAAAAAGCCGTGAAGACCATTAAACTTCAGAACGTCGTCCCGCCGATCCACTTTGCGTCCGGAGAAGCCCAAATCCCCGCAGGTTATGTAGAGCGTCTGCGCTACATCCTTGAGAGCATAAAGGAAAAGACCAACATAAGGCTTCATTTTGTAGGACACACGGATAACGCGCAGTTAATCGGAGAAGTGAAGGAAAAGTACGGCGACAATCTCACGTTATCGCGGGAACGTGCAGGTGTGACCGCGGAGCATTTTCAGAGAGCACTTCATCTTCCGCCTGAGTCGATCACGTATGAGGGCATGGGCGAATCCCAGCCAATAGCAAGTAATATCACGGAGCGGGGTAAGGCGCAGAATCGCCGGGTTGAAGTCGGGGTCTGGTATGACGAGGTCACCGATAAGCTTGTCGATAAAGAAGTAGTAGTCGCCGAGGTGATGAACCGCGTAAAGGTATGCCGCATCGAAACGGTATGCAAGGTGCGCTACAAGGAGGGGCAATCAAAGCGTGCCCGTATCAAGAACCTGGTGAAGCCGCTTCGCTTTGACGATGACACGACGGACGTTCCTGATGATTTTGTCCAGAAAGTGAAGCAGGCGCTCGGTAACCTTGCTACGAAGGGACACGTCGTCGTCAAATTTATCGGATACACCGACAATCTTCCGCTTACGGGGCGCGCACTGCGTATCTACGGAGACGCAGTGGGGCTATCGAAGGCGCGGGCGCGGAGAGCTGCACTGGCTGTTCAGGATGCGCTTAAACTCCCCACATCGGGGATAGACGTGGAAGGTAAGGGCCCGGCTAATCCCATCGCTTCGAACGACACCGATAAAGGCCGGGCGCTTAACAGGCGCATCGAGGTTGAATTCTGGTACGACGACGCCCTGCAGGAACTGTCGGATGAACCACAGCTTTGCCCGGAAGCGGCCGGTGCTGAAACCGTGACCCGCTTGTACGATTCTCCGTCAGGCGGCGTCAAGCCGATACTTTTCGAGCAGGGGAAACCGGTCATTACCTCAGAACATCTGGAGCGCCTGCGGAGCAGCATGGACGAAATTCGTGATAAAACAATGGTGCGTTTGCGCTTCATCGGTTATACCAATAATGAACGTCTCGATCGCCGCACCGCAATGGTGTACCAGGACGATATCGGTCTTTCAACCGCCCGTGCCCGACGTGCCATGAATGCCGTCAAAGGCCAGTTGAACCTTAAAGATGAACAGGCGGAGTTCGAGGGGCATGGTTTTGTGCAGTCGGATGACGTTGTAAATACCGGTTTTGTCGAGTCCGATACGGCAAGGGTCGAAGTTAAGGTCATGTATGACGAACTAATGTCCCTTGACGATACGGAGAGAATGGATATCACCCACTTAACTCGTGAGGTCGTTCCCAAAGACCCCCTTGCGCTTAATCTCATGCGCATCACCGTCGACGGGAAGCCGGTTGACGATCCGGGCAAGAGCATCGCCGATATCGAGCGGTGTACCGATGTGGCGCTGGACAAGGCGAATGTGCAATTGAAGTTCGACAATCTGGAGCTAAAACCCCGGCTCAATGCAACGGCCTGGCCGAATTCCATTTGTTATGAGGATGACGCGAATACCGAATACCCGGAAAACCTGATGCGGTTCCGCACGTACACGAACTACGCAGGGTTTATCAAGAAATCGGAAATTCGCATCTTCGACGCGCAAGAGTCGGTCAACGGCGCACCCCTTGCGGTCATCGAGGTCGACAAGGAAGGCCGCGCAGAGTGGCAGCCGGCCTTCCCCGAATACAGGGCCCCGCGCGGCTCATTGAAATACGTGCTGCGTGTCTACGACGTTGATAACCATTTCGACGAGACGAAGCCGCTGCCGATCTGGATCGTTGACAGGCAGCCTGCGGAAATTCAGGATCACGACGCAGAAAAGGAGCTGCTGGTCGGCTACGGCGAGAATCACCTCGCGGCGGACAATATTCCCAAGAAAGGCGGAACGGTCAGGGTCACTGGCAGCGCGGTCCCGGCCGATCATTCGGTGTTCGTTGCCGGCCGATCAGTGCCCGTCGGGGAGGAAGGCAAGTTCGTCACGGAGGAGATCCTTCCGTCGGGCATGCACACCGTCGAGGTGGCGATACTCGATCAATCGGGCAATGGCGACCTGTTCCTGCGCGACCTCGATCTCTCCAGGAACGACTGGTTTTATGTCGGCATCGCAGATGTCACTCTTGCCCGGGATTCCACGACCGGACCGGCGCAGCTCGTCACCAACGATCAGACGCATTACAGCAACGAGCTCAGCTACGATGGCCGGCTGGCCTTCTACACCAAGGGCAAATTCGGCAACGGATGGGAAATGACCTCAAGCGCTGACACGCTCGAAGGGCCGGTCAAAGATATCTTCAGCAACTTAGGGGACAAGTCGACCGACTCATTGTTCCGGCGCATCGATCCGCAGTATTTCTATCCTACCTACGGTGACGACGGCAGCGTGGAGGAGGGGGCGCCCACGCTCGGCAAGTTCTATTTGAAGATGAAGAAGGACGAGAGCTACGGCCTGTGGGGCAACTTCAAGATCGGATACAACGACAACGACCTGGCGCAGGTAGACCGCGGATTGTACGGTGCAAACGTCCACTATCAGCCACTCGCAACAACAAGCTTCGGCGAGAAGCGGTTCATGATGGACGGCTTTGCCGCGCAGCCGGGAACGGTCGGGACACGTGAGGAGTTTCTGGGAACCGGCGGGTCGCTCTATTATTTGCATCATCAGGACATCCTTACCGGCTCCGAGCGCGTGCGCATCGAGGTGCGCGACAAGGATTCGGGCATCGTCACCGCCGTGAAGGATCTGACGCCGACCCTCGATTACACCGTCGATTACCTGCAGGCCCGCATTTTGCTTTCGCAACCCCTGTCGCCGACAGCAAGCGACAACATGCTGCTGGCGAGCGACACCGCTTCCGGCAATCTGGTCTATCTGGTCGTGCGCTACGAATACGAGCCCTCCGCCGGCGACACCAATAGCATGAGCCTTGGCGGTCGTACCCATGTATGGATTTCCGATTACGTGAAACTTGGTGCTACCTTCAGCAAGGAGGGGGATTCGGAGAACCCGAGCGGGCTTAGTGCCGCCGATCTTACTTTAAGGAAGAGCGCCCTGTCGTGGGTGAGGGTGGAGACTTCCAGGAGCAAAGGCCCTGGCCTCACGTCCCTTTCTTCCGGCGATGGCGGATTCACCTTTTCTTCGACATGCTCCGGCTTTACCGGCACCACGGCCAATCCGGCATGTACCTCCTTTGGAAACTCCGCGCCCGTCTCTGCCGGCGCTTATCGGGTCGATACCAGCATCGGTTTAAACGATTTTATCAATGGCGCGAACGGCCAGTTGACGCTTTATACGCAGAGCATTGATGCAGGCTATTCGGCTCCGGGTCTTGAGACGGCCACGGATACCGGGCAGTACGGCGGTACTTTGAAAGCGCCGGTAACGGACAGAATCGATGTGGCTGCCAAGGTCGACAAAATAACCCGGCAGCAGGGCTTGGATACCAATTCGTCCGAAGTCGATGTCAATTACCGCCTGGCCGAGCATTGGACACTGAGCCCCGGAGTACGGCAGGACAGCCGTGTTGACCACTCTCCGGTCGTGCCGCCGACGCAGATGGAGGGTGATCGCACGGATGCCGCCATTCGGGCGACGTACGACTCCAAGGAGAGATGGAGCGCCTACGGTTTTGTGCAGGACACGGTCAAAAAGACTGGCAACCGCGAAGACAACGGCCGCGTGGGAACGGGCGGCGATTATCGCGTCACCGACCGATTCAAGGTCAATGGCGAAGTGTCTTCCGGCGATCTCGGAGGCGCGGGCAAGGCCGGCACGGAGTATCTCTACTCCGACCGGACCAGCATGTACCTGAATTACGTGTACGACAACGAGATCCCGGACAACGGCATCCGGTCGAACAAAGGGAACATGGTTACCGGGTTCAAGACCCGGTATTCGGACACAACGAGCATTTATGCGGAAGAAAAATATACGCACGGGAACGTGCCGACGGGGCTTACCCATTCCGCCGGTGTCGACCTCGCGCCCTTTGATCACTGGAACTTCGGCGCCAATGCGGATTTCGGAACGCTCAGGGACCCTCTTACCGCAGCGCATCTCGACCGCAAAGCGGCAGGTGTCAGGGCAGGTTACAGCGACGGAAGGCTTACCTGGACGACCGCGTTCGAGTACCGCATTGACAAGACCGAAACCATAAATCCGGACATGAGCACGGGCACGGATAATAGGGACAGCTGGCTGGTCAAGACCGGATTCAAATACCAGTTAGACCCCTCATCGCGGCTCCTCGGGAAACTGAATCACGCCGAAAGCAAGAGCTCGCTCGGCAGTTTCTACGATGGCAATTACACGGAAGCTGTCCTGGGTTACGGCTATCGGCCCGTGATGAACGATCGCCTCAACACTTTGTTCAAATATACGTACTTTTACAATCTCCCGAGCACGGCTCAGGTCACCGATACGGTCACCAATACGTCCGCCAATACCGTCACGAATACGGCCGCGGACTTCATCGAGAAGAGCCACATCTTCTCGATGGATGTGATGTATGACCTCACCCCACATTGGACCCTCGGGGGCAAATACGCCTATCGCCTGGGGCAGGTGAGCCTGGATCGGGTCAATCCCGAGTATTTTGACAGCCGGGCGTCCCTGTATATCGTGCGCGCCGACTGGCAATTCGTACACAGCTCGGACGCCCTGATCGAGGGCCGACTGCTCGATCTGCCCGACGCCCAGGACCGGCTAAGCGGGGTATTGGTGGGTATCTATCGGCATCTGGGCAATTACATCAAACTGGGGGTCGGCTACAACTTCAGCAAATTCTCGGACGACCTGACCCAACTGGATTACAAACATCAGGGCCTGTTCATCAATTTGATCGGGGAAATATAAAGGCAAGCACTAACCACAGAGAGCACTGAGGAATCTCTGAGGAAAACCAGAACGAGACTCAAGAAGTTCTCTGTGTTCTCTGTGGTTAATTTTTCAGGAGGCAGCCATGTTCAACATGTTAAGAGGGTTCATTCTATCCATTGCGATGCTGATGCTGAGCTTACCCGCCTATGCGGAGGAAGTCTCCAGGGAACAGATCAAGGGTCTGGATGAACAGGTTCAGGAAATCAAGACCGATTCCCTAAGTATTGCGGCAGCACTGAATCAGCTTGAAGAGAAGCTGCTGTATCCGTCCAATACGCAGATAGCGGTATTCGCATCACTGGTCGGCGGCGAAACCTTTCGTCTCGACTCGGTCGAGATCCAGTTGGACGGCAAGCCGGTTGCCCATCACCTGTACACGTTCAAGGAACTCGAAGCCTTGCAAAAAGGGGGGGTGCAGCGCATCTATACCGGCAATGTCCGGTCTGGTGAACATGAGCTCCAGGTCTTTGTCATAGGTAAAGCCGGGGGAGGCGCCGATTTTCAACAATCGGAGCGCTTCAAGGTCACTAAGGATGCGGGCCCCAAGATCGTGGAAATATCTCTTGCCGCCCAAAAAATAACGCTGAGGTGATGACCCATCCACCTCTCAATCTCCCCCTTGAAGGGAGAAAAGTAAATTACCCTTCCCCTTCAAAGTGATGACTAGTGTGGGGATGGGTTCGAATGGCAGGTAAACCATGAACAGGCTTTTCATAGTATCGATCGTCCTGATATTCTCTGCGTCTTCGGCATTGGCCACTTCGTCCGCTCCGAAAGAGCTGAAGGATCTCTATTTCGGAGAGGCCCTGTATTACGCATTTCAAGGGGAATGGTTCGATGCCGTCGCCAGGCTCGACACTGAGCTTATGCAGCACCGCGGGCTCGATGAACCCGAACGCGACACCCTTCATTACCATATCAATCAGGCGGAGTTTGACGTGGGTGATTTCGAATTGGCATACCGGATGCACCAGCGCGCCGGGCGCGCCATCAAGGCGGTGATCGAGGGTAATGTCGAGGAGCCGGTGCGCAACGAGGCCATTTTCCGCCTGGCCCGGATTTATTTCCAGAAAGACCAGCCGCAGAACGCCCTGCAGGCCGTGGAACGCATCAAGGGCGCCGTTCCCGAGAAAATTCGCGATGATCTTTCTTTCCTGCGGGCGCAAATTTTAATGGCCAACGGCCGCTTCGATGATGCGGCCCGCATCCTGAAAGAGCTCAAAGGCGCGACGAGCCTGGAAGGTTTTACCACGTACAACCTCGGTATCGCGCTTCTCAGGGGCGGGAAGGTGAGGGAAGGGAGTGAGTATCTCGACCGTACCGGCCGGATCGGGAGCGACAATCCGGCCACGCTGGCGATCAAGGACAAATCGAACCTCGTTCTCGGCGACAAACTGCTGAGTGAAAATAATTTCGAGGGCGCCAAGGTGGTGCTCGACAGGGTGCGCTTGAGCGGTCCGTTTTCCAACCGCGCCCTGCTCGGTTCAGGTTGGGCCGACGCCTCCCGGGAAAGCTTTGAAAGTGCCTTGGTGCCGTGGACCATCCTGGCCGAACGCGAGGTCACGGACCAGGCGGTGCAGGAAGGCCTGCTTGCCGTCCCCTATGCCTATGCCAAGCTCGGCGTGTACAGCCAGGCGGCGCTGAAGTATGGCAGGGCACTGGAGGCGTTCGGCAAGGAGATCGCCAAACTCGGTGCCTCGATCACCTGTATCCGCGAAGGCAAATTTCTGAAGGCTCTCGTCCGGGAAGAGCTGAAGCAGGATGCCAACTGGGTCGTCAAGCTGCGCGAACTGCCGGAAACGCCCGAGACCTTCTATCTGCTCGATTTGATGGCCTCCCATGACTTTCAGGAATCACTGAAAAATTATCTTGACCTTGAGCAGCTCCGCAAAAAACTGGAGGTCTGGTCAGGGGACCTGGTCGCCTTCGAGGATATCATCGAGCAGCGCCGGGCGTATTACCAGCCGCTGCTTCCCGCGATCGACCGGGAATTCAGACAGCTCGACTCGCAGATGCAGCTGCGGTTGGAGCAGCGAGACCACATCGAACAGCGGTTGCAGGCCATGCTGGTGGCGCCGAGGCCCGACTACCTGGCGACCGCGACGGAGCGGATTTTCGGGGAGCACATTGCACGGTTGGAGAAGGCCATGTCCGCCGGAGGCGGCGCGGCGGCCGGCGACGAAGTCAGGGGCCGCGTCAGGCGTCTACGGGGAGTGCTGGACTGGAATATATATACGGAATATGACCGGCGCCTCACGACGGCCCACAAAAATCTTCGGGACCTGAATCGCGTCATCGACGTGCTGCACAAGCGGTACACTTCCTTTGTGCGTACACGCCAGGCGGCCACGCAAAGCTATGAAGGTTATGACGAAGTGATCCGCATTCAGCGGGCCCGGATCACGGCCGCGCTGGAAAAAGTGCGGCTCCTCTCGGCGCGCCAGGGGCAAATGCTCGAAGTCATGGCCGTGAATGAACTCGCCAGGCGGCGCGATCGGCTTGAAGAGATGCAGGTCAAGGCGCGCTTCGCTATGGCGGACAGCTATGATCGTGCCACCAGGGCCCAAGCCCAGGAGAAGACAGAGCGATGAACCGGATTCGGCTTTTCATACTGGCGATACCGATGTTGCTTGCCGCCTGTCAATCGATGGGCGACCGGGATACGATCGCCAAGCTTCGTGATATGCATATCGAGATCAAGGAAGAGGAGATCGAAGGCGGGCTCGACAAAGCGATGGAGAGTTATCAGCACTTTCTGGAGGAGGCGCCGCACTCCGCGTTGACGCCCGAGGCCATTCGTCGTCTGGCCGACCTGAAGATCGCAAAGGAATACGGCACACTCACGAGGGGTGCCGAGCCTGCCGGGCGGGCGCCAGCATTGCCTGCCCCGGAACTCGCAATGAGTCCGAAGGTTGCTTCGATCCCCGGTACACCGTCGGACCGGATATCTGCGATGATTCCGGTTCGCGACGAGACCGAGGCGGATTTTGAAAAACGGGCGGCTAAGGGCCGGCCGGCGGGTGGTACGGCAGCAGCTGCGGAGGGAGCGGCCGCAGGCGCGGATGACCTTGAAAGGGCAAGCGCCCGCGAGGCCATTTCGCTTTACGCCAAACTGCTCAACGATTATCCGCTTTACGAACGCAACGACCAGGTGCTCTACCAGATGTCCCGCGCTTACGAGGAGTTGGGACGGATCGAGGAGGCCATGACGGTCATGGACCGGATGGTCCGCGAGTTTCCCCGCTCTCGCTATATCGACGAAGTGCAGTTCCGTCGCGGCGAATACCTTTTTACCCGCAGGCGATACCTGGATGCCGAGAATGCTTACGGCAGCATCGTGACCATCGGCGCCTCTTCATCCTATTATCAGCTCGCCCTGTACAAACTGGGCTGGACCTTTTACAAACAGGAACTCTATGACGAGGCCCTGGACCGATTCATTGCGCTGCTCGATTATAAGGTAAAGGAGGGATACGACTTTGCTCAGACCGGCGACCAGTTGGAACGCAAACGCATCGATGATACTTTCCGGGTCATCAGTCTGAGTTTTTCAAACCTTGGCGGCGCTGACTCCGTAGTAGAGTACTTCATCCGCAACGGCAAGCGCAGTTACGAGGACGGAGTCTACAGCAACCTCGGAGATTTCTACTTCGACAAGCGCCGTTACGCCGATGCCGCTGCAACCTACAATGCCTTTGTCAGCCGCAATCCGTTCCACAAATTAGCGCCGCAATTCGCCATGCGGGTGATCGAAATCCATCTTGCCGGGGCGTTCCCCAGCCTGGTCATTGACGCGAAAAAGAAATTTGCCGGCATTTACGGGCTCAAGGCCGAATACTGGCAGCATTTTGAGCCGGGCGCCCGACCGGAAGTTCTGGTCTGGCTCAAAACGAACCTCACGGACCTGGCCAAGCATTATCACGCGCTTTACCAGAACCCGCAGCAGATCAAGGATAAGAAGACCAACTTCGAAGAAGCCCTGCATTGGTATCGGGAATTTCTCACTTCCTTCCCGATGGACCCTGAGTCGCCGGCCATTAATTATCTGCTGGCGGACCTGTTGCTGGAAAACCGCTCCTTCGATCTTGCGGCGGTGGAATACGAGAAGACCGCTTACGAATATCCGCGCCACGAAAGGTCCTCTCAGGCAGGCTACGCGGCAATTTACGCATATCGCCAGCACCTGGCGGCAGTTGAAGCTACGGCAAAAGATCAGGTAAAGAGCGAGGTCGTACGCAGTTCACTGAAGTTTGCCGACGCTTATCCGGAGCATGAGAAGGCGGCGATCGTTCTGGGAGCGGCTGCCGATGATCTGTACGGCATGCGGGATTATGAGCGGGCGCTGGCTACCGCGCAAAAACTCAACAAGGTTTTCCCCGGCGCTGATAAAGAGGTCAAGCGCGGGGCCTGGGATGTCATTGCCCATTCATCCTTCGAACTCCATCGCTACAATGAGGCCGAAGCCGGCTATGTGAGCCTCCTGGGCCTTGTCCCTGAAGGCGACAAGGAACGCAGCGCCCTGGTGGACAACCTCGCGGTCTCGATCTATAAACAGGGTGAAGAGGCGAACGCTCGTAAGGATTACCGGACCGCGGCCGACCATTTTCTGCGCGTAGGGGTCATGGCGCCGGCCTCCAAAGTACGGCCGAACGCCGAATACGATGCCGCAGCGGCCCTGATCGGGCTCAAGGACTGGAAGATGTCGGCCGCCGTGCTGACAGGGTTCCGCGACAAATTCCCCGGCCACGCCTTGCAGCCCGAGGTGACCAAGAAGATCGCATACGTCTATAGAGAGGATGGTCAACTGGCGCAGGCCGCCAATGAGTATGAACGAATAGAAAGAGAGTCCCGGGATGAAGAAGTAAGGCGGGAGGCGCTGCTGACCGCGGCCGATCTGCACGAAAAGGCGGGCAACAGCGACCGTGCGCTCGAGGTTTACCGGCGCTATGTGGGATATTTCCCGCATCCGGTGGAACCCAATCTGGAAACGCGTAACAAAATCGCTGAAACTCTGAAGAAGAAAAAAGAGAGGGACATTTATCTCGCCGAGCTCAAGCAGATTGTGGCAATCGATGCGGGTGCAGGGAGCGAACGTACTCCAAGGACCCGTTATCTGGCCGGGAAAGCCGCGTTGGTTCTGGCCGAGCGAACCTTTGACCAGTTCGCTGAAGTCAAACTGGTCAAACCCTTCGAGACCAACCTGCGCAAGAAAAAGGAGTTGATGAAGGTTGCGACCCAGAAGTTTAACAAACTTCTCGATTATGAGGTCGGCGAGGCTACGGCAGCGGCGACATTCTATCTCGCCGAGATCTACGCCAACTTCAGTAAAGCTCTTCTGGAATCCGAACGTCCGGAGGGTTTGGCGCCAGTGGAGATGGAGCAGTACGAGTTGGCCATCGAAGAGCAGGCCTATCCCTTCGAAGACAAGGCCATTGCAATGCATAAGAGCAATCTCGAGCTGATCTCCCGCGGGGTATACAATGAGTGGATCGAAAAGAGCCTTCAGAAACTGGCCAAGTTCGTTCCCGCCCGCTACGATAAGCCGGAAGAGGAGAGTCCGGTCATCGCTTCGTTGGATAGTTACGTATTCGCCATTGAACGTCCAGGGCCTCGCGAGCCGCAGGCGCTCGAAGTGGAGACGACGACCTCCGTCGACCCTGGATCGGTGCCGTCAGCCGAACCAGGCGAAGCCAGAAAGACTGAAAGAGTCGCGGAACCGAAGCCGGGTGAGACCCAAGAAGCGGTAAAGCACATAGAGCCGACGCATGATGCGAAACCGGCTGAGACCGGAGATGCGGCAAAGATCAGGGAAACGGCGCAGGACGTACAGAACAGCGGCGACAAGGGTACTCCACCTGAGGCGGAGTCAGAATGAGGTTTCACGAGGGAGGTCCAAGCTCTATGAATAAAGAATTCAAAAACAAAGGCAGTCTCGCGCAGAGTCGCAGAGAACGCAAAGAAAAGCTTTACGTCTTGGTTCTTTTTTTAATAAAGCAAAACGCTTTAAAGTCTTTCTTTGCGGCTTTGCGTCTCAGCGTGGCCCGCTTGATCGGCCATTGCGCGAAAACCTCTTTTGTATTTGGACTTGGGTTCGTACTCGCGGGTTTTTTCGGATGCGCAACCAGCGCCAAGGTCACGCAGCAGCCCGTTACAAATCCGGTGCCATCCGTGACAAGGCTCGAGGATGGCCGGGAAGGCTTTATCATCACGGAAGTTCCCAAAATGGACGAGCAGTCGCGCAGAGACTTTGATCGCGCTGTCGCCATGCTGAAGGGCCAGGACTATGGCCAGGCCATCGATCTTCTGGAAAAGGTCATCCGGCAGTCACCGGGCATCTCGGCTCCTTATATCGACATTGCGATTGCCTATCAGCGTATCGGCAAACCGGGGCAGGCCGAGGAGCATCTTAAAACAGCGCTGCAGCTGTTTCCCGATCACCCCGTGGCATGCAATGAATACGGTTTGTTGTATCGCAAAACCGGACGATTTGCCGAGGCGCGGGCGATCTATGAGAAGGCGATCGCGCGTTTTCCGGATTTCTATCCGTTGCACAGAAATCTTGGGATCCTCTGTGATCTGTATCTCGATGACTCCGAATGCGCGCTCAAACAATTCGAAATTTACAGCATGAAGATGCCCGCGGACGCACAGGTCAAAATCTGGATTGCCGAGCTGCGCACGCGGCTCGGACGTTAGATAAAAAGGAGGAGGGAATATGTATCGAAGTCTAGTGTTTTGGCTGTGTCTGCTTCTGGCACTGCTCAGCACGGCCATGGCAGAGGACAAAGGACCGGCGGCCAAAGAACAGGCGACCAAACAACTTTCCGGTATGTCCATCGTCGGTAACGATGATGCCCCGAAGGCCCTCTATATTGTGCCATGGAAAGGTTCCGAAATCGGTGTAGAGGCAAATTTGAGCATGATGTTAACCGACAGTGCCGTGCCGGTGGATCGAGATGTGTTTATGCGGCAATTAGATTTTTACGGGGTCAGCACCAAAAAATAACTTTGTTGTCTCGTTAACGAAAAGGAGGAAAAAATGTTTATCGTAAGGTTTTTTCAGAGTGGTGGGTTGTTTATGTTCCCGATTCTGCTTACGCTTTTGGTCGGTCTGGCTATCGCGTTTGAACGCTGGGTTCACTTGAAACGCGTCAGGGACGCGAACAAAAAAATATGGGACTCGCTGTATCCGACGCTGGAAAAGGGAGAGTTCGATAAAGCCCGGGAAATGGCCAACAAGGACAAATCCACTATGGCGCAAATGCTGGGGATGGGATTAGCGCGCCAGGGGGCGGTTAGACGACGGGAAGACATAGAAATCGCCATGGAAGAGAGCATGATGGAGATAATTCCTCAATTGGAAAAGCGCACGCCGTACCTGGCACTGCTCTCAAATATCGCCACCCTGTTCGGGTTGCTCGGCACAATTATGGGTCTGATCATGGCCTTCGCCGCGGTTGCCACTGCGAGCCCCGCCTCGAAGGCCGCCCTGCTCGCGGCCAGCATTTCGGAGGCCATGAACTGTACTGCCTTTGGTCTGATGTCCGCGATCCCGCTTCTGCTGCTCCATGCCCGCCTGACAACAACTACGGGTCAGATCGTGAACAGCCTGGAGATGGCATCGGTCAGGGCGCTCAATTCTATCTCAAGTTTTGCCAAGCACCAATTTGACAGATCTCCCATTTTATCAGGCGCCGATTTGACAGGAGCTGATCATGGCCAGACGATTTCATAACAAAAGGGGACGGGGACAACCAGCCGATTTCGATACGGATATCATGCAGGTCATCAACCTGACACCGATGATGGATATTCTTACCGTTCTGG
The DNA here is from genome assembly GCA_049793155.1 of Nitrospirota bacterium. Classification (GTDB taxonomy): domain Bacteria; phylum Nitrospirota; class UBA9217; order UBA9217; family UBA9217; genus JALNZF01. The sequence goes on from JBARBN010000012.1 coordinate 17,977, forward strand.
TGGTCTTTCTGCTCATCACTGCGGTCTTTATGAGTCTTACGATCGAGGAATTGAGTGTCCCGACCGCCGCAGGCGGATCTTCGAACCAACCGAATTTCGCCATCGAGGTGATCGTCCGCAAGGCAGGACTGCAGATCGCCAACGGGAGGTCCGTGGAGGCTACGATTCCGAAAAAAGACGATCAATACGATATTGAGCTGCTGTCCAAGATGCTCCTTCGTCTGAAGGCCCAGTACCCGGAGAAGGAGGACGCGACGGTTTTGATGGAGCCGGATATCAAGTACGACAATCTGATCGAGATCATGGATGCGGTACGTGAAACAGAAGTGCGGGCGGAAGGGAGCGAAGAGGTCAAAAAGATAGATCTCTTTCCAAAGATAGCCATAGGAGACGCGCCATGAGAGACAGCAGACGAATGAAAAGGATGGAGCGCAACAACAGGAAAGGTGATATTAAAGGTCTGGGAATTAACCTGATACCGATGATGGATGTTCTTTGCGTGCTGGTGTTCTTTCTGCTTTTTCACTCATTCAACAGTACTCTGCCGGATGCGCAGATCGCGCTGCCCGCTTCCGTTGTCGAGACCAGGCCAAGGGAAACAGTGGCGATCGTGGTCAGCCCCGAAGTCGTAATGGTTCAGGGCGAAGCCGTGATCAGCACCGCCAAACTTCTCGATGACAGCATTGGGATAGTTTATGAGGTAAGAGAACGACTGGAACAACTTCGCACTATTATCGAGACGAGCTCTCAGGCGGTTGCCGAAAGCAAGGAGATCACTCTCCTTGCTGATAAATCGATTCCGTTCAAAGTGCTAAAAAAAATAATGTCGACCTGCACTGCTTCTGGATACGGAAAGCTGTCCCTCGCCGTCATCCAGAAGGAGGCAAAAAGATAGCGGGGTTGCCGTGAATACATCCATATTAGAAGAGGAATTGGCGCACCTTCACGCACAGACCGAGCAAGTCCGGCAAAAGCACGAGGCGCTCGAAGGTGAGTTGCTCGTTGTGGAGGCAGAGCTGGAAACGTTTTCCGCCGATAGACAGCGGTTCGATGCATTGCGGGATGTCTGCCATGCGCTCGACAAACTGGGGGAATTGAAAGCGGATGAACTCTTTTGGGAAGATGTCAAAAATTCCCCCGGACACGTGGAACGGGCGAGGAGCCGGGTTGCCCGCTTTGAGGGGGAGATAAGCGGGATTCTGGAAAAACAGGCATCTTTCAAAGGACAGATCAAGCGATGTCTCGATGAACTGGACATCCTCTACGAAGAAGAACGTGATGCTTACGCCCGCGAAGCACGGCGCGAGGAAGAGTACGTCATAGAGCGGGAGATCTCGTCCGTTCCTCATCGCTCGATGCTCATGCCGTGGACCAAAGAGGCTGAGAGCGAAAGACGTTTCCGCCGGGCCTTGGCAGTGGCTTTCTCATTCTATATCGTTTTTGGCTTTGTGATCATCCTGTGGAAACTGCCGCCGCCGGTCCGCTCGGCCGTGGCTGTGGTTCCGGAACGTCTGGTCTCTATGGTGAGAAAGCTGCCGCCGAAGCCTGAGCCGCCGTCTGAACGCCGCAAAGAAGAAAAGATGGGAAAAGCGCCGGAGAAACAGCAGGAAGAACGACCCAAAGCAACCACCGAAGAAACGCAGATTGCGCGTAAAAAAGCGGAGACCACGGGCGTTCTGGCTTTCAAGGAGGCCTTTAAAGATCTGATGGACGAAACTCCCGCCGCACGGCTGGGCGCCGAGGCGCGTCTGAGCAACCAGTCGACCGTGGCGTCAGGGCAGGCCCGGGCAAGCCGATCAATAATCTCTATGCAGTCGACGGCCGGTTCCAGTGGTGGTATCGGCAATGCCGCAGTCAGCCGCAATGTCGGCAGCGGCAATGGTAATCGCATCGGCGGTGTCGGTTTAACAAGGGTAGAAAGTACCGTTGCAGGACTGGCGGAAGGGGCGAGGCCGCTGAGCTCCGGACCCGGGCCGTCACGAACCGATGAAGAGATTCAGATCGTCTTCGATAAATACAAGGCGACGCTCTATCGGATGTACAATGCCGAATTACGCAAGAACCCCACCCTGCGCGGCAAGATCCTCCTTCGCATCACTATCGAGCCGGGTGGCGAAGTCTCCGGATGTACGGTGCAGTCGACCGAGCTGGCCTCGCCGGAGCTGGTGGCCCAGGTTGTGGAGCGGGTCAAGAAGTTCAACTTTGGACCGAAGATGGAAGTTCCCAAGACCACGATTCTGTACCCGATCGATTTCCTGCCCGGAGGCAGTGCCTGAGGCTGGATACGAAAGTCGGGTTCCAGAAAGAGAAACAGACCTTTCCGCGGCAGGAGGCTGAAAAGATCATTTTTGGGGCGGATCGGTTCATGATCAAAAGGACCTTTGATCACGACCTGCCCGCCGTCGAGCAGGCCCGTAACCGGGAGCGCGGTTGATGCTCATTTCGCCCTCTCCTTCACCACTGGTCGCGCTTCGTGCTGTGAACACATACGGAGCTTGATGGATGATAAAATGACGTTGAACAGGATCGCTTCCGGGAAAGGGGAATTCGTGATGAAGAAAATCATCAGCATGCTCGCGGTTGCAGCGATTGTCTTAGCCATGCTCACCGCATGCCTGGGCACGGGAATGGTGAGGAAGGACCGTATAGCCGAGACGGGCAGGATCGCAATAGTCAGCGTCGTCATGCCCCGCATAGCGGACACTACCGTGGACAATAACAGGACAGCGCTCCAGGTATGCGTACAACGGGCCCTTGGCCGAGTTCGGGCTAATCTGAAGTCGGTGCGGAACTGGACTGTCGTGGATCCGGCCGAGTACAAAGGGTTTACATCGGTACTGTCCATCAGCAAGGTACCGGACGAAGAAATAAAAGCTCGGTTCGCCTCGCCTGAAGAACGGAGAAGAGCGAAAGAGGTGATAACGTCAGAACTGTCGCAATGGAAACGCAGCTTTATCGGCGCGAAAGCGTTGCCGGTCGTTCCCCGCTCCGGACTGATGCCGAATCACGGCGATAACAGCGCCCTCGCCATAATCCCCGCGACCTTGATGAAACGTGCCGGGAAACTGTGCCGTGTTCTGAACGTCGACGCGGTAGCCTTCGTTGATGTTGTGGCGAGCATAACCCATCAGAAGGCCGGCAAGTTCCATGTAAAGAACAACCGGACCGATGGCGCCATTCATATGGCGCAGACCATCGTGATCGTGGACAAGCACGGCGAGATCATCGTTGATTTGGGTTCGCCATCCCTCGGCAAGAGTGCAAAGACCAGGGATCTGCTTCCCCTTTATATTGGCTCCGGCGAGGACGCTATAAAAGAGGCCAACATTGATCTGACCGATCCTCAAAAAAAGATCCAGAAGGCTATTTTCTCGTTGATCGATGAAACAGCCTCCGAAATGGTCAAAAACCTCAAGAAGGCCGCAGCAACATAGGGCCAACGGCTAGAGGCACAAACCGTGCCCAGAGCATGGACGCGGTGCGCGATGACAGTATACCTGCAGAGCGCGGTTCAAAATTACCGGTTTTGACTTCATCGGTCCGGGACGTTGCCTCGTTAATTATTTCGCTTGTATTAGTTGGGGCCGGACAGGGGATGTACCGTGGAGAAAATCTGGGTTATAAAAGATCCTGATGAATACCTGAAACCCCGCCGGACACAGCGGATCACGAAAGAAGCTTCTCATCCCGCCGAACAGGACCCCGCCCTGGCATATACGCTCTCGCTCTTATGCTGGGGTTCGGGACAGTTGTACAACGGACAGCGCGCCAAAGGCCTGAGCTATATATGCCTCGCGGTATGCGGCAACGCCTTCGCACTCCTTCTTTGTATGTTTCAGCAGGAGATCCCTTTCTATCTCCGTTTTTACGGCATCTCCCCGGCCCAGGCCGTTCTTGTTGCCGCTTTTCTGGTTTTCTGCTGCCTGTTCTTCTGGGTCTCCAACGCGAGCGATGCCTACCACTTCGCCATGAAGTTCAGACGAACGACGTTCACCGGCGTGACAGGCCGCGCCTGGCCTGTGTTCTGTTCCATGCTCTTCCCCGGCTGGGGCCAGTTCCTGAACGGTCAGCCGGTAAAGGGATCTCTTTTCGCGGTCAGTGCAACTGTCGGCATCTTCTCCCTTATTTCAGTCCTGGAAATCCCTCAGGCCTGGCCTTTTCTGGAGGACTCCTATTCACGCCTCATCGTCGAAATAGTGCTCCTGCTGTCCCTGTTCTCCCTGCTTGCCATGCCGTTCCTCTGGGTACTCGGTGTATTCGATGCCTGGAAAGTGGTCCAGGACGAAATCAAGAAGGAGCCGCTCCTCGAACGGCTCAAGGCAGCGAACAACCGCCGCCGCGTGTACGGATGGGTCCGCGGCGTCTTTCCGCAGATCAAGAGAACGCTCCTGCTCGCAGTTTTTCTGATCATCCTGATCATCATCACCGCCCGGTTCTATTTCCCCTGGAATTACTATCGCGAAAACCTTATGAATGCCCTGAGTTGGTCCTCGAAGCAGGGAATGATGCTCATCCCCGAGCTTATCCGCGGAATCATCACGGTATTGCCGGCCAAATAGATTCGTCCGGAGGGGCAAAGGTATAAACAGGTTTTGTTTTGGTGGAGCTGAGGGGGAATCTCACGCGCTCGCATGCTCGCTTCCCGAGGGGACCGGTCCCCTCGTGTACTCCCCTAAATCATGAGGGAAAGCCTTTCCCTCAAACTCCCTCTGGTTCGATCACCCTCAAAAATAAAAAAGCCGGTCAATGATGACCAGCATTGTTTATTTTGGTGGAGCTGAGGGGGAATCTTACGCGCTTCGCTTCACAAGGGGACCGGTCCCCTCGTGTGCTCTCCTGAAGCATGAGGGAATCCTTCCCTCAAACGCCCTTGGTTCTATCCCCCTCATCAAAATAAAAAAAGCCGGTCAGTGATGACCAGCTTTGTTTATTTTGGTGGAGCTGAGGGGGATCGAACCCCTGACCCCAAGACTGCCAGCCTTGTGCTCTCCCAGCTGAGCTACAGCCCCAAATACTGCCTTTACGAGGTAATTAATCTAACATCACGAAGTTATGATGTCAAGATAAAATGACACCTGGTTGGAGTCCTTTAATAATATTTCAAGCATTGGTCCTGTTCGGTCCACCGAGAGGATGCATCCAGCATCTGTTTTTAGAAATAGAATTAATGTAAAAAATGGCTAAAAAAGTATATAATACAAACAAACATATGAGCGAACCGGAGGAGAAAAAAGATACCCAACCAGTTTCCCCGCAGCGCGTCGAGCATGAAGTCCCACTCGATATGCGGATCCTGTCCGAAGCCGTGATCGAGCTGAATATTTCTCGAAAGAACGTCGGCATCTACCCTCCCGGCCATATCCAGATCGCCAAAAGCATTGAACGCGCCTTCCAACTTCTCCAAAAAATGTTCGAGATCCAGGAAGTGATGACCCTCGGAGTGGCCAAGGACACCCTGCTGGTCGGCAAGGATTATCTTGACCAGAAGAACCCCGTGTACCGGGATTTTGCCCTTTCAATGAGCCAGCAGGGGATCGCATCAGTTACCTTTGTCCGCGGACTTGAAAAGGACGAACTCGTGAGGTTTCATGGGATTCTCACCACGAAGCCTGAAGATATCAGGGTTTCGGGTGGAATCGACAAGATCGTAGTCGATGCACTTATACCCCATATCAGGATACAGTCCATCAATTACAGCAGTTTCCACGTTACCGAGGAACAGGAGATCTTCAAGACCTCTGCCAAGGTCGGGGGAGGGGAAGAGTCTGGCAGCCATGTATGGCAGGATTTTGTAACGCACCTGTCCGCCGGCACCCTCGCCGGACCGGGGCAGGGCGTGTCAGTGAAGGACGCGGAGCAGATAGACCCTGCCGAACTTGCACGGCTTCTCAACGAGCATAAGCTGGATGCGAATGTGGCAGTTGAAAGCTATGATAAGATCATCTCAACCTATGTGCGCGGAACAGCCGAAAAAAAGCAGATATCCCAGGAGCAATCGAAGACACTTGCGAACATGAATGCACTTTTGAAGAACCTTCACCCGGAGCTCAGGAAGCAGTTCCTGTCCGTGGCATTTAAGAATATTGCGACACGAACAGGGTCTCTTGTGGAGACCGAAGCGGTGATCGGGGGCTTTACCGACGATATGGTGATAGAGATGCTTGGACAGGCAAGTGCGGAAGGGCGGGAAATATCTCCGACGCTCGCGGGTCTTGTGGGAAAGCTTGCCGAGGCAAAGACCGACGGAGAAAAGGGACAGCAGCAGGGAAACAGCAGACAAACGGCGAAGGGATTCGCTACCCCGGTTTTCCAGACTGAACATATGCAAAAACTGTTTGACCGTGAGAAATACGAGGAGTATGTGACTGATGACTATCGGTCCATGCTCAGGAATCTAACGGAGACCTCTCAGGCTACGGCTGATCAGTTTCCCCTTGAAGAGCAGCTAAAATCACTGGAGGACGAGCACATCGACTTTCAGATCGGCAGGGCGCTTCTCGCTTTTCTGGAAGAGAATATCGATGAAGAGGATTATAAGGAGTTTGCGAAAAAGATCGTTGCCATCATGCCTCAATTTCTTGAGACCGGAAATTTTGAGATGCTCTGGGATATTTTAGAGACGCTTCGCAGGCATTCAACGGACAAGCCGGCACAGGGCATACGGGATATTGCCTCGGAATCGAGAAAATTCTTTTTTGATCCGGAATTCATTGCCAAGGCGCTGCAAGCGTTCGACCGATGGATGCGGGAAAAAGGTCAGGCGGCTTCCGGATTGATACAAGCTCTCGGACCGGATACGATTCCGGGCCTCATGGATATCTACTGTAATGATGAAGCGGTGGGCGGAAGGAGGATCCTCTTTAACCTTCTGTGCCTCTTCGGGGAACCCGCCGTGCAAGAGGCTCAGAAGAGACTTCGGGACCCCCGTGCTTCCACTGTCCGGAACCTGCTCATTCTGATCGGTCGGGCAGGCAGTGCCGCGGCGATCCCTCAGGTAAAGCCGTTGCTGCAGCACCAGGATCCGATGGTGAGGCTCGAAGCGCTCAGCACACTTCTGAAATTTAAAGACCCGGGAGCCGTAAATCTGCTTAGAACCGCGATTCATGACAAAGATCCGGACTTTGCCTATCAGGCCGTCGTCCTGGCGGGTCAATTCCGAATAGCGGAGGTCACTGAGGATATCCTGTCGAAGATCAAACGGGTCATTCTTTTTGAGACGGATTATCGCGAGAATGAGGAGATCATCAGGGTCCTCGGAAATATTGGAGACGCACGAGCGGTGCTTGAACTTGAAAAACTCGCGAGCGCGTCATGGTCGCTCTATCCCGCAAGCCTCATGCATATGAAGGAAACGATCTATGCTTCTCTTGCGCGTTATCCGCGGGAGAAGATCGCCGGTCTCCTCAGGATCGGCGAGAAGCTTAATAGCGACTCGATCCGACGGACGTGCAGCCAGCTCAAGGAGAAGAAATAGTACTCGAGCGAGCTGAAGACAACGTTAACCGCCATTCAGACAGGACGGAATATGGCCGACTATGACATTCATGAAGGTCTGTCGCGGGTGATCTCACAACTCACCGCGGCTGTGGTGAATACCGGCCTCTACTCGCAGACCCATCCACAGGTTGCGCAGTATGTCGAAAAAGCGTATGTCGTTCTGGCGGAGATTCTGCAGAACAAACCGGAGATAACGCTGCTCCTCATCGGCAACGACCTCATCGCCGATAACCGGCAGCTGGCGGCAACCGGCTCCTCGTCATATGTGACGAACTTCATCCGCATCCTCAAAAAACACGCGATCGAGCGCATTTCCTTTGTCGTGGGACTTCCGAAAGAGGAGCTCCAGATACTTATTCAGGACCTTGCCTCCACCGAAACGCTCTCGATACGGTCCACGTCTTTCATCAAGCTCGGCAAGGTGGAACTCAGGATCAACAAGCCAGGTGAACAGCACTCCGTCGCGGAGGCCGGTGACCCGACGAATTCCGTCGACGTCCCCCAGGAGGTGTTTCAGGAACTGCTTGCGCTTACGAGTGAGGAGCTCGATCACCTCAAAGATCTTTACCTGAGCGCAAAACTTCACAAGAAGATCGATGTCCGAAGTGTGGACGACATGGTCAAGGGTTTTATCAAGGGGTTCCGTCAGGAGATCAACCCCCTGGGCCTTCTCGCATCGCTCAAGTCGGTGAACGAGTATACGTTCACCCATGTCACGAACGTTTGCATCCTGACCATGGGCATTGCCGAGAATCTGGGCTTCACGGGTGAACACCTGCATCAGATCGGCGTTGCATCGCTTCTTCATGACATCGGAAAGATATTCATCCCTGACGAGATCCTGAGCAAGCCCGGAATGCTCACCCCCGAAGAACGGAGGACCATAGAGACCCACACGGTCAAGGGCGCGCGCTATCTCATGGGTATCGAGGGAATCCCGAAGTTGGCGGTACTCGCGGCACTGGAGCACCACCAGAAGTTCGACGGGAACGGATATCCGTCGATCAAGGGCGGATGGACGCCGAATATCGCGAGCCAGCTGATCTGCGTCGCGGATGTATTCGATGCCATGAGGAGCAGAAGGTCCTATCAGGAACCAAAACCCATTGAAATGATCATAGGAGTGCTTACAAAAGGAAAGGGCGCGTCATTCAACCCGATGGTCGTTGACCGCTTTCTCAAAATGATAGCGCGGTGAAGGATACGAACAAGTTCGGAGTCTCGAGTTCGGAGTTCGGAGTGAGGACTGCTGACCCCTGCCCCCTGCCCCCTGTCTCTCCTTACCAGGAATACATCAGCTCCACGACAACCTGATCATTCCTCGAATATCTCCCAAATATGGACTGCGGCGGTCCGTTCAACGCAATGGCGTTCACCCCTGCCTTCCACGAATCAGTAAATATGTACCAGGCATTCGCTTTGGCCATGGTAGCCCCGTGCTCGGGGTTGTAAGCGATGTTCAGGTTGGTTTCCACCTTTTGGTTCATCCAGCCCGCTTTGAGGTTTGCCCAGAAGATCGTTTCGGCTCTCTTCTCATAGAGCGTATCCGGTCGACGGGTGATAACGGCTTGTTGGGCCTGCATGGTCAGGAGGCCGTCCTCAAAGAGCCGGTAGTCAACGCCGATCCCATAGTCGAGTTCGTCGCTCTTGTGCTCGATGGGATTCAGGGCGGTTGCCCCCGGAGAGGGAATTGGCGGGTATCCCCATAGTTCGCGCCTGATATTATAATAGCGGTTCATGATGTATGCGGCCTCGGCCCTGATGCTCCAGTCTCCCTTTATTGCTGCCGCGTCAAATCCTATTGAAGTGATCTTGTGAAAATCGGGTACATAACCGGGATCGATCAGTACTGCTCCCGGACGGGGATCGATCACGAGCGCCGTGCTCCTGAATACCGGCTTCGGGTCGTAGCCCTGAAAAAAATTGATGCCCCACTCGACAGCACCGGTATACCGGGCGCGCAGACCGAGGCTGCTGTTCCCGATGGTCCGCGGCGGCAGATCCGGCTCAGCGGGGACGATCTCGCCATTCGGTATCAGTGAAAATGCGGCTGCGCTCGATATGCCCGACCATCGCTCATCCGGGAGAGGCAGGCGATAGGGAACGAATATTGGAACCCAGACCGTGTCAAAGGTCCAGTCGCCTTTATTCACGGTTGCCGAGACGGACGGCACACCTATCTTCCTGTCTTCGAGCGGTTTTACGAGGAACTGCGTGTAGTCCCAGGGATTCAACAGGTCGTTCGGCGGGTATTCGTCGAGCCTGCCCCAGGCAAAGCGCTGTATGCCGGCCCGGACATCTATGTCATTCATGGTGCGTGAAACATACAATTCCTTGAACTCGAGATAGGGCGTATTGCTTTGGTATACCTCATCGTAGTTCTTGAAAAGCTTCCTGTCCCGCGCCGGACGCACCACCGTTCCGTCCCATCC
>JBARBN010000013.1:0-4760 GCA_049793155.1 Nitrospirota bacterium
CTCTTGTCCCCGACGCGCTGCGTCAGCTTCTGCGAATCGAAGTATTCCATGATCGGGACCGCGAACTTGCGGGAGGTCCTGGCGAGGTCGCGGAACTCGCCCATGGTGATCTCTTTTTTTGCCGCAAGATGTTTCGTAAGATCCGCCCTGATCTTATCAACCACCTCTTTGTCGAGATGAAGCGAGTCTGTGATCCTGACGGTGCGGCCTTCATCGGCGAGCAGTTTCATCAGGTCCCTGGCGTCCTTGTCCGAGATGTTGAAAAGGGCGGGGAACTCCTCCCTGACCGGCGGCTGGGTTCCGCCTTTTTTGATGGTTTCAACGATCCTGTTTTTGACCTCATCATTGATCTTACCGCCCGCTGCCTTGAACCCCGGGACCCTGAGCTTGGAGCCCTCGGCCTCTAATTCCTTTTTCTTTACGAGACCGTCAATGGTCACGTTCAGGACCTTCGGGTTTATCCGCATGCGCAGCATGCTCTTGAGCTCTTCCTTGTCCAGACCCGCTTTGAGCGGATTGTCCCTGTGGAATGACCTGATGAGTTCGATCGTCTTTTTCTCGAGCGTCCCCAGATGGGAGGTGTGCACGTAGAGATTGTCAACCCGCAGGACCGTTTTTTTCTGTGCCAGGGACGCGAGCGCCGAGGTGGTCTCCTGTTTATCGGCGGCGATGGCGCCGATGGCCTCTGCCTCTTCCATCCCGGTAAGGCCTTTGCCGGATATCAAGAGCGCAAGGCGGTCCTCGGTCTTTCCTTTTTCGAGAATGCCGAGGTTCTGCAGGGATTCCTTCATTGTTGCATTCTTGTGACGCCGCGTATGGGGATTCAGCACCATGCCTCCGCCGAGGGTTTCCATGGGAGAGTAGAAACGCAGGATATACCGGTCTCCATGCTGGATGATCACGGGTTGCTCAAGCCGGAGCTGTACAAAGGCCTCCTCACCGGGCGCGAGCTGGTTCGTCCCGAGGACCGTGATCCTGCCGGTGGCCTCTTGCGTGCTGTTGTAGAACCGGACACGCGAGCCGGTCTTGAGCCCCCGTGGTGCCTGCTTGAGCAGGTCGAGCTTTGCGTCGAGGGTCTTGGTCGGTTTGAAGAACCCCGGGTTCACGATGGTGTCGCCTCGTGAGAGCTGGTCTTTCTCGATCCCCTGAAGGTTCACGGCAGTGCGCTGGCCCGCCACGGCGCGCTGGGCCGCCTGGTTGTGGGACTGGAGGCCGCGTACTTTTGTTTTGGCTCCCTTCGGCAGGATCTCGACCTCCTGTTCGGTGCTGATCGTGCCGGAAAGCAGGGTGCCGGTGATGACCGTGCCGAAGCCTTTCATGGTAAAGACCCGGTCGATCGGCAGGCGAAGAATGCCGTTAGAAGATTTCGGAGTCACCTCGGCAGCGAGTTTGCCAAGCTCCTGAATGAGGAGCGGCAGGTTCTCGCCGGTCTTGGACGAGACCGGGACGAGAGGGGATCTTTCAAGGAAAGTGCTTTTGACCACCTCGCGGACCTCGTCCTGCACGAGCGCGAGCCAATCCTTGTCCACCATGTCCATCTTCGTCAGCACGATCAGTCCTTTTTGCACGTGAAGGAGATCGCAGATGGCAAGGTGTTCACGGGTCTGGGGCATGACGCCTTCGTCCGCGGCGATCACCAGCATCACGATGTCCATTCCGCCGACGCCGGCCAGCATGTTCTTGATCAGCCCTTCGTGGCCGGGCACGTCCACGATGCCGAGGCGGTTGCCGCCCGGAAGGTCCAGCGATGCGAATCCCAGGTCAAGGGTGATGCCGCGCGCCTTCTCTTCCTTGAGGCGGTCCGGGTCCGTGCCGGTGAGTGCCTTGACGAGGCTTGATTTACCGTGGTCGATATGTCCGGCTGTGCCGAGGATGATGTATTTCATAGGGACAGGAGTCAGGAGTCAGAATTCAGGAGCCAGAATATTGAATATAGGAGACAGAAGACAGTCAGAAGAAAGAAGTCAGAAGTTTGAATAAAAAACGAGAAGTTCTCCTGGCTACTGACTCCTGACTTCTGGCTCCTGCAGTACGCGCTTCATTGCTTCCACGATCTTCCCGATCTCTTCATCATTCAGCGTTCGGGGGTCGAAGATGATCATGCCTTCCTTGATGCGCGAGATGATGTGCGGTTTACCTGTGCGCAAGCGGGATTCGATCTGGTTCGCGCTCATCCGGGGATGGCGAACACAAACAGTCCGGGTGGGGAATTTTCCCGTGGGCAGGGCGCCGCCGCCGCTCTGGGAGGTGTCGTCCTGGAGCGATACCGTGAGACCGGCATTGTCGATCTGCCTGAGGCCCGATGCCAGCTGTTCGGCCTTGCGGCTGATCTCGGAAAGCGGTTGGGTCAGCATCCAGAGCGTGGGGATCTCACGAATGGCCCGGTTCATGTCAAGATACTGGCTGAGCGTGGCATCGAGCGCCGCGAGGGTCATTTTATCAAGGCGAAGCGCGCGGGCAAGGGGATTGGACCGGATCGGTTCGATGTATGCCTTTTTGCCGAGGACCATGCCTGCCTGCGGCCCGCCCAACAGCTTGTCGCCGCTGAAGGTGAGCACGTCCACGCCGGAATTCACTGCCTGCTGCACCGTGGGTTCTTCGCCGGCCCCATATGTACTGAGGTCCACGAAGCTGCCGCTGCCCAGGTCCCACATCACGGGCACGTTGTGTTTTTTGCCGAGCTTCGCAAGCTCCTCGGGTGGGACCTCTTTGGTGAACCCGACGATCTTGTAATTGCTTGTGTGCACTTTCAACAGGAGTCCTGTTTTTTCGTTGATCGCCTTCTCGTAATCCTTGAGATGGGTCTTGTTCGTGGTCCCCACCTCGCGAAGGACGGCGCCGCTCCGCTCCATCACATCGGGAACACGGAAGGACCCACCGATCTCGACGAGCTCCCCGCGCGAGACGATAACCTCTTTGCCTCGGGCAAGGGTGTTCAGACAGAGGAGTACGGCAGCCGCGTTATTGTTCACGGCCGTGGCCGCCTCGACGCCGGTGAGACGCCGCAGGATGCCTTCGACGTGTACGTGCCGCTTGCCGCGCTCGCCTGCAGGGATGTCATACTCAAGATTGGAATAGCTTCTGCTGACCTCGACAACCCGCTGGATGGCCTTCTCCGACAGCAGGGAACGGCCGAGGTTGGTATGCACGATCACGCCGGTGGCGTTGATGACCGGCCTGAGGCTCGGTTCGGACAGCTCCTTGAGGATGATCTCCGCGTGATTCAGGACGCCCTCGATGGAAAAAAGCGCATCATCGATCTTTCGGGCCGTTTTGCTGTCCGCGGTCTGGAGAATTGCCGTCCGTCTCGCGTCGATCGCGCTCCTGATCGCGTCGAGTACTAGCACGCGGGGATGCGATTCGATCCACTGTTTCGTCCTGTCTTCCTTCAACACATCATCCACTGACGGAAGTTGTTTGAGCAGTTCTTTCATGGACAGTAACATAGCATAGCTATTCATTAATTTCAACAGGACATTTCTTTTCTCGCGGAGTCGCAGGGCTCGCAGGGGAAAGATTAAATAATATGTTCCGGGAAATAACTGTTGCCATATATAACGGTATCCATTATAATTTAACGTAGTGATGAATTAAGCCGATGAGGATGCCTGGTGATAAAATCGTTCCGTGACAAGGGCTCAGAGGATATCTTTGACAGGAAAAACACGAGAGAAGCCAGGCAGGCCTGTCCGCAGCAAATCTGGCGAATAGCACAGAGAAAGCTCGATCAACTGAATGGGGTCGTTTCCCTGGAATCTTTGAAAATTCCACCGGGAAACTTGCTCGAAGTCCTTAAGCATGATCGGAAGGGTCAGTACAGCATACGGATTAACGATCAGTTCCGCGTTTGTTTTGTGTGGACGGATGATGGTGCGGAAAACGTCGAAATTGTCGATTACCACTGACGAGTGAAGGAGAAGAAGATGGTACGCATACCTAAATATGGGCCGCCGACGCATCCCGGCGAAATGCTGTTGGAGGAGTTTCTCAAGCCTCTGAAAATAACGCAGAGCGAGTTGGCGGAAAAGCTCGGAGTTTCATATCCTCGCGTTAATGAACTGATTCATGCGAAACGGGGGATCACCCCTGACACGGCACTTCGTCTGGAGAAACTATTCGGCATGGAGGCGCAGTTTTGGCTTAATTTGCAGCTTGCGTGGGATTTATATCATGTAACCCACTCATCAACTGCGAAGGAGATAAAAAAGATAAAAAGATTGCCTGCCTTAGCTCACGTCTAAACCATCTCTATTCATGTAAATCTCCCCAAAAGATGGCTCGATACTGACCGGGCTTCACCTGGCAGGTCATCCGCGTGTTCACGTTGTTCAGCCCAACCTGCCAGCTGTCCTGAAAAAGCGTTTACTCCACTGCCAGTGTAAAATCGATCCGCTTCCTGACGGCGTCGACGCGGTCCACCCGCACCCGCACCGTATCGCCGATGCGGTACGAGCGCTTCTTCCGTTCCCCCCGCAGGCTGTGCATCTTCTCAATATAATGATAGTAGTCATCGGAGAGCGATGAGACGTGGACCAGCCCCTCCACGAAGAACTCGTTTAGTTGAACGAAGAAGCCGAACTGCAGTACACCGGTGATGATACCGTCGTACACCTCGCCGACCTTGTCCTTCATAAATTCGAGTTTGAGCATGGTGATCACATCTCGCTCCGCCTCCATCGCGACCCGTTCACGTTTGGAGCAATGATCCGCCTGGCCGGGAAGTTTTTCCGCAAGCTGCTCCGCAAAGGCTTCGTTCTTCA
>JBARBN010000014.1:0-1695 GCA_049793155.1 Nitrospirota bacterium
GGGAATATACGCTTGATTCGGCAGGCCGGACGATCAAGGGCAAGATGATCTTCATCGTATCGGGCGCCCGGCCGCTCATTCCTCTCCTCAAAGGCATCGAGAGCGTCGAGTATCTCACGAACGAGAGCGCGCTCCGGCTTACTGAACGCCCGGAAAGCATGGTTATCGTCGGCGGCGGATATATTGCCGCTGAGTTCGCTCATTTCTTCGAGGCCATGGGCACGAAGGTCACGATCATACAAAAGAACGATCGGCTCGTTCCCGAAGAAGAGCCGGAGATATCCGAGCTGCTGAAGACAGCCCTCTCCCGCCGCATGACAATTCATACGAACACCGAAGCCGTTGAAGTGCGCCGGACCGGGAAGGTTACGACGGTCGTGGCAAAAGAACGGGACAGCGGAAAACAGCTGGAGGTCGCTGCTCAATATGTTCTGATCGCCGCAGGAAGGAAATCAAATGCCGATGTCCTGATGGTCGAAAATACCGGCGTGAAGACGGACGAAAAGGGTTACATAAGTGTGGATGAGTTCTTTGAGACCTCGAAGAAGAACATCTGGGCGTTCGGCGATGCCATCGGCAAAAAAATGTTCCGGCATACGGCAAATCACGAGGCCGAGCTTGTTTGGCACAATGCCGTCCACGGAAAGAAATCACGGATGAACTTCCTCACCGTGCCGCATGCAGTGTTTTCCTATCCCGAAATCGCCTCCGTGGGGCTCACCGAGGAGCAGGCGATCAAACACATCGGCAAAAAAGAGGTGTTAGTGGGCAAGGCCATGTACCGAGAGGTGGCGCGCGGTGAGGCCATGATGGAAACCGAGGGCTTCACCAAGGCACTGGTGCATCGGAAGACGGGAAAGATCCTGGGATACCACATCATCGGCCCGCAGGCATCCATTCTGATCCAGGAGGTCGTGAACGCCATGGCAGGAGACGGGAACCTCTGGTCCGTTGCAAAGGGGATGCATATTCACCCGGCGCTGTCGGAGGTCGTGTTGAAGGCATTCGGGCAGCTGAACGAGGTGGAGTGATTCCAAAAACAGCGATGCCTGTTTTGGCGGTACCAACGACTTGATAAAAAACGGATGGGAATGTTTTCAATTGTGGTGAACAGTATTTGCGTTCCCCCCACAGGGTTAAAGCCCTCGACCAGTGCCAGCAGAATACGCTAGTCTGAATCTAAACGTTGCATCAAAAAGGTAATCCTTTCCGCATTGTCAATGATCCGATACCGCAACCTCACCTAATCATAACTTCAAACTTTTCGACGCCATTTAAAAACGTCGGGATACGCGTCGGGACTGTCTTATACCTATAGTCCGGCTTTAGCTCTAAACTGTACAATCCCCCGCTCCTTACAGATATGTCGGCAGTCGTAAAATACGGCTCGTCGGGCAATCCAAAAAAAAACTTGTGAGATCCTGCCAAAAGACGGACTTTCTTTTCAAGAATATACTTCATTCCCTCTCCTGCTTCGGGATCGCGGCTCGTCTTGCCATCCACATATTCAGGAAGTGCATGTTTTTGCCCTTTCACCTTCCACAAGACAGATTGTCCGTCGATATTTACGAGAACGGGGCAATCATCTTTTCCACGCGTAGACCCTTCTGATTCAAGAGGATAATATCCAGCGAGGGGTGTCTTTATGGATGCCCTGATGACAATATCTGCATAGCCTACCGGAGCCGGTCCTTC
>JBARBN010000015.1:0-2471 GCA_049793155.1 Nitrospirota bacterium
ATTTTTTCACAGGATGAATAAGAATTATTGAAGCCGCTTCGGGCGGCACGACTGCGCCGAAGGAGCCCATGAAAAGAGCGATCCCGGTAACAAGGTTGTTTCCGTATATCGGCGGTGTCCTGCTCTCCGATGAATGGGACCATCACGCCCGCAGAAGCATCGAGAGCATGCGCCCGCGGTCCGCGTTATTTACACCGACGACGCACCGAGAGAGCGCGTTCAATGTACCATGGAGAGAAAACAGCGTTTCAGAATATTGCGCGGCGCACCCGACGGTAGAGAAAGGCAGGGCCAGATGAATATCTCAAGCCGGTTTGACCAAAAGACCCGCAGGAGCTGGGCGATACTTTCTCTTGCAGTAAAAAAATTTTTACGGATTGACGGGGCGCAGTGGGCGGGGGCGTTCGCCTTCCATGCGTTCTTCTCGCTGTTTCCTCTGATGGTCCTGCTCGTCACGATCGCCTCGTTCTTTATTGACCGGGACAGGGCCGGGAAAGAGGTCATTGCCTACATGGAAAGTTACCTCCCGATCAGCGGCGCGATGCAGCACCACATTTTTGATACAATCGCCGGTGTGATCAAAGCACGCAGGCATGCAAGCTCGATCGCGTTTCCCATACTGCTCTGGGGCGCCATCCGGTGTTTCATTACCCTCATCCGCGCCACTAACTACGCCTGGAACACCCCAGTGCACAATTGGTGGCGGATACCGCTGAAAAGCCTGGCGCTGCTCGGCATCACGGCGGGCGCGGTCCTCCTGGGCATGGCGGTGCCGGTACTGGCAAAAATGGCAAAGGCCTGGTTCTTTACCGGGAGCGAATTCCACTCCTTGATCTATGCCCTTGGCAGCTTCGTCATCCCCCTGGTGGTGGTGTTTCTCAGTCTGAGCCTGTTTTACCGGCTGGCTCCGCGCCGCCCCACACGCTTTGCCGAGGTCTGGGTCGCCGCACTGTGCGCCACGGTCCTCTTGCGGGCGGCAGAAAGCCTGTTCGTCGTATACATCAAGAACTTCGCCACGTTAAACGCGGTCTACGGGGCGTTCGGCGGAATGATGGCCTTATTGCTGTGGATTTACTTTTCGGGGTGCATTTTCATTTTCGGCGCTTGCCTGTGCGCTGCTCAGGCCGAAAAGCGTTCAGCGCCGGCGTAAAACGCACCACGCTCTTTTTGGGCTTTGGACATTTTCTTGTCATTAACCAGAAAATCGAGGAGTTCGACCAGCGGCCTGACAGGTAAGGAGGGTTGGTATGACTCTCAAGAGAAAAAAAGTCGTCTTCATAACAGCGGGCGTGATCGCCCTCGTTGTCGGTGCGGTCTCCCTCGCCCTCCTGCTCAATATACAAGCCATTAAACCGCGGATCGAGGCAGCGGCGTCGAAGGCCCTGGGAATGGATGTGCATATCAAGGGCAGATTGGGCATCGATCTCTTTCCGGGTTTCGGCCTATCGCTGAAGGGCGTCAGCGTGCAGAAGAAGGGAGCGGATGTCGTTACCGTAGAAAAGATGAGGATAGGGCTGATGCTTATCCCTCTTACGAAACACGAAGTCCGGCTAAGCCGGATCGGGCTTCTCAAGCCGGTCTTCTCCATAGTCAGGTATAAAAACGGAAGGTTCAATTTTGAAAAACCGGAACGCTCGCTGATAGAAAGGCTTCTTACGGTGAACAGGATATCGATCTCAGAGGGGAACCTTGTTTATGCGGATGAAAGCTCCAGCGAGAGGATCAAGGTGGACGACTTCGATGGGACCATACGGGACCTTTCGTACGGCAGAACGGAAGGCGCGGGACCATTCAGGAACATCTCTTTCGGCGCGGATATCAACTGCAAGACGCTCACGATCAACAACCTTACGCTGACAAACCTTGTGATGAGAACGGAAGCGGGCGACGGGATCCTCGACATAGATCCGGTCAGTATGAATATCTTCGCCGGAACCGGGCAGGGAAACGTTCATCTGGACATGACGGGTGCGCTGCCCCGTTACCGGGTCATCACTACGCTTAACAAGTTCAGGATCGAGAGGCTGATCCAGGCATACTCGTCCGGGGAAACCTTCCGGAAAAGCATGGAGGGGACGGTCAATTTTTCCGCGGACCTTACTGCAACGGGGAAGAGTATGGATGAGGTGAAACGATCGCTCAACGGCGACGTTTCTTTGAGCGGGGACGACCTTATGCTCAACAGCATCGATGTCGATGCCCTTATCCCGAAGTACGAAAGAAGCCAGAACTTCAATCTCGTGGATGTAGGGGCGTACTTCCTTGTGGGTCCCTTCGGGCCGGTCATCACCAAGAGCTACAACTTTGGAAGCGTCTACGAAGAGTCACGGGGCGGAAAAGGGACCATCAAAAAACTCGTCTCGATCTGGAAAGTAAAAAATGGCGTTGCCGGGGCGACCGATGTGGCCTTTGCTACAAAAAAATACCGGATCGCCATGAAGGGTGGATTGAACTTCAACAACGACCAGTTT
>JBARBN010000016.1:0-41771 GCA_049793155.1 Nitrospirota bacterium
AGGTCTCCACCCGGCAGGTCTGTCCTGCCGATCGAGCCGGCAAAGAGTGCATCCCCCGTAAATACCATCCCCTTCTCCAGAAGGCTGATGCCGCCCGGAGAATGACCGGGCGTGTGCAGTACCTTGAGAGACACTTCGCCCGCATTGATCATATCCCCGTGCTTCACATACCGGTCTGCCTGGGGAGAGGATGTGGTATTCATGCCGAATGCGCGGGACTGCATCGTCGCTGAGGCCATCATCGGTGCATCACCTTCGTGAATGAGCAGCTCTGCACCCGTGGCCTCCTTGAGCGCCTTATTCGCGCCCAGATGATCGAAGTGGCCGTGGGTATTTACGATGTATTTGACCTTCAGACCCTTGTCCTTGATGATCTTCAGGATCTCTTGGGCATCATCACCCGGATCGATGACCACCGCTTCTTTGGTCTTCTCGTCCGCAAGGATAAAGCAGTTCACCTGGAGCGGGCCTACGACGAGACGAATGAGCATCATATTTTTCTTCTTTCCTGTATCCTGTTGAGAGAGAAACCCGGTCACACACAAAGACAGAGAGATCATACAGAGAACAATAACGATCTTTACTTTGAGTCTTTGTGCCTCAGCAGCGGCCATGTTCTTTTGCTTCCAACTCCAGGAGTCTCTTCTTCATCCCGATCCCTCCGGAGAACCCGCCCAGCGTACCTGCTGAGCTGATGACGCGATGTCAGGGAATAATGATCGGTATTGGATTGGCGCCGAGCGCACCGCCCACCGCCCTTACTGCCTTGGGATTCTTTATCCTCTTCGCGATCCAGGCATAGGACCTCGTCTCGCCAAACGGGATCTCCGCTGCCGCCTTCCAGACCGCCTGCTGAAAGGCCGTATGATAACGCATATCAAGAGGCAGGTCAAATAAAACGCGTTTGCCCGAGAAGTATTGCTCGAGCAGTTTAACCGTATTTTCCATTATCTTCGCACTCCCTCTCCCCCTGCGGGAGAGGGCCGGGGCGAGGGGGGACGCCGGACTTTTCAGTTCCTTTTCAACTGCCTTCTTCTCTTTCTTCGGCAGAACAATCCTGGATATCCCCTTTTCTGACACAGCCGCTCCCGCCCAGCCAAAAGGGGTCTTAAAATAAATCAGATCCTGATCGAATGGCATACCCTGCCCCCTTAACCCTGGTCCCTGGACCCTTTTTTTCGCCTCATCATCCCCCACACGAATATCAATTCCTCGCTTCTCAAGATCCACATGACGATGACATAGAACAGGACACTCGCTGCGAGGCTGCCGCCGAGCAATTCGACTTTATAGAGCGTGTTTCCCGTCGAGCCCCAGACTGCGTGTTTGCTGACCCACCAGCCGATCACGCCCATGACAATGGACGCGGGAACGATCTTGAGCAGCGATAGCGCGATCCTTCTGCCGTCCATGCGGCCGATCTTTTTCCTGAGAAACACGGTTGATAACGCGATATTCAACATGGCTGCCAGCGATGTGGCGAGCGCAAGTCCTCCGTGGGCAAGCTCTGTCCAGGAAAGAAATGCCGCACTCAACAGAATGTTCGTGAACAGCGCCGCCACCGCGATCTTGACCGGGGTCTTGGTGTCCTGGAGCGCGTAGAAAGCCTGCGATACGATCCTCACGCCCGCAAAAGCCCAAAGTCCCACGGCATAGAACAGGAGAGCGGCAGACACGCCTTGCGTGGACAGATGGTCGAACTGACCCCGCTCCAGCAGAAGATTCACGATCGGTACCCTGAGCGTGATGAGCCCGGCCATGGCCGGGAACATGATGAAGAACACAAGCCTGAGCCCAAGCGAGAGCGTCTCACGAAACTCCGCGGTCTCTCTTCGCGCTGCCTGGGCAGACATGGTTGGGAGCACAGCCGTGGCAATGGCGACGCCAAAGATGCCGAGGGGGAAGTGGATAAACCGCATGCCATAGTACAAATAGGTAATGCTTCCCGTTGCGAGGAAGGACGCAAAGATGGTTCCGATGAAAATATTCAGCTGATTCACGGAAGAACTGACGAAGACCGGCAGTGCCAGCATGCCGATCTTCTTGACGCCCGGGTGCGTGGGCTCGAACTGCGGCCGTATCATCATCCCCTGTTTCCTGAGCGCCGGCAACTGGATCACGAACTGGCACATTCCTCCAAGGACAACTCCACATGCCACGCCAAAGATCGGTTGAGACAGAAACCGGATGCTCAGCACCACAGCACTGATGGTCAGAATGTTCAGCATGACGGGCGAGAGCGCGGGAGTAAGAAATGATCGGAGCGAGTTCAGAATGCCCATGGCGAGCGCCGCAAGCCCGATGAACAGGAGGTACGGGAACATGATGCGCGTGAGCATCACCCCGAGGACATACTTGTCGTGCTCCGCCCTGTACGCCCATCCCCAGGCAACCGCCTTGACCACGTAAGGTGCAAAGATGATTCCGAGCCCCGTCAGGACGACCAGGATCACGAGAAGGCGGGCAAATACCGCGTTCGCCAGGGTGCGGGCGCTTTCCCGGGATTCTCTGGTGAGCGTCTCGGTAAAGACCGGGATGAACGCCGCGGACATTGAACCTTCGGCCAAAAGCTCACGCAGAAGGTTCGGAATGCGGTATGCCACGTAGAAGGCATCTGCGGCCATACCTGTGCCGAAGGCCCAGGACATGGCCATGTCGCGGATGAACCCCATGATGCGGCTGGCAAGCGTGGCAGCGCCGACAATGCCGGCGGCTTTTGCTACCTTTACCTGCTCAGACATGCGGATTCACCTCGAAGGAAATACGGAAATAAGTGGTAACTTTAACAGAAAACAGCCGGTAAGAAAAGGATTTTTTTCTTGACACCAAACATCCCTTTGTGTTACAAGATGGTTCCGGTTTTAACCCCATTAAGGAGGCAAGAAGTGGCAATTCATAAATCAGTGATCAAAAGGCAGAAACAAGCCGACAAGCAGCACCTCATCAACAACTCAGCTAAATCCCTTCTCAAGACCCTGTCTAAGAAGGTGGAGCAGGCCATTGAGGCCAAGAACGCCGCAGTAGCCAAGGTAGCCATGGTAAACGCGATGAAAGCCTACGACAAGGCCGCTTCAAAGGGAATCCTGCACAAGAACACCGCTTCCCGGAAGATCTCCCGTTTATCGACGAAAGTGGGCAAGATCAGCGCCGCGTAGCCAAAAGTCAGACGTTGAGAAGATAAGAAGATGGGAAGTTGAGAAAATGCTTGGCTTCCTATCTCTTACCTTCGCACCTTCATCTTTATCCTATCCCTCCGCACAACCTCAGGATCATCCGCTCCAGGATCAACCTGCCGTTCAAACCGCTCGACTTGAGCGCTTTATCCGTTGACAGCATAACAGCGAAGACCGCGCGCAGTTCATCCAGGGTATAACACCGCATCTGTTCCTTGAAAAGGCCGGCCTGATGAAAAATGATCCGGAGCCTTTTCGTAATATCATCCGGTCCCATACCCGCTGCCTCCATGGACTTTGCCTGCATAAGCCTGCGGAAGTTCCAGGCGATCGAGCCGAGCATGCCGACCGGCGCCTCTCCTTCCTGGATCAGCCGCGATAGGATGAGGAAGGCCTTTTCCCGATTTTTCTGCCCGATCGCTGCCGCAAGGTCGAAGGAGGAATACTCTCGGAAGTCTCCCACCACGGTCTGTACGTCGTCAAGGGTGATGGTCTTCTTCGATTGTGAGGAGATACGGACCTTCTCGAGCTCGTTAACGATCTTCTGGAGGTCGTTCCCGAGGGTCTGCCACAGGAATTGGGCCGCGTCGCGCCGCATGGACAAGCCCCTTGTCTTTGCCCACTCCTCGATCCAGGAAACGATCTCGCGGTCCAGAAGCGCGTAGAACCGCGTCACTGCGCCGTGGGCCTCCACCGCTGAGGTGACGGCTTTTTTTTCAAACCGGGGCTGGTTCGAGAGCATGAGCAGGCAGGTGCTGGGTGAAGGGTCGTTGAGATAGGGAATAAGTTCCTCAAGGTCTGCGGCTTTGAAGACGTCGATCTCCTTCGCGATCACGAGACGCTTTTCGGACAGGAAAGGGAGCGACTGACAAAGGTTCACCAACTCGGACGAGGAAGTGTCCTTGCAGTAAAGCGTATTGAAGTTGAAGTCCCTCGCCCCCGGATCAACAACCTTACTGATGATCAGGTCGACCGCCTCCTGGATCAGGAATTCCTCTTCTCCGAAAAACAGGTAGAGTGGGAGGATCTTCCCTTGCTTGAGACCGGACATGAGGTCGTGATATTTGAGCATAAGAATTTAAAAATCAAAACGAAAAATGCAAACTGAAAAAAGTAAATAACGGCCGGGCTCATTTTACACTTTGCGCTCTACATCCTCCCTTGTCCTCAAAAGCCGTCCAGCAACCTGCTCCGAAGCGTCGAAGCCACGTCCCGGCTTGCACTCTTAAGGGCCGTTTCTTTTGCAATCTTCGTGGCTGTGATGTCGACGTTCGACACGCCATTGTTCGTGACAATTGATACACCATAACCCGCGTTGAAGACCGAGCCTATACCTTTTTCCTGCCAGATGATTTTGTGGGTCTTGACGTCCTCTACGCTCACGTTCACTCCAATACTAACGGTATAGGACTGAACGTAATTATCAGTCGTATACGCGGACGGCGTGATGTCGAATTTTGTCACCCTGCCCTTGAGAACCAGATCGGCTGTCTCCGCGCTTACCACCTTCAGCCTGCCGTCGGTAAGGAACTCGTTCACCACAGCCTTGGTCACCTCGACATCCACATAAGGCTCAGCAGTGCCGTTGATGAACGCAGGAATGGCGATGGTCCTGGCATCTTCGGGCACGATCCCTCCAACCGAAGCGAACCGGTATCCGCATGAAGAGAGCAACATCGACAGGGCGAGCAGGAGCAGCGTGATTGACGATGGACGTCCGCTCACTTCGCGCGCTCGGACGATGGACGCATTTTTCCCATATCCCTCGCCTCTCATCCCTCGTCCATCATCCCTCGTCTCTCGTCTTTCGTCCCTCATCTCTCGTCCCTCGTTCCCCGACACCTCATATTACCACATTCACCAGCTTACCCTGCACCACGATCACCTTTTTTGGAGGTCTGGCGGCGATGAATTCCCTGACCTTGGGATCAGCCAGCGCCGCAGCTTCGATCTCTTTATCAGATACCCCCGCAAGCAAGGTGAGTTTACTCCTGACCTTGCCGTTCACCTGTACCACGATGATGACCTCGGATGCTACAATTGCCTCGGGGTCGTGTGTCGGCCATGAAGCATTCGCAAGGGCACCTTGTCCGCCGAGTGACTTCCAAAGTTCCTCGGCGAAGTGCGGGGCAAACGGAGCGATGAGCAATATGAGGGCGTCGACCGCTGACCGCATCACGGGCCCTTGTTTGCCCTGGCTGATTTCGGCGGATGTATAGTCATACATTTCGTTCACAAGTTCCATCAAGGCTGAGATCGCGGTGTTGAAGTGGAACTCCCGCTCGATGTCCTCCGTCACCTTCTTGATCGTCAGGTGTATCTTTCGATAGAGCTTGTCGCCCCTCGCCTCGGGACCAGCGGGCCGCACGCTCTCGATCGCATCGGCGTGCTTATACACGATCGCCCAAACCCGGTGCAGGAACCGGTACGCCCCCTCCACACCCTGATCGCTCCACTCAAGGTCGCGTTCCGGCGGCGCGGCAAAGAGCGAGAAGAGACGCGCCGTGTCGGCGCCGTATCTCGTAAGGATGAAATCCGGGTCCACCACGTTGCCTTTCGATTTGCTCATCTTGGCGCCGTCTTTGATCACCATGCCCTGGGTCAAAAGGTTCACGAACGGCTCATCTCCGTCAAAGAGGCCGAGATCGCGGATCACCTTGGTGAAGAACCGCGCATAGAGCAGATGGAGCACAGCGTGCTCGATGCCGCCGATGTACTGGTCCACGCTCATCCAGTACCCGGCGGCCTTTTTGTCGAAGGGCGCCCTGTCCTCTTTCGGCGAACAGTAGCGCAGAAAATACCAGGACGAGTCTACGAAAGTGTCCATGGTGTCCGTCTCGCGGCGTGCCGGCCCCCCGCATTTCGGGCACGTGGTTTCACGAAACGACCTCGATTCAACAAGAGGAGAAAGTCCCTTGCCGGTGAATTCAACGTCCATCGGCAGTCTGACGGGAAGCTGGTCAAGGGGAACAGGGACCGTTCCGCATCCGTCGCAATAGGTGATCGGGATAGGCGTGCCCCAGTAACGTTGTCGCGAGATGCCCCAATCGCGGAGCCGCCAGTTCACGGTGCGCCTGCCGAGCTTCTTCGATTCCACGTGATCGGCGATCTTCTCTTTCGCCGTGGTGTTCGCGATCCCGTCAAACTGGTCCGAGTTCGCCATGGTCCCGTCCTCGGTGTATGCCTGTTTCATCGTATCAGCAACAAGATTTTCCCCCGGGTTCTGAATTACGACCCGCATGGGCAAACCGTATTTTTTCGCAAACTCGAAGTCGCGCTGGTCATGGGCAGGCACGGACATGATCGCCCCGGTGCCGTATTCCATGAGCACGAAGTTCCCGACCCATACCGGGACCTTCTGGTTGTTCAAAGGATTGATCGCGATGGCGCCGGTAAAAACGCCCTCTTTCTCCTGTTTCTCATCGGTGCGGCTGGCCTTGTCCTCGCTCATA
Organism: Nitrospirota bacterium; assembly: GCA_049793155.1. Lineage (GTDB taxonomy): Bacteria > Nitrospirota > UBA9217 > UBA9217 > UBA9217 > JALNZF01. The sequence goes on from JBARBN010000016.1 coordinate 6,626, forward strand.
ACGCGCTGGCAAAAAGCGCGGACCTCGTCAGCCTGTTTTCTGCCTTTGATGAGTGATTCGAGCATGGGGTGCTCAGGCGCAATGCTCATGAACGTGACACCATACAGTGTATCCTGGCGCGTGGTGAAGATCGTCAGTTTCTCTCCCGTGCCCTCGACGGCAAAGTCAACTTCCACGCCGGTGGACTTGCCTATCCAGTTCCGCTGCATCGTAAGCACGCGCTCGGGCCAGCCGGTCAGCTTATCAAGGGAGGACAAAAGCTCTTCGGCATAGGCGGTGATCTTGAAGAACCACTGCTCCAACTCCTTGTGAGTCACCACCGTGCTGCAGCGCCAGCAAAGTCCGTCCTCTACCTGCTCGTTCGCGAGCACCGTGTTGCAGGACGGGCACCAGTTCACATAAGAAAGCTTCTTGTACGCAAAGCCGCGCTCGTACATCTTGATGAAAAACCACTGGTTCCAGCAGTAGTAGTCCTCGAGGCACGTGGCTACCTCCCGGTCCCAGTCATAGGACAGGCCGAGGCGTTTGAGCTGTTTGTCCCGCATGAAGGCGATGTTCTCAAGGGTCCATTTCTGGGGGTGGATGCCATGCTTGATGGCCGCGTTCTCCGCGGGAAGGCCGAATGAGTCCCATCCCATCGGATGAAGGACATTGAATCCCCGCATCCGCTTATAGCGCGAAATCACATCACCGATGGAGTAGTTCCGGACATGGCCCATGTGGATCCTGCCGGATGGGTACGGGAACATCTCAAGGCAGTAGTACTTCGGCTTCGAGGCGTCTTCAGTTACCCTGAAGATTTTGTTCTCCTGCCAGAAGCGCTGCCATCGCTCCTCGACCTCTTTAAAATCGTACCGTTCTTCCAACAGGTCCTCCTGTGACATTCCCGCATGTTGCGCGAACAGGGCAAAAAAACACGCTTTGTTTCTCCATTCTTAGCTATTAATGGCCTGCGGAGCCCTGACAAAGTTTTCAATGATAATCAGTGTCTTTGTATCGCAGTTCATAAATCTCACACCATAACGGTTTCTTCTCGACGCGGTTGTTTCTATCCGTTCGACAGAGCATGCCAGAGTGACTTCGCTATGCGCGATATTAAATGCGCAGGTCAACCGGTCGCCCGGCTTGAGCACCCGTTCGGTCTCCAGCAGCATTCCTGAGATGCTGATGTTATGAGACTGCGCAAAAAAGGGGCTATTCCCCTCCATGCCTTTTATGGAGGCGCGGAGTAAAACCCGCAAATCCTTGCGAGTCGGGATTACAAGGAGTTTGGATGCCTGCCACAAAAGCTCGCCGGTATCCAGCGGTCTCCGGATGACGATATTGGCGCCGCATTCCGGGCAGTGAGACTGTTCGGTATCGTCACAGATGACAATGATCGATACATACTTCAGCTCAGCATCGCTCCGTATTCTGGAGCAAAGTTCAACTCCGCCCAATAGCGGCAAGGCGTTATCAGTGATAATAAGGTCCGCTCTTTTGACACCGTGAAGATTGAGTATTTCCTCGGAAGACCGCGCGGGGAAGAACGTGATACCGCTCCTTTTGAAGATCGTGTCGCTTTCCTCAAGGTCATTCAAGAGGTTCAGGTCGATGATGATCTTTTTCATACGATGACAGGCCCGAGTGACGAGATTGTGCAGCTACCCGGCATCATGGCCAATCCATCGACGGCTGCTGTTGACAGCGGGAGCATATCAGGTTCAACCTCGTTACGCACTATTCCCGTATCCACCCCGGGTACGCGTCGGCCTTCCGCGCCTGTTCGGGCAGCTCGACCTCAAGTTCATGTTTTTTCCGGGCAAGGTCATGCTCAAGCGATGCCTTCTTCTTATCAAGGCTGTTTTGGGATTTCTTCTTTTTACTGCTGCTTATGGCGGCCAGCTTCTTCGGTTTGTTTTCATTGTCCCGTTCCTGTATCAGGATCCGGTCGTACTTATCCTGCAAAGCGGCAAGTTCCTTTCTGAGTTTCTCCGACCGTTTGCGCCAGTGTTCCTCTCCCTTTCCATACTTGTCTTTGTGATCTTTCAAGGAGGCTGACGGTCTCCCGGTCGCGGCAGACTTCTCTCCAACGCTGACCCGGTTTTCGTCCGGATGCACGGCCGTTGCAGTGCTCTGATATTCCTTCGGGACGTGCTCCTGCTCATTCGTAAAGAATTCCTTGCCGTCCTTGTCAACCCAACGATAAAATTCTGCCCATGCAGGGGATGTGGACAAAAGAAGCAAGCATACTGCCAGAACGATACCTCGTCGCATGGAGGCCTCCTCTTGAATGATTCAGAAAAATAACATAAATATCAAGGCTTCGCAAGGTTTTTTCTTGTACTGCTGAGAATAAAAGTGCTATAGTGCGTGACGACAAATCCAAAGTTAAGATCCTCAGCTCGACAGAATCCCGTTATGAACAAAAAATGTATAAAGCTTGGATACGAGAACATTGAGTTTGTTTAGAGTTTCAATACGAAATGTTTTTTTACTTACATTAAAATCATGTCAAAACCAATCGTCGCCATAGTCGGCCGTCCGAACGTCGGCAAATCCACCCTCTTTAATCGGATCGTTGGCAGGAACTTCGCCGTCGTCGATGATAAACCCGGGGTAACGCGGGACAGGAACTATGCCGAGGCAGAGTGGATGAATAAACACTTCCTCCTCGTGGATACCGGCGGGTTCGAGCCCAAGACCGAAGACGTCATGTATACGAAGATGCGCGAGCAGACCACGCTCGCCGTGGAGGAGGCCGACTTCATCATCTTCTTGATGGACGGCAAAGAGGGCCTGCTCCCGGCGGATATCGAGGTATCGCATCGGCTCCGGGCCTCGGGTAAGGCCGTTCTCTACGCCTTGAATAAGGTGGACGGCGAGCGGCACGAAGGGCTCATCCCGGACTTTTACAGCCTCGGCATCGATACCCTTTACCCCATATCGGCCCGGCACGGCCAGGGATTTTCCGACCTTTTGGACGCGCTGAGCAACCTCCTGCCTGAAACGACTCAAGAACCGCAAGAAAATCAGGCCATGGAAATTCCAAGGATCGCCATCATCGGACGGCCAAATGTGGGCAAATCCTCTTTCGTGAATGCGCTCATGGGCGAAGACCGGATGATCGTGAGCCCCGTCGCTGGTACGACCAGAGATGCGGTGGACAGCGTCTATACGTATTATGGGAAACAGTATATCCTCGTGGATACAGCAGGCATCAGGAGCCGCGGAAAGATCAGCCGCGGGGTGGAAAAGTACAGCGTAATGCGCGCCATGAAGGGCATTGAACGGGCGGATGTAGCGCTCATCCTGATTGACGCGTCCGAAGGCATCACCGAGCAGGATGAGCGGATTGTTGGACTGGCGCATGAGGCCGGCAAGGGAATCATTCTCGTCCTGAACAAATGGGACCTGGTGACTGACAAGGAAGAGGGATACAAACGGTTCATCTCGGATGTCCGGCAGCGGCTCAAGTTCGCCGATTACGCCTCGGTGATCACCATCTCGGCCGCCACGAGGCAGCGCATCACCAAGGTCTTTGAAGAGATCGATAAAGTAATGGAGGAGACCCGGCGACGTGTGCCCACCGCCGAGCTGAACAGGGTCTTTTCCCAGCTCGTTGCGCGGCATGAGCCGCCGCTTTACCGGGCAAAACGCTTGAAATATTACTACGCCACGCAGGTGGGAATCAAACCGCCGACATTCGTCGTATTTGTCAACTATCCTGCGGGCGTCCATTTCTCATACTTGCGTTATATTGAGAACAACCTGCGCCAGGCCTTCGGGTTCCACGGTACCCCGGTGAGGATATTCGCAAAAAGTAGGCGGGAAGAGCAACCGCGGGGCAGGAACAAAAACTTGAAAAAATAAGTTGACTTTCCCGGTCAATACAGAGTATTATTAACAAGTAAAAGAGATAAAGAGATGCGAGTTTTTGTTAATTGTCGGCTGCAAAAACTTCCTTTTAAGTTTGCAGTCTTTTTTTTGTTCAAAAGAGTCGTCATTGATCACCCAAGGAGGAACAGATGTCAAACGGTTTGGTAAAATGGTTTAACGATGCAAAGGGCTTTGGATTCATCACCACGGACGAGGGGAATGATGTTTTCGTTCATTTTTCGGCCATACAGGGCGACGGCTTCAGATCCTTGTCTGAAGGTGATGCCGTCAGTTTCGATGTTGAAAAAGGCGCCAAAGGACTCCAGGCGGTCAACGTCGTAAAACAATAAATGACCCTCGCAGACCCCCCGCTCTTCAGGGATCCGCTTTGATCATGCATTGCTGCAATTTTGAGATTCAACAAAAAAACGGGAGGGTATCATGGCAAAGAAGCTTTATGTAGGCAATCTGTCGTACAATATTTCTGAAGAAGAACTCAAGAATGTCTTTACTCCCATCGGAGAGGTGCAGTCTTGCAAGATTATTACCGATGCCGGGACCGGCCGGTCAAAGGGGTTCGGCTTCGTTGAAATGACCAATGATGAGGATGCTGACAAGGCCATCGCGACCCTGAACGGAACAAACGTCATGGATCGGGCACTGAATGTGAGCGAGGCTCGGCCGCAGACTGAACGTGCTGGAGGACGTGGAGGCAGGCCCGGTGGTGGTGGTGGCGGCGGAAGGCCGGGCGGAAGGGGCGGCTTCGACCGTGGTGGCTCTAGCGGGCGGCGGAAGGAATATTAAATCTTGGAAATAAGAGTTGATGATAAAAATATTGAGAAAGCAATCAGGCTTCTCAAACGGAAGATGCAGAATGACGGCCTTTTCAGGGAACTGAAAAACAGACGTTTCTATGAGAAGCCGTCTTTAAAAAAGAAACGGAAGCGGATCGAAGCGCAGAAGAGAAAGCAGAAGAGCCTGAGGAACAGCAGACAGAACAGGGCGTAGCGTATCTTCGATTTGTCGCGATATCATGTCCGGAGATTTGAAACGTGCCATAAACGCAGTGGGCATGTCTTCTCCGGTTTTTTTTGTTCTTTTTCCCCTTCTTCACCATCTGAGCATTCGTTCTTATAGAGCAACAAAACCCGACAATAAACCGCCAGACTTTTCCTTAATCATATGCCGCAAATAAAAATTGGCGGAGCATATCCCACCCCGCCATAGCGTCAATCGCTCGCGCCAGCATGGTTCCGGGAGTGCTTGAATGGTGGGCTGTCGATCAAGATCCAATACGCCATCATCTTTGAACGATCTAATAGCACCTTTTGATTACGATGCACGGATGTCTTTGCGCAGGTAAGACTTTAGCGTGGCAGTTGATTGTTGTTTGTCCATCTCCCTAACAAGTCTCCCCCGACAGTATACACTCCCCTCCATTAACTGCAACTGCATGGCAGCAGCTGTTAATTAATCGTTAATACCACTGACCCAAATGCATTTCCAGACGAAATATCGATAGTATCAGTAAAAGAGTTAGTTACTGTTACTCCTGAGACCAATAATGATCCATAAACAGTTACCGAAAAATTATAAACACCGTAGCTGTCGGTCTCTGCAGTAAATCCGGAATTGACCGGTATATTGCCCACGGTATTTTCGCCGCCGGTGTACCTGTAAAATTGATACCGCGCGGTAGTGTTCGTAGCATTCCGCGGCTCTGCAAAAGCGCCGGTGATCTGTACCTGCGCTTTATTGATCGGCTCTCCAGTCTTGTCTTTAACCGTAACTGCAAAATCTCGACTAAAGTTGGCGATCGAAGTATATGTTATGGTGGAGGGGTTGACCGTTATTGTTGACCCATCGGGCACGCCTGTTGGATGTGTGTCGGCCCTGCCGCATCCTTGTAACGCAATAACGATTAGGATTAACATGCAGCGAAATGGGACTCTATAGCTTCTCAGTAATTTCATAATGATAACCTCCGGGAACTGGGTTCATACCTGGCAATAAAATTCTAGATCACTTCCTGCCTTATCACTCTCGGCGTTATGAAAATGATCAGTTCCGACTTATTCTCAGTGTTGGTCTTGGACTTGAACAGCCATCCGATGAGAGGAAGATCCCCGAAAAACGGCACCTTCGTATAACTCACTCCTCGGTCCAGAATGAGAATGCCTCCAATAACTGCGGTCTCACCGTCGGCAAGGAGTATCTCCGTTGTTGCCTCGTTTTTCCGTATCGAGGGTTGTCCTTGAGCATTCGAGAGCGAGGTATCAGGGGCGTTTTTAGTCGCCTGAATCTTCATAAATATCTTATTGTCAGGTGTCGCATGCGGAGTGACAACGAGGGAGAGCTTCGCGTCGATGAACTGCGTCTGCGTCCCTGATGCAGAGACTGTCGAGAAGGGTATGGAAATACCCTGTTCTATTCTAGCTTCTTTGTTGTCCAACGCGCTGACCCGTGGGGTTGATATGATCTTGCCTTCTCCGGTTGATTCGAGCGCGGAAAGGATGAGATCAAGATTCAAGGATTTGCTGAGCGAGCCGAACGTCAGACCAATAGCTCCGCCGCCCGTACCTGCTCCGGCAGGCGCCGGCATGTTTACAAAGAAATTGCCTGATCCTGAAGGTGTGGCCCCCATGGTCGGACCACCTGTAATACCAACAGAGTTCGGGAATGTAATGCCGATGGGATTGCCATGCGCAGCATCCAACTTTTGCGACCCACCCCATTGCACACCGAGGCTTCGGCTGAATGTCAATGAAGCTTCCACAATCCGTGCCTCTATCATTATTTGAGCGATAGGCTTATCCAGCAGTTTGATGAGAGATACCACCTCGTCGACATTCCGCGCTATATCCTTGATAATGAGGGTATTGGTTCGGGTATCGGTAACTGTTTCACCGCGCGGAGAGAGCGATTTTTTTATCGTCGGTTCGATTTCCCCGGCCTTGGCATAATTGACAGGAATGATACGCGTTATCAGGTCTTCTGCCTTCTTTTTTGCCTCCTTTGACCGCATATCATCTTCAGCTTCTTTCGTAAGTGCGCCAACTGACGCAATGCGAAGGATATTGTCCTCAAGCACGTATCCCAGGCCATTCATCTTAAGAATTATATCCATGGCCTGGTCCCAGGGAATATTTACCATGCGAACGGTAACTCTGCCTTTTACCTCGGGTGAAAGAATGATGTTCAAGTTGGCAACCTCGGCAAAAAGGCGCATTACATTGATCAGGTCTGCATCTTGAAGATCCAGTGATATCTTTCTGCCGGTGAATTTACTGCCGCCCACAAGCAACGTGTTCACCGACGCCCCCATCGACTGCTTTTGGGTTTCTGCCCCTTCTTGCGGGACCGTCGTGGGTGGCGATACAGCCGCTACGGCCTCTTGAGACGCGGGGGCCTCTTTCCCGGATGGTGCAGCCTTTTCGGGCGCCGGGGATGCAGTCTGTTCCTGCGGGAGCATCGCAACAGGCTTTGCCGTGGAAACCGGCATCATGGCAATGACCAGTGTGTTACCTTCTGGGGTAATTGTATACTCCAGCGGATTTGTAAGATCCAAGACAACGCGGACCTTGTCCGGATGCTGGGCGACACGAACTCTGGCAAGACCACCCTTTCGCACAGGGATAACGCTCGGCTTAACTCTGCTCTTTGTCCCGGGGATATCGACGACCAGCCTGTTGTCTTTAAGCATAAAAGCCTTAGGCAACATGGTCCCATCGCCGATAATTACCACTTTAACGCCCTCTTTACCTGCGGAGGCCTGGACTGCAGATACGACCGTCGCTGTGGCTTTCTCAGGCTGAGGCGCTTGTTCTTGCTTGGGCGCCTCCTGCTGTGGCGCAGGAGCAACTACCTCCGGTGCCGTCTTCGCCTCTTCAACAGGCTTCGCCAGTTCTACAATAAGCTTGCCGTCTGACTGATATAACTTAGTGTCTATAGGCTGCGAAAGAGCGATCTCCAGACGGGCAATCGTTCCCATCTGGCTGGGTGTAATGTCAACAATAGCTCCGCTGTTGACATTCATCTTTGTCGAGAATTTACTAATGTCCGCATCCGAAATATCGACTACCAGCCTGAGCGGTTCAGTGAGTTGGAAGGACGTATATTGCAATATAGGCCCTGCCCCCTCAATAACGATCTCGTTCTTTCCATCCACATCGCGTGGTTCAATTTTAGTGAGAAGCACCTGCGTACCCTGTTGCTGTGCCGACGCCGGTGCTTTTGCACCGCACCCGGTGAAGAGCACGGTTACGAGAGCGATGAGGAAAATCAACCAATATACCTTCGGCGGTTGTGCGTACTTCATTGCATCCCCTCCTGTTTTTTCCGGAGCTCAATGACAATCTCTTTCCGATCCGTTTCGCCCGAAATTGTTTTGAATTTTTCTTCAATTACCATGGTATGCTGCGATATTTTTTTCACAATGCCTTTGTTCTGACCTATAATCGTTCCGACATGGACAAAATAGCCCTTTCCATCAGGGCCCTCAAGCATTGCATTATATCCAAAGCCGCCCCACACAATGCCGGACAGCTTAAAATCACTGATATTATACCGTTCTAATGGTGGACGCTCTCCCAACAATGCTTTGCGGTCTTCTTTCACGATGAGCGGAGTGAAGGGATCACGATTTCCCGCTGACTTATAGGAATAAACGGCCTGTGGTTTTTGCTCCATTACCGTGGCTGTTCCTTGAGTAATCACTTGCTGTTGCGGTTTTACGGCAGCAGGTGATTTCACCTCCCCCGGTTTCCCCGAATCAGAGCAACCCGAGATTCCCGCTCCGGCAATCAGGGACAGCAGCAAAGTGAATCCGGTGAAAGCTGTTTTAACGTGATTTATTCTCTGTCGCTGCATTACCTTTTTTCTCCAGTGCCGAGAACGTCATTGCCGTACAGCTAATGGCGATTTCAGGGTTGCCATCATTGCCCATTTTCATACTGCCCATTTTTATATTCAGGATATTCACAATACGTTTTAATTTCCCGATACTTTCAAAAAGCAAAGCAGTGTTATGATACCCTCCGGTCAAGGTAATCGCAATGGGGATCTCTTCGTACAGGCCGCTCGCATGTGTCTTGCGCCCGGATGGTTTCCAGGATTTGAGCGTAAGTCCTGACTGATTCACCAGGTTCTGTATTTGCCTGAGCAGGTCGGAGACCTCTGACTCGGGAGGGAGTTGTTCGGTAAGGATCACCAGCCGCCCTTGCAGAGACTTCACCTCTGCCCTCAGGTCGTCGAGCTTTTTTATTTTACTGTCATTCTCACGTATCTTCTGCCGCAGTCCTGCAAGAGAGGCATCAAGCTGCTTGATCCTGGTGTTCATGGGGATTTGATATTGAAAAACATAGGCGACCAAAAGTATGACGATAAAGACGCCGAAGCCGATCGCCCTTGTTTTGGTGGGAATTTTTTGTATTTTATCGATAAGAGCGGCCATCACAAACCTTTATAGACAAACTGTAGTTTATATCTGTAAAAATCGGTTTTGTCCTGCGTTGCCTGGCTTGTTTCAAGTAACATGACATTCTGCAATAATGGGGAGGCCTTCAGCTTATCAATAAACCGGACTACATCCTCGTTCGTAAAAGCTTCCCCATCTATATTTACAGTGTTTGCGCTCTCCGAAAGTGATGTAACGTTGACACCCGTTGGAAGTGCGCTGCTCACGGCATCGAGAAGTTGCACCGGGCCTGACTGGTTCTTTTTCAGTTTTTCTATGATTTCAATCTTCTCAAAGACCTTTTTCCGTTCTTCTTCTACATTGTTCACTTCTTTGAGCATATTGTTCTGGTTGGCGATCTGTTTTTCCGCGGCGGCTTTTTCGCTTTCAAGCATCACAATGCGATCGTTTTGTGTCTTCCAATAATATCCAAGAACCATCAGAACCAGAGCGAGGACCAGAACCGCAAGAATTACTTGCTGCTGGAGGTCGATGACCTTCTTCGGAGGCTTCTTTTTAGTAGGCAGAAGATTTATTTTAATCATCTGTCGCCCACCCTCCTGATCGCAAGCCCCACCGCCACCGCACACAGAGGGGATGACTCCGCTATCAACGTGGATTCAAAGCGCTTCGGATCGATCTTGATCTTCTTAAATGGATCGACGACCTCTACCGGTATCTCAAGCCGTTCGGAAAGAACCGTCGTAAAATTCCCAATTCGTGCGCAACCGCCGGAGACCAGTACGCGCGACACTTTGTCACTGCCGGTCGTGGAACGAAAAAATTCGAAGGACCGCTGCGTCTCAGCTACAATATCGTCCGTTACCGAGGACATCACCCCGGCAATCTGCTCCTTATCAGCTCCTTCCACCTCTTCGCCCCTCTTCACCTTTTCCGCATCTTCATAGGTAAGACCAAAATCCCGTTGAAGCGCCTCGGTATAACGGTTGCCCCCTACCGTAATGTCACGGGTAAAGATCGAGATCCCGTCCTTCAGGATATTGATATTCATCACCGAGGCACCGATATTGAGAAGGGCCGTAGTTCCTTCTTCAAAGGCATAGTTAAGCTCATACATGTTCGCCAGCGCAAAAGCGTCGACATCCATGACCACCGGCTCCAGTCCCGCCTCTTTGACAAGATTGACGTAATCGTTTATTTTATCTTTTTTTACGGCCACCAGCAGAACATCTGCCTGCCCCGCGGCAGCACCTGCGCCGAGCTTTTGAAAATCGACATTAACGTCATCAATGGAAAACGGAATATACTGCTCTGCCTCCCATTTGATGGATTCTGACAGTTCTTCATCGGTCATATCGGCAACAGAAACGCGCTTGATAATGACCGAACTACCGGAGACCGAAATCACGACCTCCTTGGTCTTTACCTTCTGGGAAGCGAGAAGTTCCTTGATAGCCTCAACCACCCGGCCGGCATCCATCACCGCACCCTCCACGATCACCTCGGGCGGCAACGGTACCATGCCGAATTTGATCAACTGATAGTTCTTATTCGAACCCTTCAGCTGGACAAGTTTAATAAAAGTTGATCCTATGTCCAATGCGATCGGCTCAATTTTTTTGGAAAAAAGCATTCGCTCTCCACAGACAGATGATGCGCCTTATCAGCCGGCGCTCTTGCTTTTCATGATCTTTTCGATAGCCCGCAGGTTCGTCTCGTTGTAGACCCTCCAGCCCCGCCAGTCACGACCTACACCTGACAGCAGTCCGTCGCTCTCCCATCGGAAAAGAGTAGCACGAGAAATATCGAACCTGCTGCAGATCTCGCTAGTCTTATACTTTTTCGAGCTTTTGCGTGCGGCCATGGCATCCTCGCTGATTAGTTCACTACGAATAGTTATATTAAGTATAGTTATGATGATACTCAAAAAAACATGCTTGTCAAGTTTTTTTTATACTTTTTTTTATGTTCATGACGAGGCACGAGATATTGTATCGGGGATAAGGGGAGGACACAAGGTGTGGGATGCTCCGTGGCTAAGCTTTTTTACGCCACATAGAAAAAAATGGTTGCATAGTGGCACACGCTTCCAGCCAGTACAAAGATATGCCATATCCCGTGGCTGTGAGCAAGTTTTTTGTCAAGAGCGTAGAAGATAATCCCAATGGTATAGAACAGTCCTCCGGCAATCAGCCAGATCATGCCCGCAACCGGAAGCGCGAGGGAAAGCGGGCGAAAAGCCACCATCGCGACCCAGCCCATCAGCAGGTAAATTGCCACAGAGAGAATGCCCTTGCGTTTCGCAAACAGGAGGTCTTGAAGAATACCGATCACCGCAAGCCCCCAGACCACACCGAACAGGGACCAACCCCAAACGCCGCGCAGGGTAACAAGAGTAAACGGTGTATAGCTGCCGGCAATGAGCAGGTAAATTGCACTGTGGTCGAATTTTTGAAAGAGCTTCTTCGATGTTCCCCAAATACTGTGGTAAAGCGTCGATGAGGTATATAACACAACAAGCGTTACGCCGAATATACTGACACTGACAATCTTCCAGGGGTCGCCAGTAGAAGCTGCGCGAACAACCAGCAAAATGAGGCCGATAAACGAAAATATGGACCCCAGCAGATGGGTGATGCTATTCAGTCTTTCGCCGTGATGCATGGGCAATACTCTGGTCCCTGATTGAGCAGTCCTGTTAGCATTAAATAAACAAAAAAGGAGAGGCCCCAGTGGCCTCTCCTCAAAAGTGTTCTGGTTGTTAACCTTATACGTCTACACCATGCGGTGTTGCGAAGGTACCACGCCGCGCCGCCATATCCATAAGCACGCGCTCGGTGCCGAACCTGCCGGACTCGTACTTGCGGATCTTGAGCCTTTCTCTGGCGGTATCGATAAGCTTCAGGGCCAGTTCCAGCATCTTGCCCGGATCTTCTTCAAAGTAGAACCCTGCGGTCACCATGTCCCACCATTTGTTTTCCATGATATCGGTGAGCGTCTTGCTCGCCTTTACCGGAGAACCCGCTCCAAAGATGATCGGCACACCGGAAGCGACGAAGTACAGCCCGATGGAGATGGCCTTCTCGCTCATCCACTCGGGTCCGATCCCGACCGCAGGCAGGCCGCCGATGTCATCGCCAAGACCTCCCTCTTCTGCGATCTTCGAAGCAATGGTCAAAATGCGGGAGTTGTCCACACAGGAGCCCAAATGGAGCACCGGCGGAATGCCAATGGCCTCGCAAACCTCTCGAAGACCAAGACCTGCATTCTCAAGCGCCATCTCCGGCGTCATGTAGCCTGCCTTGGCCGAGGCATGGGCCGAGCACCCCGTCTGAACAACGAGCACGTCATTCTTGATCAATTCGCGGGTGAGGAAATTATGGATGCTGTCCTGGCAGATCCTCGGGTTGTTGCATCCCGCAAGGCCGACGATACCGCGGATGCGGCCGGCGATGATGGCATCATTCAGAGGTCGATAAGAGGCGCGATACAATCCGCCCTGCATGTACTCGATGTATTCGTCAGAGAACCCGGCGATCATGTCGGCTGCTTTGACATTTGCCGGTGAAACGTCTTCCTTTTTGCGGTTCTGAAAGTTATCGATCGCGAGCCGGGCAACCTTCTTCGCAAGATCCATCGCGTGATGCTCATCGTATACAATATGGATGGCATCCTTCATCCTGCCTTTATTCGTTGTCGTGATGATCTTGGTATGGAACTTCTTCGCAAGTTCGCCGATGGCCGGCATGATGCACTGCACATCCACGACCATGGCCTCAACCATGCCGGTCAGGAGACCAAGCTCCTGCTGAAGGAACCCGCCGGCAGTGGCGATGCCGTGGCGCATCAGTATCTCGTTCGCTGTACAGCACATGCCCACGAGGTTCACGCCTTGAGCGCCCTTGGACTTGGCATACGCCACGATCTCAGGATCTTCTGCGGCAACAACCAGCATCTCAGCAAATGACGGCTCGTGGCCGTGGACCACCAGGTTCACGAAGTCTTCCCTGAACACATCAAGACTGGCCTTGGCCTTGACCGGCGTGGGAGTGCCGAACAGGATGTCGGAGATATCTGTACCCATCATGGAGCCGCCCCAGCCGTCTGCGAGCGCCGTGCGCATGGCCCCGAGCATGATATTATTAACTTCCTGATCAACTCCCATGTGAGTCCGGTGCATCGTTTCCACGACTTCGCGGTCGATGGCGCGCGGAGCAATTCCGAGCTTTTTCCAGATCTCCTGCCGCTTCTTGGGAGCACGCGACAGATAGGCGATTTCTCCCCGCTGCTGGCCGAACTGATCCAGGAACTTGAGAGCAACCTTCTCGGCGACTTCGTTCACGGTCTTACCTTCAACGTTGATCCCGAGATAACCGGCAACTCGGTTCAGTTTGCGAACGTCCTTGATCTGAAAATCCTTTGCCTCACCGCGCCCCACTGCCAGCAGCGTGTTGGCCATGTCTCTCGCATGGTCCGAGTGCGCCGCAGTACCTGCAGCCACCATGCGCGCAAAATTCCTTGCTGTCACTACCGGCAGGGTCGCCCCGCAAATGCCCGTGGCCTCATCTTCCTTGCCGACCAAACGACAAGGCCCCATATGACATACCTTGCAGCACGCGCCTGAATGTCCGATGGGGCACGGCTTGAGCTTTTCCGCGCGCTCGAACGACGTTTCTATTTTTTTCAAACCCGCGACCTTCAGCAAGGCTTGGGCACCTGGGTCAACTGATTTTTGGTCTTCTCTCATGATATTTCAAAACTCCTTTCCTAAAGGAGACTCTGCATCCCCTGTTTTAAACATGTGCATTATACATAACAATGAATAAAAATACTATAGCAAGTCACAGCCACGACACGATGTCGCAGATGCGGGTCGTCTTAATGACCAAACCGCTGTCTATCCTCTGAGTACCGGTTGTTTAACCACCATCACCTTGGACACGCCGGAACCTGTCAGCAAGCCCTGGTTCATGGCCATGATAATCACCGAGGCATAAAGGGCATTCGATTTTGCGGCCTTTGCGACCACCGGCTTGAAGGACCCCGCACCGATCTTCCCTGCCTTTACTTTCTTGACCGCGGCAGTGATATCTTTTGCTTTAAAGGCCTTTGTCTTGCTCATTGCGGCCGAGATCTCGGCCGCGATCTCCAAGCCGTCCTTTGCCTCGCCAACAGGGCGCTGTACCGGGGCAACGGTCTTAACCGTGCCGTAGGTATTCATAACAGTCCCCTGCCTTTCGTAGAGCGCAGCCATGGGAAGCACCAGGTTCGCCTTTTCCGCAAACGGTGTCATATGACTTGCCTGTACAATTACCATGTCGGATTTGAAATCAGCGTCTCCCACATTGCCTGCAACGAACAGCGCTTTCATGCCGGACCTCATTTCGTCATAACCCTTGCCAGCCTTTTTTACCTTGACGGCTCCAGGGCCCATGTCAGGCACACAGCCCATCTGCATCGCTCCCAGGGCGTTCGCCTCAAGCATAAGCGGCACCACCCCCGCACTTTTCAAGAGCGCAAGGTTCAAGGCCTGGAGAGAAGCGTCTTCATTCGTCGAAATGCCGGTACCGATAATAACGAGCGCCGCCTTTGCAGCGGCAAGCGCCTTTCCTGCGTTCGTAAGCTGTTCAGCCGAAACACCTGACGTGGACGCAGCGCTGTCAATGCTTATGAGCGATTTTTTCAGGGCATCAAACCCCTTTGCCGAGGAAGTTGCACCCTCAGCGATCGCGGCACTCATGAGACCGGCGAGAAGAACCGTGTCGGTCCCTTCTTTGAGCTGTAGATGAATGGCATTCTGATGGCCGGCGAGCTCGATCTTCTCCGGGTTCACCACAATGACCTTTGCGCCTGCCTGGGCCCTTCTCCTGATCATGACCTCCACTTCCTGGAGGGACTGTTTCTTCTGCGATGGGTCGGCGCCGATCACCACGATCACGTCTGCAGATTTGAGATCAGCCTGGGACGCGATAGTGATGCCCGCATCGCCATAGACCGAACGGAGAGCAGAGATCAGGCCTCCTGCGTATACGGACGCCGGCGTAGCGATATTCGGGCTTCCCACCACATCGCGGGCAAGCTCCTGAACAGCATATGCCTCCTCGTTCGTGAGCGAACCGGCAGTGATGAACCCCGCATTGACCCCTGCCTTCTTGAGAGCGTCAGCGGCGATCTTTGTTGCATCTTCCCAGGTGGTGGGCACAAGTTTCCCGCCCTGCTTCTTCATGGGCGTCGTGATGCGATTTGCCGCCTTTAACGAATCGAACCCGAAACGGCCTATCGCACAGATGTAGCCGTTGTCCTCTTTCGCGTTCACCTTTACGATCTTGCCGTTCTTGCTGCTGGTGACCACACTGCATGCCGGGCCGCAGGCCGTGCAAACGGTGTCGCGTTTTTCGAGTTCCCACTCCCTTCCGTGCTGCCATCGGTCTCGCTCCATGATGGCGTTCACGGGGCAGGCGTCCACGCAGGAGCCACAGAAGGTGCATCCAGATTCATGAAGCGGCTTGTCCATTGCCGTCGACACTTTCGTCATGATGCCGCGGCCCATGAAATCGAGAACATTCGTGTTCTGTTCCTTGCAGACCCGTACGCAGCGGCCGCAGAGGATACAATAGTTGTTGTCAATGGTGATGAAGGGGCTTCGGTCGTTCAAAGGATAATTGAAGCTCTTGCGGCCAAACGAGGATTCCTGAATTTTCAGGTCCGCGGCATAGCGCTGGAGGTCGCAGGCGCCTGCCTTGGGGCAGGTCATGCAATCCAGCGGGTGGAAGGACAGTACCAGGTCGGTTACGAATTTCCGGATCTCCTCAACCTTCGGTGTGCTGGTCTGGACCTTCATTCCTTCCTTGGTCCTGGTAGTGCAGCCGGTGACCGGGGTTTTCATGCCCTCGATCTCCACCATGCACATGCGGCACGCGCCTACGCCCCTCAGCTCCTTGATATGACACAGGTTCGGGATGTGGATCCCAACAGTCGCCGCGGCATCAACAAGGGTCATTCCCTCGGGAACAGACACTGATTTGCCGTCAAATTCCATATTTACCATCTTGGTCGTCATAGAATCCCTCCAGAGTATCGCTTCGTAAAATTTTCAGAAAAGATCCGGAATGGGGCGACTGCCCTGCGTTCCTCTCTCCCTTAATATCTCAGTGTTCATCGCCGGTACCGTACGAAGCATGATGAAGGTGCTGCTCACCAAGCGTCGTATCTCCCGGGCGTTATTTTTTCCCCGCAAGGGTCTCTTCCGCAGGCATGGTCTGGTGGATCGAGCAGGCCGGCATGCCGCCAAGGGCATTTGCACGAACATCACAGGTGCATACCAGCGTCCGCACCGGAGTCTTCGTGACCGCTTCGTGGTCCTTTTCGACGATCACGACAGCACTCTCCGGACAGACCTTGATGCATTCTCCACAATGGGTGCACCGCTGCTGCCGGATGCGGAACGGAGTGAACCCGCCTTTATACGGTTGCAGCTTCTGGCCCTCGATCGCATTGTCCTTGCAGACCTCGCGGCACTTGTCGCACATGGTGCACAACGCGGCATTGATCTCGTACCGGGTGAGTTGCTTGCACTCGTGATAAGTGCAGACACCCTTGATATGCCGATCGAGATCATTAGCGCTGCTGGTAAGAAACGCCGCCAGGATATCCGCATGATCCTTGCCTTTTTTGCACATGCCGCCGTCCTTCACCTCAATGGCAATGCGTTTGAGCTGGGCAGCGTGCTTTTCCTGACCTTTCCCGGCCTGGATCGCTTCGAGGATCTTGATGGCATCAAAGATACCAAGCTTGCAGGGATGGCACTTGGAGCACATGCCGTCCTTGGAATCGTCATTATAGAAGAACGTCAGTTTCCGCCGCGTGGCATTGACCGGACACTTATTTTCTTGTTGCGACATGATCCCTCCTCTTCTCGATCTTGATGGCCTGAGTGGGACAGACACTATAGCAGGCCTTGCACCTCGTGCAATAATCCTGGTCGATAAAGAACTTGTCTCGAAGTTCCACCACGGCATCAAAAGCGCAGGCCTGTTTGCAGAGACCACAAAGAATGCAATGCTCGGGCAATATCCTGTACGACCCCAATCCCTGGCAACGCTTGGCCCGGCAATACTTGTCATTTATGTGTTCTTCGTATTCCTCTCGGAAATACTTGATCGTCGAGAGTACCGGGTTCGGTGCGCTGTTCCCCAGACCGCACAGCGATCCGGAAACGACCATCTTGCCCATCTTCTCAAGCCGCTCGATGTCGCCCTGCTCTCCGTTTCCGGAGGTGATTTTATCCAGAAGTTCGTACATCTGCCAGGTGCCGATACGGCAGGGAGGACACTTGCCGCAGGATTCGCTCTTGGTAAAGGACAGGAAGAATTTGGCCACGTCTACCATGCAGTCGTCCTCGTCCAGCACGACCATGCCGCCGGAGCCCATGATGGAGCCCACGGTCGCCAGGGTATCGAAGTCCACTTGCATGTCAAGGAATTTGGCAGGGATGCAGCCGCCCGATGGTCCGCCGGTCTGGACCGCCTTGAACTGTCTTTCCGGGTTCAGCATGCCGCCGCCGATATCGAAGATAATCTCCCGGAGTGTGATGCCCATGGGCACTTCGATAAGACCTGTGTTCTTGATCTTGCCGGTAAGTGCGAACACTTTCGTGCCCTTGGATTTCTCGGTACCGATCTTTGTATAGTAATCAAGCCCCTTGGTTATGATGGTAGGAACATTGGCAAAGGTCTCAACGTTGTTCAGATTCGTGGGCATGTTCCAGAGGCCGCCGGCGGCTTCGGAAAGACGCGGGGGACGGGGACGCGGCATGCCGCGCTCGCCCTCAAGGGATGCAACCAGCGCTGTGGACTCACCGCAGACAAAAGCGCCCGCGCCTTCTTTGATCTCAATGTCGAACTCGAGTCCGGAGCCAAGGATGTTCTTGCCCAGGAGGCCCATGCCCCGTGCCTGGGTGATGGCAACGCCGAGGTTTTTCACGGCAAGAGGATATTCATGCCGTACGTAGATAAAGCCATGCTGCGCGCCGATCGCATAGGCGTTGATAAGCATGCCCTCGAGAACGGAATGCGGGTCGCCTTCCATGAGGGAGCGGTCCATGAACGCGCCGGGATCGCCTTCGTCGCCATTGCAAACCACCGCCTTGATCTTCGCGCTGGATTTTTTCGTATGTTCCCACTTGAGGCCTGCGGGAAAACCTGCGCCCCCGCGGCCGCGAAGACCGGATTTCTTCACGACGTCGATGACCTCATCGGGTTTCATCTCGGTCAGCACCTTGGCGAGGCCGATATACCCGTCCTCGCGGATGGCGTCGTAAATATTGCAGGGATCAACTATGCCGTTCCTGTGGAGCGCCAGGCGCTTCTGCTTCTTGTAAAAGGGGATCTCCCGCACCTTTTCGTTGGGATCGGAAAGGGGAAACTCGCGGTAAAGCTTCTTGCGATATGGTACACCGTGGAGCACGGAATCCGAAAAGAGAGTCGGGACGTCAGCCACCTTCACCTTCTGATAAAAGATCTCCTGCGGGTCCTGGATCACCACCGGACCGCGCTGACAGAACCCCTGGCACCCGGTCTTGACGATCTCGAGCTTCTCCTGCCTCTGGGCCGCTTCCTTCTCGAATTGGTCAATAAGTTTCAGGGATCCCGTGGCCTGGCACGCGGTACCGCAACAGATGCGCACCCGGTGGGCATCACTCTCCGCATGCTCTTTTTTCAGCTTCAATCGCAGGGAATCGAGGTCTTGAATGTTTTGCAGCCGCTTAAACGTGAGTTCCATGTTCGCTCCTCACTGTATTGATGATCTCGTCCACCATTTTGGGCGTCAACTCTCCGAAGAGATCCTTGTCATTGATCGTGGTGACCGGCGCTAGTGCGCAGCAGCCCACACACCCCACGGTCTCGAGTGTAACGGACAGGTCCTTGGTCGTCTCGCCTTCCTTTATCCCGAGCTGATGCTCCATCTCCGTGAGCACGGCCTTTGCGCCCCGCACGTGGCAGGCAGTACCCATGCATACTTTGACGATGTTCTTGCCGCGGGGCTTGAAATGGAAATGTTTGTAGAACGAAGCAACGCCATAAACATTGTTCAGCGACAGGGACATCCGCTCGGCGATCTTTGCCATGGCCTCTTCAGGCAGGTAGCCGATCTTCTCCTGGACCCGCTGGAGCACGGCGATAAGGATTCCCCGCTGACCAGCGGCATCATCTAGGACGACATCAACTTTTTTTAAGTCTTCTTGTTGGAGCACGATGAGGACCTCCCTACTGAAAGTGCGGACCGAACAATCCGCAAATTAAGGTTAGCAGATTTATTTTTCCAAGGTGATATATTAGGAACAACAAGGGTTGCCGCAATCTGCAACCGATAAGCAGCTTAAGAGAAAGACGATTTACATACTCAATGTTACAAAAAGTGCTATATAATAACAACCACCGAACAATAAATCAAGTAAAATATTATGAAAAAAAAACAGGCCCAACTCATTAATATCTATTAATAAAAGTGAGGTCCTGTTGCCGAAACTCCCTTCCGGCGTCCCTGTTCAAGTATGCCGCGAAAAAAGTATGGTTGCTTTTCAACATCAAGCGGAGGGACGTCTCGCAAGCTTGCGTTCCACGGGAATCCTGGTGTCGGTTTGACAGGTTTATTTCCACCTGCTATTATTATGTTGTCCACTGAATGCAAGGAGAAATCCTCTACCATGAGCATTCTGGCAATGATACTTGCCGGCGGCAAGGGAGAACGGCTCCATCCCCTCACCATCCATCGAGCGAAGCCGGCAGTCCCCTTTGGCGGAATTTACCGGATCATCGACTTCTCGCTCTCGAACTGCATCAATTCCGGCATCAGAAAGATCGCTGTCCTGCCCCAATACAAGTCCCTGTCCCTGGATAAACACTTGCGGCTCGCCTGGAACCTTTTTTCCGGAGAATTGAACGAATACATCATCTCCGTCCCGCCCCAGCAGCGGGTAGGAGACAAGTGGTACCAGGGAACGGCCGACGCGATCTATCAGAATATCTATATGATCGAGAAGGATGCGCCGGACCATCTGCTCGTTCTGGCCGGTGACCACATCTATAAAATGGATTACTCCGAGATGTTTCGCTTTCATCAAGAGCGTCAGGCGGATGCAACAGTGGCTGCTATCGAGATCCCGAAAAAGAGCGCTGCGGCCTTTGGAGTCATCGAAAGCAATGATCGTGGCTGCATCATCGGTTTCGAGGAAAAACCGCAGAAACCAAAATCCATCCCCGGCAGACCGGATTTTGCCTTCGCGTCAATGGGCATTTACCTGTTCAACACGAAAACATTGCTGGAGCATTTGAAATCCGACGCTCTCGAGGACACCGCACACGATTTCGGCAAGAACATCATACCCGAGATGATGAAGACGTCAAGCGTATGCGCCTACAATTTCAAGGATGAGAACAAGAAAGAGGCCAAATACTGGCGCGACGTAGGAACCATCGATGCCTACTGGGAAGCGAATATGGACCTTGTGAGCGTAGATCCTTTGCTCAACCTCTACGATAAAGCCTGGGCCATCCGCACCTACCAGGGACAGAATCCGCCGGCCAAGTTTGTGTTCGCCCAGGAAACGAAAGGCGGCCGGCTCGGCATCGCGCTTGATTCTATCGTGGCCCACGGGTGCATCGTGAGCGGCGGCCGGGTGCAGAATTCCGTGCTGTCGCCGAACGTCCGTGTGAACAGTTACAGCGACGTGCGCGATTCGATACTCATGGAGAATGTAGATATCGGCAGACATTCCCGCGTCCGCCGAGCTATCATTGACAAGGACGTCGTGATCCCGCCGAAGACCGAGATCGGGTATAACCTTGAAAAAGACAAGCAGCGCTACCACGTAACACCGTCGGGAATTGTGGTGATCGCGAAAGGAACGGAGGTATCGGAAAAAATACGGGCGACGGCTATTACAGAAGAGAGGGCATAAACGATGTCGGCGCCGATTTCTTAATTATCTATTCTTGTGAAAAACAGGGACCCAGCCTTTACAAAGACCTCTCCCTCCGGCATTACATTCCGAACACGAACAAGGACATTTCAAGGCAGACCCTATTTATCATCCCACTTCGTCGGCATGAAAATATTTCGCAGCTTGAGCCACCGACGCTCCCTGTCCGTTAACAGCTCAGGTCCGAAGATTTTCTTCATTTTAATGAGCGACAAGCGATCAGCAAGCCCGAGGAGTCCGGTGAAAAATCGGCCGATCAGGGGAATGCATCCCGTATGAAGAGCCGACGCCAGATCCACCACGAATATATTCCCGTGAACGAACAGTATATTCGTCCGCCGGTGCAGGTCGAGATGCACCCAACCGCGCTTGTGCAGCTCATCAACGATACGTTCAAATTGGCGTATGGCCTCAGGCCCGAACTCGCCCCGCTGAAAACAACCGAGGTCCTTACCCTCAAGATACTCAACGGCAAGGGAATAGGGCGATAGCCGCTTGAACTGCGGCGGCAGCCCCCTGACTCCGCTAAGCGCTTCGTAGGCCCTGGCCTCCCTTCCGATCACGATGAGACCGATGAGATTCCGTTCACAGAACCCTTTTTGCGAATAGTCCTTCACCACGAACCGGCGTTCTCCTAACCGTGTGATGAAAATATCTGCCTTGGTAAACCGGCCCTTGATCAGGACCTTTTCGAGATTCGCGAGTGCTTCATCGTATGTCAGACCGGGTTGCATCGTTCGTGTACACCTTCAAGAAGATTCATCATTTTAGAAGCACCGCGGGAAAGAGTCAAGGGATTTACAGGAAGGACCAAAGAAAAAGCCTCCTGTTCAGCTTGACAGGAGGCTCGGTGACTTTCTCTTTCTAAACACCCCGCCAGTTCTCACCACACCACGACACTGCCCATACCATCCCCTCGGCTTCCCAACTTTTCAAACTCATTTTTCTTCATAATCTCTCAGGAACTGCGTCAGGAGCCGCACCCCGATGCCCGTCGCACCCTTGGGTGTGTAAGGCAGTTCCTTCTCGGTCCATGCCGTTGCGGCAATATCAAGGTGTACCCAGGGATATTTCTGAATGAACTTCGAGAGAAGCGCTGCCGCCGTGATCACGCCGCCTCTCCTTCCGCCAGTGTTCTTCATGTCAGCGATGTCGCTCTTGATCTGCTCATAGTACTCTTCCCAGAGCGGCATTTCCCATACACGTTCGCCGGTCTTTTCGCCTGCCGTGCGCATTTTCTGCTTGAACCGGTCATCGGTGCCGAGCATGCCGGTTGCCTCGGTGCCCAGGGCTACGCCGCACGCACCGGTGAGCGTGGCGATGTCCACGATGACCGCGGGTTTATATGTGCAGGCGTAGGTAAGTGCATCGGAAAGGATGAGCCTGCCTTCCGCGTCGGTACTCAGTATCTCGATTGTCTGGCCGGACATGGTGCGAAGCACGTCTCCGGGTTTGAACGCGCTGCCGCTCGGCATATTCTCCGTTACCGGCAAAAGGCCGACAATATTGAGCGGCAACTTGAGGGCCGCGGCTGTACGGATCGCTCCGAGCACCGCTGCACCTCCGGACATGTCGTCCTTCATCCTATCCATATTCTCGGCGGGCTTGATCGAGATGCCGCCGGAGTCAAAGGTAATCGTTTTCCCGACAAGGGCTATAAATGGTTTCACCCCGCCCTTCCGGTACTCGATGATGATGAACTTCGGCGGCTGCACGCTGCCTGAAGCAACGCCAAGCAGGGCGCCCATGCTGAGCTTTCGCATCCGGTCCTTGTTAAGGACCTGGAGCCTGAGCCCGAACTGCCCAGCGATCGC
This sequence comes from Nitrospirota bacterium, assembly GCA_049793155.1. Taxonomy (GTDB): domain Bacteria; phylum Nitrospirota; class UBA9217; order UBA9217; family UBA9217; genus JALNZF01. Next base: position 29,694 of record JBARBN010000016.1, read on the forward strand.
TTTCGCCTTGCCCGCGATGATGACCGGCGTCATGTCGGCAGGTGGTGAATTTACCATGTCACGCGCCATGACCGTGGACCCGGCGATGATCTCACCGACCTTCACGCCCTTCCGCATGGCAGTGACCGCACCAGCGGATTCGGTCAGGAGAGACATCCTTCGAAGGTCCTTCTTGCGTTCGTTCACTTCATTGGTCTTATATTTCAAGAAACGGTAGAGTCCGAGCAAGCTCCCTTCGGCCACCGCCTGTCCGATCTCTTCGGCATCAAGTGGGACCCCGTCAGCAATGAACGTGATTTCCTGAGCCCCTGAACTTCTCAGCAAAGACGCTGCCTTGCCCGCGGCGAGCCGCAAGCGGTCAGGCGTGAACTCGCTCCGCTTGCCCAGGCCCACGAGGAGCAGTCGTTCCGCAGGGATCCTGCCTTCCGGGTAGAGAAGATGGACCTCGCCCCTTTTGGGCTTGAAATCGCCCTTCTTGATAAGGCGCGAGATCAATCTGCCGAGCGCCTTGTTTATCCGTTCGGCGACCCGGCCGGGCTTCTCATTTTGGAAAAGCAGGATGACCGCTGCATCCGTCTTATGCCTTTCTATTTTCCCCGCAAGGACATTGATGTTCATAAGCCCCTACCCCAAAACACACAGCGAACGATAAAACAAGGACCCAATGATGATAAAATCAATGGAGATATTTCCACCGTTTTCCCGTATCAAGAAAAAGCCTTCTTCCAGTTCTCGCCGCTTCTTCGGTGAACCTGCTCGTTAAAAAAATCCCGTTGTTACGTGCGAACTCAATCTTTTCTCAGCACGATCGGCTCCAGTCCTTCGAGCATCAGCTTGCCTGCCACGTGCTCGGCGCGAACCTCGGATGTATAAGCGCCCACCTGCACGCGATAGAATCTGGCAATGTTCGTCTCAAAAGGCACGATGTTGACCACCTCGAACTTTGTATCCAGCCGCTCCTTCAACATCCGCGCGTTCTCTTCCTCATTGAAGACGGCCGCCTGCACCGTATATTGCACCGGGCCGTGCACCGCATCAAGGGTCTCGATCCTGATCCGTGCTGTTCCCAGAGACACAAAACCCAGCGCCTTGGCGGCTCCATAAGACAGATCCAGAAACCTGCTCTTGAGGAACGGCCCCCGGTCGTTTATTCTTACTTCGATGCTCTTGAAATTATCGAGGTTGGTAACGTTGACAACCGTGCCGAACGGCAGGGTCCTATGCGCGGCCGAGAGGCCATACATGTCGAAGACCTCTCCACTTGCGGTTTTCTTACCGTGCAGGTCCTTGCCGTACCAGGCAGCAATCCCCGTCTCACTGTAGATGTTTTTCGGTTTCGATTTCGGTTGCAATACCGGTGCTGGTGCCGAAACCGGGACTTCAGCTGGAGCAGCAACCAGAGCAGGCGTTGTGACGGATGGTGATGCCAGGGGCACTTCCGTGCCGGCACAGGAAGAGATCACTGCAAGCACCGGCAGGAGGCCGATTCCGATCAGCCGTACACCAACTGGGGAAGAGCAGAAACGCATGCTGCGATCCGGTTTACGCGGAAGCCGCCGGTGTCGCTTCACCGGCTTTCTTTCCAGATGACTTGTATGCCTTGGCAGTGCGGAGCTTTCGCTGGGCCCGCTTCACCTTTTTGCGAGCCTTGCGAACTTCCGGATCTGCCTTGCCGGCGGTTTTCTTTTCTGCAGCCGTTTGTTTCAGCTTTTTGATGTTCTCCTGCAATTTTTCCTGATTAACCTTGATCACGTGTGCTCCTCCTCAGAATATTGGATGGTCCGGAAACGATATCGAGCACCCATAATAGATAAAAGTCCCCGAGAAATCAAGCTATTTTGTAGATCCTGCTGATTTTTTTCGTCCTTTTTCTTCAGCTGGATATCTGCGGGAAATGACGAGGGCCGGGACCCCGGCATACCAAAAACAATAAAAAAAGGGAGTCTACCCTTTTCAAGGTGACTCCCTGTGGTTGCTTCTTAGGTTAGCAGCCTACTGCCGCCTTGGCCTTTGCCGCCTTCAAGCTCGTCACGGTGTCCTTGTCAACGGTGATCATTACCTTGTCGCCAGCCTTCACTTTGCCGAGGTCGACGGCCTTGTCGGCCTTCAGGGTCACGTCGGCAGTGGTGCCTTCAGCACAGAATACGGCGGTGCCCGCCTTCGCGTCCACGCTCTTGATGGTGCCCTTCATTGCCTCTGCTGCGAACGCCAGAGAAACCAGAGATACAACCAGAACCACTACTGCGAGAATTGCCGCTGCTTTTTTCATTTGTTCAGCCCCTCCTGGAGTGGATTAAAAAATATGAGCTGTACATTACCATAAGCTCAATGGTTCTTCAACTAAAATTATAACTGCTCTTATTTGATAATTTTGCAGCCTTAAGGGTATATTTTGCCCGCTTAGGAACCGAACCTAATCACCTTCAAACTCCGTCAGGGCGAAAACGTTATATCCCTTTTCAAGAAGTCTCTTTTTTCCGCCGACATCCGGCAGGTCCACGATGAACGCAATCTCCACGACTCTTGCGCCGAGCTTTTCGATCAGCGCGGCAGCGGCCAGTGCCGTGCCGCCGGTGGCAAGGAGGTCATCTACCAGAAGGACCCGCTCCCCTTTTTTGAGCGCATCTTTGTGAATTTCGATCTTGTCCGTTCCATACTCGAGATCGTACTCCTGAGAAACGACCTCAGCCGGGAGTTTGCCCTTCTTGCGGATAGGAATAAAACCTTTCCCAAGCGTGTACGCCAGGGCCGAGCCGATAATGAAGCCGCGCGATTCGATGCCCACGATAGTATCGAATTTAAAATCCATATGCATGTACCGCTGGGTCAGGGTATCGATGACGAGCCTGAAACCCACAGGGTCCTTGATCAGCGTGGTGATGTCGCGGAACATGATGCCTTTCTTGGGATAATCTCGTATGGTTCTGATCTTTGACTTGATCGTCATCACTCTCTCCTCAGATAATAATTAATCCTTAACTCGAAGCACCAGATCCCGAATCCTTCGAAAGAGGACGGAGAACACGCTGCCTGGTGCGGTTCACCGGTTCTTGAAGCCCGGTCTTCGATTTCAGGTTTCGTCCTTCTCAGCACGACTCGTCCTCGACGTCGCCCAAATCTTTGTACCGCTCCACGCCCATAATGTACAAATCCCCGCCGTGCACATCGTTCACTACGACAGCCGGAAAATCCTCAACCTCCAGCCGCATCACGGCCTCGGTGCCGAGATCGGGATAAGCGATCAGCTCAGCTTTGCGTATTGCCTTTGAGATCAGCGCGCCGGCGCCGCCGATGGCTGCGAAATAAATCGCCTTGTGTTTTTTGATCGCATCTTTCACGTCTTGCCCGCGCGGCCCCTTTCCGATCATGCCTTTGAGACCCAGCTCGAGCAGGTACGGCGTGAACTTGTCCATACGGTAGCTTGTAGTCGGCCCGGCTGAACCGATCGGCCTTCCCGGCGGCGGCGGCGTCGGTCCGGTGTAATACAGGATCTGGCCCTTGAGATCGAAGGGCAGTTTCTCGCCCTTCTGGTGACCTTCAACAATATACTTGTGCGCCATGTCCCTCCCGGTATAGATCACGCCCGTGATAAGCACGCGATTGCCGGCTTTCAGCTTCATGATGACGTCGTCGGTCAAGGGTGGAGATATTTTAACGGGATCGGCCATTTAACACCTAATCTCTTACCACTAAGTCACAAAGGCACTAAGAAAATCAATGCACTTTTACTTCGTGTCTTCAAGCCTTGTGGTAAAATCGTTTGCACTGCTACAAAATGATCATCTTATGCCGCGCAGCATGGCAATTGATGTTCACCGCAACCGGCAGACTCGCGATATGGCAGGGGAAGCTTTCGATATGAACTGCCATGGCCGTAACCTTGCCGCCGAACCCTTCGGGACCGATCCCCGTCTTGTTCACGGCCTTGAGCAGCGTTTCTTCCAGGCTTGCAAGTTCAAGTTTTGGATTCGGGCTGCCGACAGACCGGAGAAGCGATTTTTTCGCAAGCAGCGCGGCCTTCTCGAAACTTCCTCCGATGCCCACTCCGATCACCACCGGCGGACAGGGGTTTGCCCCGGCTTTTTGAACGCATTCCAGCACAAAGTTCCTGATGCCCTCCACTCCCTCGGTGGGCCGCAGCATCCTGATCGCGCTCATGTTTTCGCTCCCCGCTCCTTTGGGCATGAACGAGATCTTGAGCTTGTCACCAGGCACCAGTTCGGTGTAAACGATCGCGGGCGTGTTATCACCGGTGTTCTTGCGCGTGAGCGGATCGACCACGGACTTCCGGAGATAACCTTCTTTATACCCCTTGCGCACACCCTCGTTGACCGCATCGACAATGAAACCGTTCTTGATCCTGAGGTCCTGCCCGATCTCGACAAAGAAGACCGCAATGCCCGTGTCCTGGCAGATCGGGATGTGCTCTTCTTTCGCAATGCGGGCGTTCTCCTTCAGGAGTTCAATGATCTCTTTGGCGCCTGGCGCGGTCTCGGTCTCGATCGCCCGGTCAAAGGCGGTGAGCACGTCCTCGCTCAGGTTATACGCCGCGTCGAGGCAGATCTGCGCGACGTTGTCCCTGATCTCGTCTACATGAATTTCGCGCATCCTTGCCTCACTGCGTCCACCGACTTCATGAACGCCGCCATTTCATCGGAACTCAGTTTGATCTCCACCACCTGCTCCATGCCCTTCTCGCCGAGCTTAACCGGCACACCGGAAAACATCCCCTTCACACCGTACTCACCATCGAGGTACGCGGAGCAAGGCAGGATCTTTTTCTTGTCCAGCAGCACTGCCTCGACCATCTCAAGCGCGGCTGCGGCGGGCGCATAGTATGCGCTTCCGGTCTTGAGCAGGGCAACGATCTCTGCCCCGCCGTTCCGTGTGCGGTCCACGAGCTTGTCGATCGTTTCTTTGCTCATCAGTTCCGTGATCGGGATGCCCGCTACTGATGAATAACGCGGCAGCGGCACCATGGTGTCGCCGTGCCCGCCAAGTACAAAAGCATGGGTGTTCTCCACGGACACGCCGAGTTCCATAGCAATGAACGAGCGGAACCGCGCTGAATCAAGCACGCCGCCCATGCCTACCACCCGTTCCCGGGGGAAGCCGCAGGCCTTCATCGCAACATAGGCCATCACATCCATGGGGTTCGTGACCACGATCATGAACGCCCCGGGCGATCGCTTGCCCGTTTCCGCGGCTACTTTTTTAACGATTTCGCCATTCGCCGCCAGAAGATCGTCCCGGCTCATACCCGGTTTGCGCGCCAGCCCGGCGGTAATCACGATGATATCGGACCCCGCGGTTTCGTCATAGTTGTTCGTACCGGTCACCCGGGAATCGTATCTCATCACCGGTCCCGCTTCCAGGAGATCAAGCCCCTTGCCCTGCGGCACGCCCTCGACCACATCCACCATCACCACATCTGCGAACCGGGTCTCCGCGATCCGCTGCACCAGGGTCGCGCCCACATGGCCCGCACCGACAACCGTCACTTTCTTTCGCAATGCTATTCCTCCATCAAGATTGTATTGATTTTGTCTGACTTCTGACCTCTGATTTCTGACCGCTGTTTTCTCACAGCTTCGATATCTTCACCTTGCTTATCTTCCTGCCTTCCAGCTCAAGGACCTCAAGTTTGAGGTCCCGGTATTTGAGCTGCTCGCCCACCTTCGGCATCCTGCCGAAAAGCCCGAATACAAATCCGCCGAGGGTGTTGAAGTCCGTCGACTGGAGGTTCGTATCGAGCATCTCATTTACTTCATCAAGCGCCGACTGGCCTGAGACGACGAAATTTTTCTCGTCCACGATCTGCACGTCCTTATCCCCGGACTCAAGCTCATCATGGATGCTGCCGACGATCTCTTCGATAAGATCTTCGAGCGTGACGAGACCTGCGGTACCGCCGTATTCGTCTATGACAATGGCGATCTGAAAACGGTTTCGCTGCATCTCTGACAGGAGTTCGCTCACCCGTTTGTTTTCCGGGATGAAGTAGGCGGGCCTGATGAACTGCTGGATGCCGTTCTCACGCTTCACTTCCCCGGACGCCATTGCAACGAGGATGTCCTTGATATACAGTATACCGATCACCGTGTCGACCGTGTCCTCGATCACGGGGTACCGGGAATAGCCAAACTCGGACACCAGGGTCAGGACCTCCTGCAGGGTTACGCTCGTCGGCACACTCACGATCTCGGTCCTCGGCCGCATTGCCTCCGACGCCAGGGTATCGCCGAACTCAAAAACCTTATGGAGCAGCTCCTTTTCCTCTTCCTTAAGAGACCCGCGCTCCTCTCCGAGATTGATCAGTGCCTTGATGTCCTCTTCCGTGACCACCGCAGTGCAGGACAAGCCCTGCGGTCCCGATCCGGCGATCAGGTCCGCAGCGGCCGCCAGCGACCGGGATACCGGTGACAGAAGCTTCATGACCGTCTGGAGCGGCGCGGCGACCATAAGGGCAAAACGGTCCGGGTTCCTGCAGGCGATCCCTTTTGGGGCAAGTTTGGCCACGAAAACGATGGAGACAGTTACGACAAGGACGGTGACTGCCACAGCCAACAGCATCTGCGGGATCAATTTTATAACAATGACCATGCCAAGAACTGCGGTGAGGACGATGAAAAAATTCTCGGCCAACAAAAGCGTTGAGTGAAGACGGTCACGCTCCTGCATCAGCACAACAACCCTCCCTGCCCTCTTGTCACCCGATTCCGACAACGCCCGGATATGGGCCTTGTTGGAGAACACAATAGCGGTTTCCGCAGCAGCAAAAAAAGCTGCGAAAAGAACGCTCGCGCCTGCGCCGACGATCAGCGTCCAGGAGTCGGATATGAATGAGCTAAAGGCGTCCATATGTCGATTGCGGATTGCAGATTGCGGAATGCGGATTTAAAATCCCAAATCTAAAATCCGAAATCCGCAATATGCGTTCACATCTTCTCCCCCGTTACCCTGATGACCTCATCGAAGGTCGTCTCGCCCTTCAGCATTTTCAGGACCGCGGCCTCGCGCAGTCCGACCATGCCGTCCGCGACCGCCGCCTTCCGGATGATCTCCGCATCGGACTTGTCATGAATAATGGCCCTGATCCTGTCGTTCATTTCCATGACCTCGAAGATGGCGGTGCGCCCCTGGTAACCGGTGCCGCGGCAATGGGTACAACCCTCACCGTACTTTACAACAACCTTCCGGTCCTTGCTCGATGCGAGTCCCACGGCCAGCGCCTCCTCAGGCAGCAGTTCATAGGCCTTTTCGCACTGTTTGCAGATCTTTCTGACCAGCCGCTGGCCCATCACGCCGATGATCGTTGAAGAGAGAAGGTATGACGGCACTCCCAGGTCCATAAGCCTGGTGATCGTGCTCGGTGCATCGTTCGTGTGGAGCGTGGAAAAGACAAGATGACCCGTGAGGGCGGCCTGGACCGCGTTCTCGGCCGTTTCGAGGTCCCGGATCTCGCCGACCATGATAACATCAGGGTCCTGGCGCAGGATCGTCCTGAGCGTGCTGCCGAAGGTGATGCCGATCTGCGGCTGGATGCTCACCTGGTTGAATTTGTCATGGACCATTTCAACGGGGTCCTCGATGGTCACCACGTTCACCTCGGGCGTGGCAACGGTCTTGAGCGCTGAATAAAGCGTCGTGGTCTTGCCGCTGCCCGTGGGACCGGTAACGAGGATGATGCCGTTCGGCCTCGCGATAAAGGAACGAAACAGCTCGTATTCCCGGGGTGAGAACCCGATCTCCTCGAGGTCCTGAAGCAGGATGTCGGGATCAAAGATCCTGATCACCACCTTTTCACCAAAGGCGGTCGGCATGGTGGAGACGCGGAGTTCGACCTCTCGTGACTTGTATTCGGTCTTGATCCTTCCGTCCTGGGGCCGCCGCTTCTCGGCTATGTCCATGCGCGAGAGCATCTTGATTCTCGATACGAACGCGGAATGCACGGCCTTGGGTGTACGGTGAATGGTGACGAGCATGCCATCGATCCGGAGCCGGACCTCGCTGGCGTCGCGCTTGGGCTCGATGTGGATGTCGCTCGCCCGCTGGTCGAAGGCATAGCGGAACAGGAACTCCACGGCGTTCACGATGTGTTTGTCCGTGGCCTCGATCTCGGACACGGATTTCATCTTCACGAATTGCTCGAGGTTGCCGAGGTCGACCTCCGACGTCATCTCCCTTGCTGCGGCGGTAACGGACGATCGGAATCCATAGAATTCCGTGATTATCTTGAGAATGTCCGTCTGCGGAGAAACGATGCGCTTGACCTTGTATCCCATCCGCTCGATGTTCTCAACAACTTCTATATTATAGGGGTCCGCCACGGCAAGCGTGAGCGTATCGTTCTCACGTTCGATCGGGACGGATATGCTTCTCCTCGCGAAGGCCCGCGAGAGGATCTGCGTGACAACCTCAGGATTCAGCTTGAGGGGGTCGATCTTCCTGAAAGGCAGGCCGGCATGTTTTGCCACCACCTCGCTTATGATATCCTCGGTCAGGATCTGGCCTGGCGCACCCTGTATTTCGAAATTAAGTGATGCGACAACCTCGATGGACGAAACCTCGTCCTCAAGGCGCATCCTGCCCCGATGCATGGTCTCGCCACGGGACTTGAGCGCTTTCATTCGCTGGAGATCCTGCTTTATCTTGATCTCGCGGGCCTGTTCAGGGCTCAGTTTCCCTGATGTTACCAGGATCTCGCCCAGTAAGTCCGTCGTTAATTTTGTCATAGTGGTCCCGTATGACCCCACACTTTCAAAATATAAAAGGCCCCCGCAGAACGGGGGCCGTGCTTACAATACAGGTTTGAGCGCATAACGGGCTATTTCTTCGCCGGTTTTGAAGGCGCCGGAGCAGGCACCGGAACAGGCGTCGGGGCAGGCACTGGAGCTGGAGCGGCCGGTGTCACAACAGGCTGCGCAGGAGGAGGTGTGGCAGCCTGCTTCTTTTCACAACCGAAAAAAGCAACAGCAGCAATCATGACCAGGGCCAGTATGGAAACAAAAAACTTTTTCACGAAGTAATACCTCCTTCTTGAGTTTTGGATCGCGCCGCAATAAGCGGAAGCGTATATTTGAAACCGTCTGCAGGGTGATCAGATGATCCGTGTGGCAATCGAGCGCGTCACCGTAAGCTCCCGGACCTTCTGTCCGAGCTTTTCTTCAAGGACCTTTTGCTGCTCTTCGCTGAGGCTAAGCCGGAAGACCCGGAGCTTATTCAAGGAGCGCTTGGTAAGGTAGATCTCGTGCAGCTCAAACCCGATCTGTTTTTTAATATCGGAACGCTGCTGCGGTGACAATTCCAGTAAGACAGTCTCTTCCATCGAGCAAACCCTCCATGAGATTTGATTATAGGCACTTTGGTGAGGAATTTCAAGTTTTTTTTGAGGTCGCTTTTTTCAATCGCCGTTTAACAACTATTACCTGTTCCTCGTTGAATAACATGTGATGACCCGAAACCGGGCAAAGGAAGCAACGGCGGTGCTTTGTACCAGCTGCCAAGTTCTTATGTTTCTAAAATAAGCCTCTTCGCTGCCGCCTCCACCGCCTCTTCAATCTTCACTTTTTCGACTTGCCCGGTCTTCCGCTCTTTCAGTTCCACAAGCCCTTCCTTGAGATTCTTCTCGCCGATGATAATACGATAGGGAATTCCGATAAGGTCCGCGTCCTTGAACTTGACCCCGGCGCGTTCGTCACGATCGTCCATCAGGACCTCAAAACCCATTTCTTCCAGGGCCGCGTACAGCTCTTCCGCAACATCCATGGATCTCGCGTCCTTCACGTTCACCGGAATAATATGAAGCTGGTACGGCGCGATCGCAAGCGGCCAGATGATGCCGTTCTCATCGTTCCCCTGCTCAACGGCCGCGGCTGCGATACGCGCCGGGCCGATGCCGTAGCTGCCCATGACGATCGGCTTCTCCGCGCCGCTCTCGTCAAGATAGTTCGCCTTGAGCGGCACCGAATACCTCGTGCCGAGCTTGAAAATGTTTCCGATCTCTATCACCCGCTCGATGCGAAGCGGTTTGCCGCACTGCACGCAGGCATCTCCCGCGGCGGCACTGTGAATATCGGCAAACTCCGCATCGCTGAAGTGTTTGTCGGCACTAACCCCTTTTACGTGATACCCTTCCCTGTTCGCCCCTGTTACATATACACCCTGTTTGAGCGTGGGGTCCGCTATCGTCCTTATCTTGCCGGTGTGGCCCATCGGGCCTATAAAACCGGCCGGCACGCCGAGCGCGGACATCACCTCGTCCTTCTGCGCAGGCTTGTAAGGACCAATGAGCTTCGCAAGCTTCTTCTCGTGCAAGGTCTGGTCCCCGCGTACCAGCGCAAGCACCGGTCCTTTATCGTTCATGAGGAGGATGGACTTGATAAAAAGGTTCGGCGCCAGTTTCAGGAATCCCGTCACCTCCTGGATCGTACGCTTTTCCGGTGTGGCAACTTCTTCAAACTGCCAGGCAGGGAACGTCGGCCGCAAAGGGACCGATTCCGCAAGCTCCACATTCGCCGCATAGCCGCAGGCGTCGCACAGCGCAACGTCGTCCTCGCCGGCCGGGGACGGCGCCATGAACTCATGGGCGCCCGTGCCGCCCATCATGCCCATATCGCTCTGCACGACGAGGAATCTCAACCCGCAGCGGCTGTAGATCTTCTTATACGCATCCAGATGGATATCATAGGATCTGTCGAGTCCCGCCTCGTCTCGATCAAAGCTGTAGGAATCCTTCATGATAAACTCGCGCGTGCGCAGGATGCCGCTCTTGGGGCGGGCCTCGTCGCGCAGTTTGGTCTGGAATTGATACCATATCTGCGGCAGGTCGCGGTAAGACCGCAGGTCGTGCGCCGCGAGCCAGGCCATGACCTCCTCGTGGGTCATGGCAAGGCACATGTCGCGGCCGCCGCGGTCCTTCAGTCGGAACATCTCGTCGCCGATGGTGTCCCACCGTCCGGTCTGCTGCCATATCTCGGCCGGGTGCAGCACCGGCATCGTCACTTCCTGGCCGCCGATCGCGTTCATTTCCTCACGGATGATCCGATCGATCTTGTCCATCACACGCTGGCCGAGAGGAAGGAATATATAGAGGCCGGCAGCAAGCTGCCGCACGAACCCGCCGCGCACCATGAGCTTGTGCGAGACAGCCTCGGCCTCGGCCGGCGCCTCTTTCAGGGTCGGAATGAATAAACGGGAATAGCGCATGAATCCTCCTTAAAACAGGAAACAGGAATCAGGATCCAGGAGCCAGGAGAAAAGCTCTACCTGCTCTCTTCTGGCTTCCGGCTCCTGGCTCCTGACTTCTTCTCATTAACCAGTTGCTCAACCTCATCGACCAGCACATCCGCCAGATACTTCTCGTCGAATTTCTTCACGATCTCGCCGTGTTTGAAGAGCAGTCCGACGCCTTTACCGCCGGCAATGCCCACATCTGCCTCGCGCGCCTCTCCGGGCCCATTCACGACGCAGCCCATGACCGCGACCGTGATCGGTTCCTTGATGTGCGCCAATCTCTTTTCCACTTCCTGTGCAAGACCGATGATGTCGATCTCGGTCCTGCCGCAAGTCGGACAGGAGATAATATTCACCCCTCGTTGACGGATCTTGAGCGACCTCAAGATCCCGTAAGCGACACGTACTTCCTCAACCGGGTCCGCAGTGAGTGAAACACGCATGGTATCGCCAATGCCCTCTGCCAGCAGGATGCCAAGCCCGACGCTCGATTTGATCGTGCCCGAAAAAAGCGTTCCCGCCTCTGAGACGCCGATGTGCAGCGGATAGTCCGATTTTATCGAGAACAGCCGGTAGGCCGCGACCGTCGTCATCACATCGGAGGCCTTGAGCGAAACCTTGAGTTCGGTAAAGTTCAGGTCTTCGAGGATGCGGATATGACCGAAGGCGCTCTCCACGATCGCCTCGGGAGTAGGGTGCCGGTACTTTTCGAGCAGATGCTTTTCAAGCGAGCCCGCGTTCACGCCGATGCGTATCGGGATGCCTCTGTCCCTGCAAGCCCGAACAACCTCTGAGACCTTGTTCTTCCCGCCGATGTTGCCGGGATTGATCCGGAGCCCGTCC